>CAYTJE010000086.1:0-12310 GCA_964437855.1 uncultured Anaerolineales bacterium | reverse complement strand
CCACCGCCAGGCGGGCGTGGACGAACGATTTCCAGTAGTTCGTGTCGATGAGGGCATGCCGGACCTGCCGGCGACTTACGTCAGGCGCCTTGCCGACGGTTCAATCGCAGCAGGTTCGCCAGGACCCGGCCGTCCACGTCGGCGCGGCGGTCGGCCAGCGCGTGGCCGTCGGGAAGCGGCTGGCCGGCGCCGGTTTCTTCCCACACCTCGGCCCAGTCCTCGGACCAGCCGCCCTCGGGGTCCACGGCCGCATAGGCGGCCAGGACGGCCCGGTCGGAAAGGGGGCTACCGCGAACGTCGAGCGTCACGAGCCCTTCCCGGGCAGGGCCACGTCACCGCGCAGATGTTCGAGCATCCGTACCACCTCGCCGTACCGTCCCTCGCCGTAAGCCGCGTCCAGCCGCGACAGCCGCACGGCCAGGTCCCAGCCCTTCACCTCCCTGGAGTCCTTGCCCTTGGGCCCCGCGGCCCGGAGGTGCCGCATGAGGGCGAGGTACAGGTCTTCGCGTATCACGTCCAGGACGTAGCGTTTTTCGGTGTCGTCGGCCGCGTCGGCCAGGGCCTTGTGAAGGAACGCCGGCGTCGGGTGGTCGGGCAGCAGCACCCGCATGGCGTCGATGAGCCGACCGTCGGCCTCCAGGGCCTCCGGCAGAAATTCCGTGGTGTAGAGGCGGCGGCGCGGCGTCCAGTCGGCGGGCAGGTCGCGGACGCCGGCGTCGCGGACCGTTGCCACCCGGACGGGCGTAGGCGTCCCGGCCCGGTACGTCTCCCATCGGTCGAAGTAGCCGTCGTCGTCGGTGTCGAACATGCGGATCTCGCCCCACACCCCGCCGCCGCCCAGGTGGCCGATGCGAAGCCAGCCCTCGACGGCCCCCTTCAGGTGAATGCGCCGGTCGGCCCGGCAATAATAGAGGTCGCGGCGGTCCGACGCCGTGGGCCGGTACTCGCGGCGCATGTTCCAGGTCTGCGTGGGGCCGCCCGTGTTGTGCATGATGCGCCGACGCCAGATCCAGAACACGCCCTCCCAGCGGCGGTCCTTCTCCACGTGGCGGCCGAACCCCAGTTCCTTGCTGTCGTCCGCATATTCGCGCCACGAGAACCCGGTCGCCTCGGCGTGATACGTCTCGGCCAGGGGGCGGGCCGACCCGTGCGGTACGGTAATGACCGTCTCGGGCGGACGCCGCCGCGGGTTCGTGTGCTCCATGCCCGGAACCTTGTACGGCAGCGCCCCGATCATGTTGAAGCCCAGATCGTAGTGCAGCGGCCGCGCCTTGCTGCTGAGGTCATCCAGGTCGATGCCGTAACGGATATTCACCACGCCGATGTTGCGCAGCCGCGGCCGGAACGGCTTCGATGGATTGAAAAGCGAGTTGCCGGGGTCGCGTTCCTTCTTCGGGTCGAAGTTCAGCGGCACGGCGCTGACGCGCACGGTCGCTTCCGGGAACCCATCGCTGTCTGTATCGTAAAAGGCGAAGGGACACTCGCTGACGGGCCACCATCGCCGGCGCTCGGGGTCGTACTTATTGGCGCAGATCATGCTGTCGCCGTACGGGTCGCTGCGGAAAAAGTTGGTGTCGTACTCGTAGTTGGCCAGGCTCCACATGTGGCTGTCGTCGTCCAGGTCGAAGCCGAACCAGGCGATCCGCAGTTGGCCCTTGTGGAAGTAGCGGATGTCCATCTCGTCGGGGTCGTCGTCGCCGTCGTTATCGATATAATCCACCATGCGGTCCACCGTGCCGTCCACGCCGTAATCCACCACGTAACAGTCGCTGTCGGTGTCGCCGTCGGCGGCACCGTCGGGCATGTCGCCGTCGTCATCGATGACCCAGACGAGCATGGCAAGCGGCTTGCCCTTGCGGGCCGATTGCTCACGCCGCACGAGCATGCGTCCGCCGCCGGCCAGCGCGCTCTTGAGCGCGATGTGCTCGCCCGGCTTCAGCGCCTTGGCCTTGGCCCACCACGGCTTGCCCGCCACCGACAGGGTACCGCCTTCCGAGAGCGCGGTCTCGGCCTTCCACCACGCCGAGGGGGCCTTGGAAGACCGGGCCTTCGTGGCACCCCCCGCCGAGAGCGCACACAAGGTCACCGCGGCGCACGCCGCGGCCGCCCGCATCAGACCGGTACAAGGGCCTGCCATTATCGTGCTCCTTCATTATCTGGCGACGCCGACATCCACGGTCCGCTTGAACGAGGATCGCCGGTTGGGCCGGGCCGCCCCGTCGGTCGCCACGGCACGGTACGTGTGGCTACCCTTCTTGACGCGATGGATCCAGGCGTATGGCGGCGATGTGCGGGTACCCAGCGATCGGCCGTCGCAGAACAGTTCGACACCGGCGACCCCGCTGCGGTCGCCGGCCGTAACCTCGACGGCGACCGCGTCCTCGTGGCGAACGCGGATGCCCGTAATCTCGACCGCGGGCCCGACGTGGTCGGGGCCGGGGCCACGGATCTCGAGGCAACTCGGACCTTCAAGGTCCACGACGAACCGGGGCGTCCCGCCGGCTGCTCCCGTTCCGCCCCCCGCCTCCAGCGGTTGCGACTCCCCGCTATCCCGGTGGGTCCAGATGAAGGCGTCGGCCTCACCGCCCGTGTACCGCAGCGCCAGGCGAGCGGGCCCGCCGTCGGCCGACCGGAAGGCGTAGCGCGTGGGCGCGGCGCGGCGGGCAATCACGGCCCCGCCGTCGAGCACCTCGGCGTAGACCTCCGCCGACTCGCCGAACGTCTCCAGGGCCTCCAGGTGCAGACGCGTCCGGCCGGTCCGGCCGGTGACGGTCGTGCCGGTGGAGACGACAGCCGCCCCCTCGGGCATCGAGACGTCGACGGCCGCCGACCTCTCCCGGCCGAACAGGTTCACGACCGTCAGGTGGCGCGTGCCGGGACGGTGCGGGTCGCCGACGACTTGTCCCTTCCAGCCCGACGGCAGCGGCGCGATGGGCCGGGCGGTCGCGGCAACGCGGGCGATGCCCTCGTGCGGCGTGTCGGTCCAGAGCGTGGCCGCCAGGTCAACGGGTATCGCCCCCGGCGCCGCCTTGACCGCACGGAGGCCCGAGACGAACACGCCGTCGCACTTGTCCCGGTAATCGTCGGTGCGGGCCCAGTTGTTGCCCACCGACCGCTCGATACGGACCCGACCGTTGCCGCCTGCCACAACCATCCCCAGGGCATCGTCCACGCACCACCACGAAGAGGTGCGTTCGGCAGGCTGCTCGAGCGGCTGCTCGCCCTCGGCATCGACGTACCGACGGCCCGACGTCACACCCGGCCGGACGTAGAACTGCACCGGCAGCCCCGTCCACGTCACCTTGCACTCGGCCCGCGCCCGGAACACCGTGAACAGGACGCAGGGCCCGTCCGGCAGCGACCAGAACGCGTAGTAGCGGTCGAGCGCCTTGCCGCCCACCCCGCCGGCCGTCCCGGCCCCGTCGTCGCGGCACCGGGTCCGATACACCGGCTCGGAGATGACTTCAGGCGGCGCCTTGCCCGCGCCCGAGACCGAGACCTTGCCCGTGAGCGACCGCGGATGGAAGTAGATGAGCGGCTCCAGGTCCGGGGCCAGGTCCCGCGTCGGCACAACGAACCCGCACGGCGCCACCTTGGCCGTATTGGACGTGCTCCCCCACGAGAAGGCGGCCCAGCGGCCTGCATCGCGGTGGATCAGGTTCTTCTGCCAGCGGTGGTGATAGGCGCCGTCCAGGGAGGCCCAGGCCTCCGGGATGGGCAACGGCTCGGCCCGCGGCCCTGCCTGGCGATGCATGAGGTAAGCCGCGGCCGCCTTGGCCCAGGAGTTCCGGTGATAGTCGTACACGCCCACGGCCGGCGCGTGTCGGGCAAGCAGCCCGGCCGCACGCTGCTCCAGAGCCGCCGACACGGGGTCCTTCTTTACGACCGCCCCGTAGCAGTACGCGAGCAGCCCCGCCCCGTAATACGCGTCGTATTCCATCCCGTGGACGGAGGCCGGTTCGCCCTCGGGCAGACACAGCCTCTTGTGCCATCCCAGCACGCCGTCGAAGCCGTTGCCGTCGTAGGTGAAGACCTCGGGCACCTCGATGCCGGCGAGCCGGCTCATGAACTCCACGTAACATCGGCCTTCGAAGATCAGGTCGCCGCCGTACCATACCTGCGCCCAGCCGTGATGGTCGCTGGAGTAATCCGGATACAGGTTCCAGTCTCGCGACCACTCGGCGATGGGTTTGCCGTCGGCGGCCACGCGGCACGCCCGGTCATGCTCGGTCGAGACCAGGTCAATGCCATTACCGCGAATGACGTCCAGGTAAACGGCCGCATCGTCACGCTTCGGAAACATGAACGCCGCGCCGATGGTGCTGGCCATGTCCTGCTTGACGATGTCGTGGTTGCCGCCCTGCCGGTACTGCCACCGGCGGACCAAGCGCTCGCGGGGCGCGGCCCCGATCATCACCTGCTCAACCAGCCTTTTGGTCTCGGCGTCAAGACGGTCCCACAGCCGCATCGTGCCCACCGTCAGCCAGCCCATCACATCGGTCCGGTGGCCGTGCGGGCGGACCCAACTGCCGTTCTTGATGCGCCGTTTGTACCCGTCGGGCGTGGGGAACGGATATGGTTTGTCGACATATGCGCTGGTGAGGCAGCACCAACGGATCGCCTTGACGGCGTGGTCGAGCAGCACGGCCCGCGGGACCCGGCGCTTGCCGAACGTCTCCTTGTCCGTCTCGTCCAGCAGCACCGAGTAACAGAAGACCACCATGCCCGTGCCCGGCACGGTGATCTCCGCCGCATACCACTTTGGTTTCCACGTGTCGTATCGGCTGAACTTGTAGTAGCCGCTGTTCGGCACGCGCTCGGAGTCGTCCGTCCAGAGCGGTTCGAACCGGTCCACCGCGTCCTCGACGATGGCGAGGTACCGCCGGCACAACTCATCCTCGGTCGCGGCGTGCGTGACGCCGGGCAGGATAAGCGCCGCGACCACGGCACAAATGATGCGCACCGTCCGGCTGCCTGAAGCGGGATGCATGACCGTTCCCTCCCGATCCGACCCTGCCCTCGGCTACCGGCCAGCGATCAGGCGCAGGCGGCACCGCGATTCCACGGCCCGGTTCCGGCCGGCCGCGGTCGAGACAGCCCGGGCATCACGGAAATGGTCGTCCCAAAGCCGGACCACCCGACGCTCGAGTGGTCTTGTCAGATATGGGCTTTCCCTGTGGCCTTGAACGAATGTGTCAGAAACTTCCCTCAGCCCTTACAGCCGACACTCTTGAACAGCAAAACACCGTCCAGGCATCGGTTAATTCGGGCTTTTTTCACCGAATCACGCGGCCACGAGACGCCCAGGCGACCGAAATGCAGAGTCGAGCCCATGGCCGCGCGCACCCCAACCGGCGGCCGGGGCATCGCCGCGCCAAGCGAGCCAGCGCCGGCGGTCCCAAAGCACCGCGATACGTTGCGCCGACCACCCGTCAGCACGCGGAGATGGGCCGACGGCAGCGGCCCGGATGCCTCGGAGCGCACCACGGGTAACGCTTCTGCGCAGGGTAACACCCTCGCACGCCGGTGATTCGGCGGCCCTCTTCGCCTGCCCGCCGTGTTTACGCTGGTGAATGGTCAATGCGTCCCGGATCGGCGGACCCGTCCCGCGACGGCCGCCGACGGTCGCGTTTGGGGGTCAGGATGCGTGTTCGGGCTCGCGGAACCATCCTTCCGGTCCTTGTCGCGGCGCTGCTGTCGTGCGGTACCGCCCGGGCCGATTCGGAAGCCACCCGCGGCGACCCGCGCCTGTGGCGCACGGTGGCCGTGCCCGAACCGTTCCGCGTGACCCGCGCCGGGCGGACCTTCGGGGGCGACCTTCGCATCGGCGACCTGACGGGCAACGGCCGGTGCGACCTGCTCGTCTACCGGTGCGCGGACGCCCCGGCCAAGGGGGCGCACGCCGGCGGCATCAAGCCGGTCTTCCTGGGCGCGTTCGACCTGGACGGTCGGCCGCTCTGGCACGCGGGCAAGGGCGGGAACCAGCCGTCCCGGCCCATGTCCGTGGCCGTCCACGACGTGGCCGGCGACGCCGCGGCCGAGGTCGTCTGTTTCTGGCACCGGCCGGCACCGGAGTCCGGCGAGGCCGCCGGCTGGGATACGCTGGCCGACGTCCTCGTCCAGATCCGCGACGGCCGAACGGGCCGGGTCCTTCGCCAGGCCGCACCGGCCGCCGTCCGTGAACGCCGGCGACGCGACCCGTCCGGCGCCAACTGGGTGCATCAGCGCCTGCTGCTGGCGGACCTGCGCGGCACCGGCCGGGCGCAGGACATCGTCGCCAAACTCGGCGACACGGTCGTGGCACTCGACGACCGGCTCCGCGCCCTCTGGACCTACCGCTCCCGCTGGTACCGGTACAGCCGGTGCCCGGCCTACATTCCGGCGGTGGGCGACGCCGACGCGGACGGCCGGGACGAGGTCCTCGGCGGATACTTCCTGCTGGACTCCGGCGGCACGCCGCTGTGGGAAAAGCAACTGGGCCGGAACATGGACTCGGTGGCCATCGCCGAGTGGGACCACGGAAAGAAGCGGGCCGTCTGCTCGGGCTTCGGCCACGTGGTGGATCACCAGGGGCGGGTCATACTGCGGCTGGGACCGGACGCCGTGCCTCACGGCCAGGAGGTGCGCGTGGCGGATTTCCGCGGCGACCTGCCGGGGCCCGAGATGGTCCTCCGCGCCCACGGTCACAGCCCGGAGGTGTTGGTGGTCGGCAGCGCGGCGGGCAAGGTGGTGGACCGGCTCCGCCTGAACCCGTCGCCGAACAACACGGGCATGACCGTCGTCTACTGGAACGGGCCGGACAAGCCCGCGCGGCTCTTCAACGGCGGATGGCTGTGGAACGTGGAGACGGGCCGCGGCGCCCCCCTGCCCGGCCTGCCGCCGCCCGGTGGGACGGACGTGCACCGCATGGGCTTCTACCACGCGATTGCCGCGGACGTCTGCGGCGACGGGCGGGAGGATCTCGTCGTGTGGGACCCGACGGCCGCCGTCGTCTACGTGTATACGCCGGAGCCCCTGGACACCTCGGCCTACGGCCGGTACACGGCGGGGCCGCGGCAGTACAACCCGCGGCTGATGGATTGAGGCGGCCCGAGGCCCCGTCTCCGGTTGGGACGGTCGGCGGGCGTCACGGCCGGGCGGACGCGAATTCGCCCGTCGCCATTGTTGTCTTATTGCCGCCGGGTCGGGCTTCGATGACCAGTTTGCCCACCGAGACCGGCCCGTTTCGCTTCGGGGAGTCGGCGATGGTCACCTTACTCCACGGGCCGCCCTTGCCCCGGTGTGGGTGCTGCTCTGTCAACTTCCTCCCGCCGTACTTGACATCGAAGCGGAAGAGTTCCAGTTCGAGCCGGTCGGGCCAGACGCTGCCGCGGAGGTAGTTGAGGTCGGTCTGGGTACCCCACAGCGCCCCGTGCACGATCTGCCAGATGCCGTCCCGCCTGGTTACGGTGATGCGGTGGTGCTCGCCGCAGAAGTACGCGTCGACGCCGTGGGCGACCATGGTTTTCCAGAACGCGCTGTCGGTCCCGCCTTCGAGCATGTTGGCGCTCGAGTTTTTGCTTCGCACGGGTCCGACGACGGGCACGTGGCCTTGAACGATAATGAAGGTCTTATCGCGGTATTGCTCCAGTTGCTTTTCCAGCCACGCGAGTTGTTTGCCGGAGACGGTCATGCTCATGCGAGTGCCCGCGTCCTCGAAGGTATCCACCGTGATGACCGCCAGGTTCTCTTTCGTCACGGTGTAGGCGAGGCCCTTCTTGTGCGCCGGGCCGTTGCGGGGCATGCCGAGGATGGAAGCGAACTGCGCCGCGAAGACCGGGGCCAGGTTCATCTTACGGAGCCCCTGGTCGTCCCCGTACTCGTGGTCGCCCGGGGCGACGTACAATCTAATGTTCTTATCTTCGAATCGTTTCTTATAGCCTCCCCAGTACTTCCGGGTCTGGCGCCGAACCTCCTCCGGGCTCGACCACCAGCGGGCGTCCATGATGTCGCCGGCGTTAAGCGAAAACGCGGGCCCCTCTTTCTTCATGCCCTCCAGGAACCAATCGACGGCGTCCTCCCACCCGGGCTGGGGGTAGTTGATATTCCAGTTGAAGAGGTCCGGGACACTCGTGAAGCGAAAGGCCGCGTCGTTCGTCGAGGTGGGAAACTCAAACAACCGGTCGTTGTTGCGCCCGGCCTCTTGCTGATCGGATCGACCCGAAAGAGTAACCGAGAGAACGGCCACGGATACCAGCGCAGACACGAACAGGGTTCTCAGGATCAACCGATGCATTACAGCGCTCCTCTTCCAGGCTCCCGGGATTCACGGGCAATCGTCCATCATCGGTATGCTACCAGAAGGCCGGACGAGACGCAACGCTTTGCTGCCTCAGGCCGCATCTCCATTTTAGATGAGTTCCCAGCCGTTCCGGTAGTCGGGTTTGATGAGCCGGTTGGCGTCGCTGGAATTGGTGAACCGCATGGCCGGGCCGTCCCACTTCAGGTAACCGCCCGTGCGCAGGGCGATGCACCCGAGCAGGACCATCTCCGTCAGCGGCACGGCGCAGTCGGGCCAGTGCTCGGACGGCTTGGGGCCGCCGGTGACAGCCCCGAACCATTCGCCGTAGATGCCGCTCCGGCGCTGGAGGGTCTTGGGCGGCAGGCGGGTGGCCTTCATCTTCGACTCGGGCAGCAGGCGCGGGATGCCGCTGGCGCCGCTGCCGAGCATCACGCCCTTCGTACCAACGTACAGGATACCGTCGCGGGGCATCGCGCGGTCTGCCTCCAGTTCGACCGGCCGGGGCGGCTTCAGGCCCCCGTCGTACCACACGATTGTGAGGGGCGGCCTCTCGTCCCGCGCCGGAAACTCGTACGTGATGGCCGAGGCCAACGGCCAGGATTCCTCCATCACCTTCGTCGAGGTGGCGCTGACGGCCGTGGGATGGCCCAGCCGGAGCGCCCGCCGCGGCGTGTTCCAGTGATGGCACCCCATGTCGCCCAAGGCGCCCGTGCCGAAGTCGTACCAGCCGCGGAAGTTCCACGGATGATACACCGCCGGTCTCGGCTTGAACTTGTTGACCTGCGCGAGCGCGAGGGCCCCGTCGGGCCACTCGGCGACCCACGGCCGTTTCGGCGCGGGACCCAGCCACAGGTCCCAGTCGAACGTATCCGGCACGGCATCGGACCCCGCGGGGCGTGTCATGCCCTGCGGCCAAAGGGGCCGGTTCGACCAGATGTGCACCTCGGTCACGTCGCCGACGATGCCGCCGGAGATCATCTCGCAGGTGCGGCAGCCGTTCTCGGTCGACGCCGGTGAGGCCGTCATCTGTGTCATCACGCCGGCCTCGGTGACGGCCTCGGCAAGCCTGCGGCCTTCCCAGATAGTTCGCGTCAGGGGCTTGACCGTCAGGATGTGCTTGCCGGCCTTCAGGGCCGCCATCGAAATGATTGCGTGGGTGTGGTCGGGCGTGCCGCAGTAAACGGCGTCGACGCGGTCCCCTTCGGCCTCCAGCATTTTTCGGAAGTCGGTGTACCGGCGTGCCTTGGGCCAGCGATCACGGGTCCTGCCAGCGTACTCCCAGTCAACATCGCAGAGCGCGACGACCTGGAACCCGGCGCGCTCACACCCCCGGATCTGGCTGTAGCCAATCCCTCCGACGCCGATGCCTGCCAGGGTGGGCTTCTCGCTCGGCGGGGTCCGGCCGGACCCGCCCAGAACGTGGCGGGGAAGGACCGCGAAGGCCGCCACACCCGCCGCCGTTCCCTTAATCATCTGCCGACGCGACAGCACCGCCTTGTCCCGTTTGCCACAATCGCCGTTCATGCCCGTCTCCTTCGATCGCAAGCGTTCAGCGTTTGGCCTGATCCGTTACCCGAACAACACGCCGTTTGGGGGACGGCGTCGGACGGTCAGGCCAAACCGGTGTCCTCAAACATCACCACCTCGTGGATATCCAGCCGGGGCAGTTCAAACTCCACCGCGCCGTCTCTGAAACGGAACGCCACGTGCCGATTGTCCGGCTGAAGGAAGACCCGTTCCGGCCGGCGGCCTGTTCGGATGCGGACCTTCAGCGGCCCGAGCGGGGGAACCCGCTCAAAGACGTCCACGTTGGCGTCGGCATGCGGACCGCCCGTGTTGACCAAATTGACGGCCAGTTGGCCGCCCACGCGGTTAACCGCCACGTCCACCGGGGCCTCGTCCCGGATCTCCACGATCGGCCGGGGAAACAGTTCCCTGACCAGCGCGTCCAGGAAACGCCAGGCCACGCTCGTGGACGCGTGAAGGAACCGTTCCCCGAGGTTCAGGTAGGTGGCGGCGATGCGGCCCTCGCCGTAGGGGATGATAGAGGCGGCGGGGCGGCCCTTGCCAGTCGCGTCGTTTTCCTCGTGGAGCCGGCCGACTGCCCGGGGGCTGCCCTTGAGCCGAACCGGCGCCGAAACCGTCTCCATGGCCGCCAGACCCCCGTCAAACGCCAGCCACTGCTGGCGGACCTTCTCCTCGCCGGTCACCGTCACGCCGAGCGCGTCGGCAAACGGCCCCGCCGCCGCAGGCCCGACCACCAGCAAACCCCCGCCGCCGGATACGTAAGCCAGCAGGGCGTCGCGGAGGTCGGTTTCCAGCCACGACCATTCGGGCACGACGATCAGGGGGTAGGCGTCCATCCGACCGGCCAGGTGGTCGTCCATCGTCACCTCGACGGCGTAATGCAGACCGAGGAGGGCCTGGAGGACGCCCCGGACCGGCTCCAGTTGGCCGGCCGACGGCCGCATCAGGCCCGGCCCGCTCCGGTAATAGGCCGCCCCGCTGTACAGCAGAGCGACCTGTGGCACGGGCTCGGCCCGGTGGCAGAAGGGGCGGCGCTGGCGGCAGAAGCGGGCGACCTCGGTCATCAGATCCATCTGCCACGCGTAGATCGAGCCGTCACGCTTCTGTGGAAACTGGACCGACACCCCCCCGCCCAGCGCCACGACGACGGCGGCCTCCTGCTTCAACTGCCCGGCCGTCTTCGTGCTGGCACACGCCTGGCCGGGCCGACGCCGCGAACTCGCGAGCCGAAGGTCCCACGGCTTGCCCTGCCCCGCCAGCGCCCGCCCCGCCAGCCGCGCCGCGTTGACACTGTCGGCGGGGGGGACCTCGGCCGTCAGGAAATCGACGTCGGCCGTCACCGGTTCGGGCATGAGATGCGAGAACGCCCCGCTGCTGCCGACCTGGAACTCCGGCGCCGTCACGTGCATCTCGTCCACGTAGTGGCGGAGGTATCGGCGAAACCCGTCTCGGCAAAACTCGGCAAACGCCGCCCAGTGCTTGTGGGTGAACCTGGTGGGTGCCCGCCGGAGGCCCGTCGCCTTCCGGAAGGCCCGGACGACCGCCCTGGCATAGTCCGGCTCCAGGGCCAGGCACTCGCCGTCCATCCACGCGCCGTCCAGGCCGTAGCGCTCGGCCAGTTCCTTCAGTTGCGGCAGGAGCAACTCGTCGACGTACGGCCCGAAGACCGAGACGGCCCGTCTGTCGGCCTTGCCGTCGGGCCCTACGCGCGCCCACGCACGGTGCCGCTTCACGGCCTGGGGGTCCAGGACGCCGGAATAGCGGGCATACAAGGCCACGCCGCGGGCGGCCGTCACGTCGCGCCAGATGCGAAGCGGGTCCCGCACCAGGCCGGGGGCGCGGACCCCCACCTCCGTCGGATACCGTGACAGGCCGTCGGCGCCCTTGGCGTCGCACTGGATGTAGTCCGGCCGGACCGTCTTGATAATGGCGCGGACCATCGGCCGGGTCACGCATCGGCCGAGGCGACCGGAGCCCTGCTCGGCGTCGAGGTCGAAGTGGATGCCGAGGAAACTCTGCTCCCGCCGCGGTCGCTTTCTGCGTCGTTTTGCCGACATACCCCCCTTCCCCTGAGGCTGTGGATTCTTGAAGCCGGCTGCCCGCCGGCCGGGTCCGCGTGTGTCCGGCAACCACACGCCGGACAGGTCCCGTGCGGCGCCGGCGTCGCGTGCGGCCCATGATACCGGCTGGCCGGCGGTCCGTCCACCCTTCGCCGGAGCCGCATGCGGCGGCGTTTTTCTCTTGACCTCTCTCGCGGACGGATTAGAAAAGTGTTAATCCGGCCTGTCCGAAGCCGCAGGCTCCGGGGGGACATGAGAGCCCTGACGTCAACTCCTAACCATATCGGTCTTCGAAAGGAGCAGCCATGGCCAACGGGAAACTGCCGGACTACCTGGCGTCGGCGAAGCCCAACCCGCAGTCGGCACGGGCACCGTGGTACAAGACGGCGGCCCCGGCGTACGCGGGCGTCATGCTGTGGTTCGTCTTCTGGCACCAGGTGCC
>CAYTJE010000085.1:5873-12346 GCA_964437855.1 uncultured Anaerolineales bacterium | reverse complement strand
CCGTGCCGGCGGACCTCCCCGGCCGCCTTGCCGGGATGACGCGGCCCGGCCACCTGCTCGGCGCTGAGGAGCAGGACCGCCTCCAGCGTGGCCCGGCCGACCACGTCGATCACCTCGTCCACGGCCGCCTCCGCCTGCTCGATCATCTCCAGCAGCGGCAACAGGAACTGCCCCTCCCGGGCGAGGAACGCAGCCAACTTCTTGGTGTCCTTCGCCTCCGCAATCTGGTACGTTTGTCTGGACTTCATCGGGTGGCTCCTTTCGGCTGCCGACCGGCTCATTCCGGTCGGGTCTCCGAATCCTAACCGATTCCGCCGATCGGAGTCGCCTCCTTCTTCCAGCCTTCAACTACGCTTGGGACAGGCTCTGCAAACGTAGCCGTTTCTTTCAGCGCTACTGCAGCGCGCCGTTGCCCCGGTACGTCAATACTTGCCATCACTCGCCAAGACCGGGTGTTAGGTAAGGGGAGCGGCGGGGGATGCCTGTGTGCGTGGTTACCAGAGGTGCCGGCGGGCGAAGGCGTGGCCCGACCACCTTTCAGGTAACGCTCAAAAGCCTCCGCCTTGCCGTCATCTTCGAAACGAATGACCACGACAGCCCGCCAGGGGCGGTACTTGCGGGTGTGGGGCGATTGACCGCCGTTGTGTGCCGCGAGGCGTGTACGGAAATCCCCGGTTCGACCGACGTACCGCTTGCCGGGATGACCCACGCTTTCCAGCAAATAGACGTACTGCATCGTCCCCCCTTGGCACTTTTTCGTCGGCCCTGCTTCGCCCTCGCTGCGCTCGGGCTACGCAGGACATCCCCCGTCGCCTGCCGCTTGCGGCAGGCGACGGAGGATGGTGGAGCCGAGGGGACTCGAACCCCTGACCTGCTGATTGCGAACCAGCCGCTCTCCCAACTGAGCTACGGCCCCACGCGACGTGTGTCTCCCATTATAATCGGCCGGGCGGGCGATTCAAGACCGGAAGCCGCAAGGCAAAAACAGCCGCAAGCCGCAGGTCGGGAGCCACAAGCCGCAAGCCACAGGCTGCAAGCCACGGCAAAAGGCAGGACGGCAAGGGCAACCTCACGCGACGGCGCCAAGGGACAAAGGAAGCAAACAGCGACGGCCCGAAACCGGGGAAGACCGCAACGGCACTTCGGTACCTCGGTACTCAGGTACTACCTTTAGTCGAGCGGGTTCATGAGCAGGCCCGACAGGGCCTTCGGGTAGAAGTAGGTGGACTTCGGGGGCATGCGTTCGCCATGGGCGGCCACCTGCTCCAGGCTCTCGACGGGCAGGGGTTTCAGGAGGACAGCGGCGTCGGCGCCGTCCTCGTGGACGGCGTCGAAGGCGTGCTGGGCCAGGTGGACGTACTCCCGCCTCAGGCCGTCGGGGGCCCGGACGGTCCGCTGGAGGGCTTCGCCGAGCAGGGCGCGTTCGAGGATGGCCACGTCGAGCCGGCGCCACGCCTTCGATTTCTCGGGGGCCAGGCGGTCCATCACGTCCAGCCGCTTCAGCGTCAGCAGAAAGGCCCTCGTCGTGTCGCGGGTCCACAGGCCGAACGAGTGGGCGGGCGCGGCTCGGAGATGCTCGACCATGCGGGCGCTGGTGGCGTCGGCGCCGCCGAACTCCTGCCAAGTGAAGTGGCCGGCGGTGGCCTGGCGGAGCCGGTCGGCGGCCAGGTCCGGCAGGCCGCGAAGGACACGGTGGCTCGGCAGGATGGCCAGCCCCGGATGATGCATCGAGACGCACAGCATGAGGATGTAGGCGGCCGGGTGCTCGTCATCCACCTCGTGGCCGTTCTCGGCCAGTTCCCGCCGGTAGGCCTGGGCCACCTCGTAGCGGTGATGGCCGTCCGCGATGTAGATGGGGGCGTCGGCCATGGCCTCGGCCACGCGGTCCGAGAGGCCCGGGTCGGAGGAGGCGAACAGCCGGTGCACCACGCCGTCGGAATCCACCGTCTGCGCCAGGGGATCGCAGTGGACCACCTCGTGGAAGAGGTCCGGCACCACGTTGTCCGGGTCGGGGTAGAGGGCGAAGACGGGGGAGAGGTTCGCGCGGGTGGCGCGGATCAGGCGGAGACGATCGCGCAGCGGCGCGTCCATGGTCTCCTCGTGCGGGAAGACCCGGCCGCTGCCGAACTCCTCCAGACCCACCCGGGCCAGGATCCCCTCCCGCACGTACGACTCGCGCTCCACCTGGAACTCCTGCTGGTACAGGTAGAGCGACGGTTCGGCATCGCGAACCAGGATGCCGGTGCGGCGCCACTGCTCGAGGAACTCGGCGGCCCGGGTGTACTTATTGTGCGTCTCGTCGTCGCGGGGTTCGTCGCGGCCGAGGACCAGGCGCACCACGTTGTGCGGATGCGTGCGATGGAGCTGCTCGCACTCCTGGTCGCCGATACAGTCGTACGGGGGCGCCGTGACCAGCGCGAGACTCAGCGGGTCCTGCGTATTGTACCGCAGCGCCCGGAACGGACGGACCTGTGCCATAAGAAACGGCCCCTCTTCTGCTCGGTGTCCCCGTAGCGTAATCCCGCGCGGTGTATCTCCTGATGGACCGCGCCAGGCACGCGCCGGGCAAGCCCGGCGGCTAACTATCGTTGGTGCCCTCAATCCGAAACCTGAAATCCGAAATCGTTCGCCTTACGTGCCGGACTCGCTCGACCGCAGGTACGTCTCCTGCTCGGGCGTCAGTTGGTCGATCCGGACGCCCATGGTCTCCAACTTGATGGCCGCCACCCACTCGTCCACTTCGCGCGGGACGTCGTGGACGCGGACGTCGAGGCGGCCCTTGTTCGCCACGACCCACTCGCTCGTGAGGGCCTGGACGGCAAAACTCATGTCCATGACGGCAGCCGGGTGGCCCTCGGCGGCGGCGAGGTTCACAAGCCGGCCCTCGGCCAGGAGGTAGAGGGTCCGGCCGTCCGGCAGGTCGTAGGCGTCGACCGACCGGCGGACCCCCTTGCGGACCGCCTCGGCCATCGCCTCCAGGCCCGGGATGTCGATCTCGACATTGAAGTGGCCCGCGTTGCAGACCACCGCCCCGTCCTTCATGACCTCGAAGTGCTCCGGGCGAAGCACGTTCTTGTCGCCGGTCGTGGTGATGAAGAGGTCGCCGACACGCGCGGCCTCGGCCATCGGCAGAACGGAGTAGCCGTCCATGGTGGCCTCGATGGCCCGGAGCGGGTCGACCTCCGTCACGATGACGGCGGCGCCCATGCCGGCGGCCCGCATGGCGCAGCCCCGGCCGCACCATCCGTAGCCAGAGACCACCACCTTTTTTCCGGCCATGAGCATGTCCGTGGCGCGGATGACCCCGTCGATCGTCGACTGCCCGGTGCCGTACCGGTTGTCGAAGAGGTGTTTGCAGTCGGCGTCGTTGACGGCGATGACGGGGAACTTGAGTTGGCCCTTGGCCTCCATGGCCCGCAGGCGGATGACGCCGGTCGTCGTCTCCTCCATCGAGCCGATGATGCTGGCGGCGTCGTCCGGCCGCTCCCGCGTCAGGGTGAAGACCAGGTCGCACCCGTCGTCCATCGTGATGTTGGGCTTGTGGTCGCAGGCGGCCATGATGTGCCTGTAATAGGTGTCCTTGTCCTCACCGTGGATGGCGAAGACCGGCACCCCGTACTCGGCCACCAGGGCGGCCGCCACGTCATCCTGGGTCGAGAGCGGGTTCGAGGCGCACAGCAGGAGGTCGGCGCCGCCGGCCTTGAGGGTCCGGCAGAGGTTGGCGGTCTCGGCGGTCACGTGCAGGCAGGCGCTCATGCGGAGGCCGTCGAGCGGCCGGTCCTGCTGAAACCGCTCGCGGAGGCTCCCGAGGACCGGCATGTTGCCGTCGGCCCACTCGATGCGCCGCTTGCCCTCCTCGGCCAGTCCGAGGTCCTTCACGTCATGGTCCACCTGAGCCATTCGGTGCTCCTTGAGTTGCACGCCGCGCGAGCGCGGCGTCGTGCTATCGCAAAACCCTTCATTTCGAATACGTCAATGCCAAGCAAATGTCATTCTGAAGCCCCGCTTGCGGGGCTGAAGAATCTTGCCGTGCCAACGCAGAAAGACCAAGGCGAGATTCTTCGTCGGCCCTTTCGGGCCCCCTCAGAATGACAATCGCCCGGTCCCTTCGTCAAGGCACCCGGCGTCGCGGAGCCTCTTACGGCGCCGCTTCCGCGCTGCGGACGGCCCGGACGAACGCCCGGACCTTCTCGGGCGCCTTCTCGCCCGGCGCCTCCTCCGTGCCGCTGGACGAGTCCACGCCCCAGGGTCGGACGGCCCGGACGGCCTCGGCCGCGTTGGCCGGCCCCAAACCGCCGGCCAGGATGAGGGGCGTAAAGCCCTCGGCCTGCATGCGGGCGGCCAGGGTCCAGTCGGCCGGCTGTCCGGTTCCTCCCTTGGGCCCGCCTACGACGCGGGCGTCCACCAGGTAGGCGTCGGGCGTGCGGCCCAGGCGCAGGGCCGCGTCTCGCCATCGGCGGGCGGCTGCCAGGTCGGCCTCCGACCCTACGCCGAACGCCTTGATGACCTTGACCCCTCGGATCTCGGCGAGCGCCTCGGGGGGCTCGTCGCCGTGCAACTGGACCGCCGCCAGACGCAGGTGGTCGGCCAGGTCGGGAACAAGGCCGGGCGGCGCGTCGACAAACACGCCCACCGGCGCGACCCACGGCGGGAGGGCGTCGACAATCCCGGCCGCCTCCTCCGGCCCGATACGCCGAGGACTCTCGGCAAAGACGAGACCGATGGCGTCCGCCCCGGCCTCCGCGGCCGTGCGGGCCCATTCGGGCCGCGTGATCCCGCAAATCTTCACCCGAACCCGCACGCCGGTCACCCCCAACCGAGACGGATACCTTACCGGGCGGCGGCCGGCAAGTCAACGCTTTTCAGCCACACGCCCGGCCACACGCCCGGGACGGGTGCGGCAAAACCTTCCGGGACCATTCGAACATGCCCGTAGCGCCGGGGTTTATCCCCGGCGCACGCCTCACGCCCCTCCGGCTCACGGCCGCTCCATACGGATCCCGTTGGGACGGGCATAAAGCCCGGCGCTACACCGCGCGGTCGCCAGAAAAGCGTGCCACACCCGGGCCGTCCCGACCACCGATTTGCCTTGAAGCCCCCGCGCGGCGCTGGTAGGCTGAAGGGTCGTAAGGAACGGGAAAGGGGTACGGCATGACCCGCAAACGGCAGACACTGATGGCGCTGGGTCTGGGCGCGCTGGGCATCCTGGGGCTGGCCGTCATCGCCGCCGGACAGGCCGCCGACCTGGCCGACGCCCGCAAGCAATACTCCATCCGCCAGAAGCAGTTGGCCGACGACGCCGGCGCCGAGGACCACTACGCCCTGGCCAAATGGTGCCTGAAGAACGGCCTGAAGCCCGAGGCGCTGAGTCACGCCCAAGAGGTCCACAAGAAGAACCCGGAGGACGTCCGCGCCAAGTACCTCATCTACCTGCTCAGCGGGGCGGCGGGGGCGGCGACCGACCAGGCGGGCGGGGGCGACCAGCCCGTGCCGTCGGCCCCCGGCGGTCGCAAGGCCGTTACCCTATCGGCGGAAGAGGCCAAGGCCGTCATCGACAAAGAGCGGAACGAGGGCCGCAACGTCGTCCGCCAGTTCCGCAGCATTCAGCGGATCCTGGTCCGCCGCTGCGGCGACCCCAAGTGCCACGGCGGGACGGGAAACGGCGCCAAGTGGGTCCTGGCCATGAAAGGCCCCACCGACGACCGGATGCTGGCCCAAAACTTCCAGACCGTCGAGCAATACTTCGACCGCGAGCACCCGGAGGAAAGCCCGTTCGTCAAAAAACCCCTCGTGGGCCAGGAAGCCGGCCACCCCGAAAAGGTCATCCGCGGCAAGACCGACCCCATCTACCAGGAGTTCGTCCGGTACATCGACACCCTGAAGACCCGGGCCGACACCATCTGGGAGCCGGGGCAGAAATAAGATCCATCCAGGGTTTGGCGGAGACGGGCCGACGGCCAGAGCCGTCGGCCCGTGTTGCCCTGAAGATGCCGGGGAAGCCGGTGCCGCCCTTGGCCGGGCCGACGGACTATTCGGGCGGCGTCTTCTTGAGTTGCGCCTCGATGGCCTCCTTCAGGCCGCCCATCGGGTGACCCCGCCACACGGCCGTGCCCGACGGGTCGAGGATGAAGGCATGCGGAATTCCGCGCACGCCGTAGGTCCGGCCGGTCCGGCTGCCCCCGCCGATGGGGTACGGCATGTTCATCTTCCGGACGAAGGGTTCCACGGTCTCCCGCGGCTCGCTGGTCAGGCTGATAAAGACGACGCCCTTGTCCTTATACGCCTTATACATTTCGATGAGGTGGGGGATGGTCGTCCGGCACGGCGGGCACCAGGTGGCCCAGAACTCCAGGACCACGATCTTGCCGCGCAGGTCCGCCAGCGCGAGCGGCTCGGTGTTGAGCCAGTAGGCGGCCTGGATGTCGGGGGCCATCGGGGCGGCGGTTTCCTCGGCCGGGGCGTCGGGCGGATCG
>CAYTJE010000085.1:0-5773 GCA_964437855.1 uncultured Anaerolineales bacterium | reverse complement strand
CGTCGGGCGGATCGCCGGCCGGGGGCTCGGCTGAGGCGGCCTCGGCGGACGGCGCCTCCGCAGCAGGCTTGTCGGCGCCGGTTTCCTCGCCGGACGGCTCCTCCGCGGCGGCCTCGCCGGACCCGGGTGCTCCGGACGGAGGCGCCTCGGGCGCGGGCGGGGCCGACGGTTCCGGCGCCGGCTCGCTGCACCCGGCCAGCAGGAGCGCGGCGGCCAGGAGGCTTATGGACACGGACAGTCGGCTCATCGGTTCGCTCCCGTGGTTGTGGTTCGTCGAAGCGGCGGCCGGGGCGGGGCCGGACCTACTTCTCGGCCTTGTCGAGCATCTCTTTCGCCTGGTCGGCGAATTCGGAATCCGGATACGTTTCAAGGACTTTCCGGAGATAGGGCGTCGCCTTCTCCGGCATGCCGGCGCGGAGGAAATTGCGGGCCATCGAGAGCCAGCCCTTGCAGTCCTTCTCGGCGGCCTGGTTGGTGATTTGGGCCATGAGGGTCTTGTCGCTGCGGATGGCCCGGGCCTTTGAGGCGGCGGCGCGGGCGGCGCCGGTGCCGGCGTGCGCGTCGGCCAGGGCCTCGTAGGCCTTGAGACGGGCGGCGGGGTCCATATCGGCGGCGTCCTTTTCGAGGTCGGCCAGCGCCTGGGCGGCCCGGTGTTCGCGCCGCCCCTGCTCGATGGCTGCATGAATTTTTTTATCTTCATGCAGTTCTTCCCGGCGTGCCGCGGCCTTCGAGGCCAGGTCGGAGTCGGGGGCGAGGGGCGCCACCTCCCGCAGCGCCTCGTCGGCCTCGTAATACGCCTTCCGGTCGATGTGCTCCCCGGCCTCGGCGAGGCGGGCCTCGGCCCGGTCGGTCAACTGCTTGCGGACGGCCGCCACCCGCTTCTCGACCTCCGGGTCGCGGTCGGGTTCCCGGATCTGGGCGACGAGGGCGGCGGCCTGGAGGTAGTGCGCCTCGTCCAGCGCCTTCCGGACCTTCTCCAGGCGGGCCATCGCCTCGGCTTTCTGCTCGGGCGAGAGGAGCGAGGGCGGGTTCGTCCGGAGTTGTTCCTGGATGGCCTGCTCCAGCCCGTTGCCCGCCGGATGCCCGTGCCAGGCGACCTTGCCGGCCACGTCGACGACGAAGGCGTGCGGAATCCCCCGCACGCCGTAGGTGTTGCTGGACGGGCTGCCGCAGCCGACCGCATAGGTCATGCCCATCTTCTCGGCGAACGGCTCGACCTTGGACTTGGGCTCGCCGGTCAGGCTCATGATAACCACGCCCTTCTTGGAGTACGTCTTGTGCAACTCGACGAGGTGGGGGATGGTGGCCCGGCAGGGCGGGCACCAGGTAGCCCAGAACTCCACCACCACGATCTTGCCGCGCAGTTTCGCCAACGACAGCGGCGGCGCGTTCAGCCAGTCGTCGGCGGAGATCTCCGGCGCGGGGCCGCCCACACTCACCTCACCGGCGGCGGATGCATGGAGGGCAACGGCAAGCAAGGTCACCGCGGCCAGTCGCAACAGGAAGGGGCTTCGCATGGCAGGTCTCCTACCGGTCCGTGCCGCCACGTGCCTGACGGCTTCATTGCCGGTTTGGACCGTCCCGGCCGCCAAGCGGTTCCAAGCCACTTCGGCCGTAAAGGAGGCGGAACGAAATGGGGTGAGCGAGGGGACTCGAACCCCCGACCCCCTGGACCACAACCAGGTGCTCTGGCCGGCTGAGCTACGCTCACCACCCCCGGCTTGCGTTGTATTGGACACACCGGCTTTCCGCATTATGGCGTTACCGGGGTTCTTCGTCAAGTGGGGCCCGGTGCGGCGGAGCGGCTCACGTCCGCAGGGAGGGGGGTTTGGGTTTCGGCTCGGCGGGGGGCGGCGGGGGGGCTTTGATCTCATCGCGCAGTTTGCCGATCTCGTCCTTCAACAGCGCCACGTCCTGCGACAGGGCCTTCTCGCGCTCCGAGTGACGCGAAATCACCACCGAGTAGTGCATCACGATCGCCGCCAGGAACAGAAACACCAGCAACAACATCAGGACGCTGTGATCCAGGTGCAGCCACCGGGCCACCGTAAACAGGACGTCCGGCACGAGGACGAGCCCCAGGACGACCAGGCTGGTCAGCACCCACAGGACGGCGTACTCCTCGCGCAGGCGACGGCGCCGAATCAGGTGCAGCGTCACGCCCAGGAGCCCCAGGCCCAACGCCAGCAGCGCGATCCGTTGCGTCCACATCATGAGGGCACCTCCCCTTCCAGCCGGACCGGGGCCTTCACCGTATCCATGAGGACGGCCAGCACCACCTTGGCCATATAGTGCAGACCCGACCACAGGCCGATCGACGACTGCCCGGCGCGGCGTCGGCGCATCGTGACGGGCACCTCCCGCACCTTCAGGCCCTGCCCCCGCAGTTGCACGAGCGACTCCGGCTCCGGATAATCCTGGGGGTACTCGGCGGCAAAGAGGCGGATCGCCCGCCGGCCGGCCGCCCGGCACCCCGACGTCGGGTCCGTAATCCGCTGCCGCAGCACCGACGAGATCAACCCGGCCAGCACCTTGATCCCCACCAGACGGAACCCGTACGCCGTCATCCCCCGCGGCTCCAGAAACCGCGACCCCACAACCAGGTCGACTTCCTCGCCCAGGAGCGGCCGGGCCACGTCCGACAGGCACCGCGCCCGGTGCTGACCGTCCCCGTCAAACTGGAACGCCAGGTCGTAGCCGCAGGCCCAGGCGTACCGGTAGCCGGTCTGGACGGCCGCCCCGATACCCAGGTTCACGGGCAGGTCCAGGACCTTGGCCCCGGCGGCGCGGGCCACCTCGCCGGTGCCATCCGAGGACCCGTCGTTGACCACCAACACGTCGGCCCAGGGCGCGTACCGCCGGAGGTCGCGGAGGACGTCCTCGATAACCTCGGCCTCGTTCAGCGCCGGCACGACGACCAGCGCGCGCCGGCCGCCCAGGTCGACGGCGGGCTCGGGGGCCGCCCCGTTTTGGCGTTGTGTCACGAGCGGCGTCTCCTCCATCTCAACAGGGCGCTATGATAGCCGCCGCGGTCGGTCACCTCAAGAACCATCCCGCCGGCGTTTCGGCAGCAGTCCGGCGCCTGCTCGCTTGACACACCCGCGGCGCCGGCGTACGCTATCGCAACAACGCTACTTCCCGCGCGGCCCGTACGGGCCGCGCATGGATGAAGCGTGCGACTCCGGCGCGGTGGATCAGTCCATACGGAGGCGTATGCCGAGACCCACCGCGCAGAATTCCTTTGCAGCGTCGTCGTACCAACCGGCCACGCCGACGGCCGGCGCTCCGTCGGGCGGGTCCGAGGTCCCGATGCACGAGACAACCGACGAGCAGTTTGTCCGTGTGGGCGGCCACGTGCTCCGCGAGACGCTCATGCGCGGCCTGGCCACATGCATCCTGTGGCGTCCCCTGGTCAACCTGGCCCGGTCCCTGCTGACGCGGTCGCTGATCCATCCGCTGGCCCGGATCGACTGGAACGTGCACCTCGGCCGGCGGTGTTTCATCGGCCGGGCCACCCTCGATACGCTGGGAGGCCACGGGCGAATCATCGTGGGCGACGGCTCCATCATCTACAGCGGCGCGGAACTCCTGTGCCACCACGGCAGCACGATTCGCCTCGGACGCCGCGTCCTGTTCACCCGCGGCGCCGGCGCGGTGACGGGCGGTCACGTCTTCGAGGACCCGGACGCCCCGATTATCGCCCAAGGCATCCGGACGGCCGACATCACCGTCGAGGACGACGTGTGGATCGGCTACCGGGCGGTCCTCCTGCCGGGGGCGCGCATCGGGCGCGGCACCGTGGTGGGCGCCGGCGCGGTGGTCGCGGGCGCGTTGCCCGAGGGGGTCGTCGCGGGGGGCGTGCCGGCCGGCGTGATCCGTACCCGGCAAGCGCCCCGCGTCACCCCTGCACCGGCATCCCCTGAAGACGGAGGGCCCGAGGCGTGATCGGCGCGGCCATCCGACTCGTCAACCTCTGCCGGGTCACGTTCTGGCGGCTGGTGCTCCGGCTTCGCGGCGGACGCCTCGGACGCCGATGCACCATCCAGGCGGGCGTGTGCCTGGCGTGCGCGCGGCACCGGCCCATCGTAATCGGCCACGGCGTCAGGCTGATGCGCGGCGTGGTGCTCTCGACCGGCGAGCGGGGGCGCATTGAACTCGGCGACAACGTGTACGTGGGGGAGTACGGCGTGATCACCAGCAACGCCGAGGTCTGCATCGGCCCGGACACGATCATCGCCCCCCACGCCAACCTGGTGGATTTCAACCACGGCTGCGCCGACCTCCGGACGCCGGTCGCCGCCCAGCCGCTGGAGGCCGAGCCGATTCGCATCGGCCGGGATGTCTGGCTCGGCGCCGGCGCCACGGTGCTGAAGGGGGTGACGATCGGCGAGGGGGCCGTCGTCGGCGCCGCCGCCCTCGTTCGCCGCGACGTACCCGCCCGGGCCGTGGCGGTGGGGGTGCCGGCCCGGGTCATCCGCTACCGCGGCCCGGACGGCTCATCCGACGGCGCCGAACCACCAGGGCATTAGCACTACAACGCTAACTCGTGCGCGGCGGGTCTCCGCACCCGCCGCGCAGCCCTAAAAAGGGCGTTTCGAGCGCGGTGGGTACGGAGACCCACCGCGCAAAACGCCGACTTAGCGTTGTAGTGCTAGGGGAATGCACGCTGCAACTGGGTGAGGCCCGAAGGCCAACGGTGACCCGTCCGCACACGACCCATCCCGCCACCCCCCTGCCGGACCCAGGGCCGGCCCCCGCGCGTCGGCCCCTGCTGGCCGTCGCACTCGCCACGCTGCTCGTCTGCGTATACACGGCGGCGTGGACGTGGGGCACGGAGCCGGTCCTGGGCGACGAGGCCCGGCACGCTCGCCACGCCGCCAACTGTTTCGAAGCGCCGTGGTCAAAGATGCGCGTGACACACGATCCGGCGTATCCGTCCGAGGGTCCTGCCGCGGTGCTCTACTGGGGGGCGGCGCTCTGGCACGTGGGCCTGGCCCTGGTGTGGAAGGCCCTCGCCTCGCCGGCCCTGTGGGCGGCCCAGGTGTACCAGTCGGCGTTTCTGTTCGCCCTCGGCCTGTTCACGTACCTGTGCGGACGGGAGTTGTACGGCCATCGTGGCGGGCTGTGGGCCTGGGGGCTGGTGCTGACGGTCCCGATGAACCTGCTCTTTGCCATGACGTTTTACCTGGAGGTGCCGGTGCTGGCCTTTACCGCCGCCGCCTTCTACTTCCTGCTGCGCCGGCGGGCGGTGCTGATGGGGCTGGCCCTGGCCGGCATGTTCCTCATCAAGCAGACGACGGCGGCGGTGCTGATTCCGCCGACCCTCCTGGCGGCGGTGCTCGCCATGGGGAACACGTGGAAACGTCGCCTGGGCCGGGTGGGGCTGGCCCTGGCCGTCATGCTGGTCGCCGCGGCCCCGGACCTGGTGTGGCGGACCGTCCATTTCGGCCAGCCGATCAAGTTCCGCCACTACCCGAGCACGGCCTCACTCTACCCCGACTGGTTGTCGCAAGCCTGCCACCGGATGCCCGTGCCCGAACGGACTGCCGTGCCGCTCAGTATCTTCAACCCGGTGCACGATCTCCAGATGTTCGGCGTGACGGGGGCGATTGCCCTGGTGTGGGCCGTCGGGATGACAGTGAGCGCGGCGGCCGGCGGCGCCGGCCGGTTCGTGAGGCGCCGACCACGGCCGCAGCGCGTTGAGCGCGGCGGGTCTCCGCACCCGCCGCGCCAGAGAGCGCGTTATCGGCGCTGCGCGGCGGGGGCGGAGACC
>CAYTJE010000084.1:0-12366 GCA_964437855.1 uncultured Anaerolineales bacterium | reverse complement strand
GCCGGCGGGGCCGGCTTCCGGAGCGTGAGCGTCCCCGGTATTGGGTGTTGAGCCGCAGGAAAGGGGGCCGCGGGAGGGCGCCGACGGCCGGTCAGGCACACGCCGCACGAGGGAGACCGAGGGTCGGTCCGAGCCGGCGGCCGCTTCCGGCCCGCGGCGGCCGGCCGGCGTCGGTGAGCGGCGCCCGGCCGGCGAGCAGACGCCGGGCCCGATGCGCCAAGCGCGTCCACAGGGCCCGCCGCAGGCGGGGCCGACGGGCGAACACGCCAGCACGCGGAGCACGCCCCATCCCGGCGGCCGCCGGCAAGGTCGCCGGGCAGACGGCCCCGTCCGGCAGCGATCGCAGGTACGCCGCGATGCCGGCCCGGCCGAGGGTGCTGACGGCGGTCTCGGCGGCTTCGCGGCTCTCAAAGCGGTGGGTGCCCAAGGATCCGTCCTCGTTGGTGTGGATAACGTGCCAACGCATCGCCGTGCTCCTTTCCGGCCCCGTGTCCTGCCTTCTGTCTGGGGATACGCGGGCGGAGCCGGCATCTTGCGCAGGGAGTCTGCGGGCTCAGAGACGTGTTGCGGGGTGGGTCGGGAGCCCCCCGCGCAGAAATGCAGTGGGCCGCGGCGGGCCCGCCGACCGCCCCGCACCGCCGCCGCATCAACCGCCGGGGCAGTACCGCAGGGACAGCGCGGTGGCGTCGTCGTGCTGGGTCCGGGAATGGCGGAACTCGCCGACCACGCCTTTGAGGGCGTCGAGGATCTCGCGGCTGGGTTTGCCGGCCTGGTCCCGGAGCACGTCCCGCAGCCTCTCGGTGCCGAAGAACTCCCCGGTCGGCGACTGGGCCTCCGTAATCCCGTCCGTCACGATCACCAGGGTGGCGCCCGGGGCCAGGTCGACCGACCGCGACCCGAAGGTTCGCCGGACGATGCCGAGCGGGGGATACTCCGGCTTGCCCAGTTCGGAGACCGCCGCCCCGGGCGCCAGCACGAACGGGAGGGGGTGCCCGGCGTTGACGTACTCCAGCCGCCCCTCGGACGGGCGCAGGAGACCCAGGACCAGCGTCACGAACATCCCACCGGTCATGTGCTGGAGCAGGTAATCGGCCACCTGCTGGATGGCCCCGGCCGGCCGGGGCGACGACGCCATCGCGCTCCGCAGCGCCGCATGCAGATTCGTCATGACCATGGCGGCGGCCAGACCGTGCCCCGACACGTCGCCGACCGCAAACGCCAGCCCTCCGCCGGCCAGCGGCCAGAGGTCGCAGTAGTCGCCGCCGACCCACATGGCCGGCTCGTAGTGGACGGCCACGTCGATGCCGGGCACGCCGATGGCGCCGGTGGGCGTGAGGCGAGCCTGGATCTCGGCCGCCCGCCGGATCTCCTGCTCGACCAGGCGCTGCTTCTGGCGTTCGTCGGCCAGGAGCAGGCTTTTGCGGACGAACCGGACCTGGCGGGCCACCGCCTGGATGAAATCGAGGACGTCGTCGCCGGCCTCGCCGGCGGGCAGGTCCACGTACAGGACCTCCTCGACCGCCGACCCCTCCCCGAGCGGGGCGCACGCGACGGTCCGCGGGCACGCCTCGTCCACCAGGGTCAACTCCATGCTGCCGCCCGCCGCCGACTGCTCGTTGCTGGCCAGCACCGGCCGCTTCTGGCTCTGCACCGCCTCCAGCACGCGTCGCGACAGGCGCAGGGCCGAGACGTCGGGCTCCGCCTCCGCCTCGCCGCCGATATGATAGGCGAGGCGCTCGGTGGCGGGCGGCCGGCCGGCCGACCCCGCCGACAGGCGCAGCACCATCGCCACCGTCCCGCGTCCGGGGGCCAGCGCCCGGCAAACGGCCGGGTACAGTTCCATCGGTCCCTCAACGGCCGCCAGGCCGTCGCTGATCACGTTGAGTTGATGGAGCCGACCCTCCGAAATGGTCTCGGACGGCCGGTCCGGACCGGGCAGCACCCGCGTGTCCGGGTCCTCCTCAACCGGCATGGGTGTGCCGCGGACCGACGGCCCGGCCGGGACCGGCGGCTCCAGCACCAGGCGATAGGGCCCCACCTCGATCGTCTCGCCCGGAACGACCACCCGGGCCGCTATCGGCTGCCCGCCTACCCGGACGCCGTGCCGGCTGTTCAGGTCCTCGATGATCCACCGGCCGAGGGGATCCTGGAACAGCCGGGCATGAAGGCGCGAGACCCCCCGGTCCGGGAGCGTGACGTCGCAGGGGTCGCTTCGGCCGACGACCACCTCGCCCCCGGTGAGCGGGACCCGACAATCCGCCTCGGGGCCGGTGACCGTCAGCGCCTGACGGGTGGCCCCTGCTTCCATGGCGTGTCCTCCACTTCGTGCCCGGCCCGCCTGAGGATACCCGTTCGGGCGGTTCGCCACAAATCGAATCAGCCGGCCGGGGGCACAAAATCGAGCGTTTTTCGCGGGGTGCATTGCAAAGGGGCCGGCCTCGGAAGGATGGAGCCGCCCCGCCCCGCCGCAAGGGGCCTCTCCATAACCCTTTTCCAAACAAGGGCTTACGAAGGCCGCCCCCGCCGGCACCCCCCGCCGGCACCCCGCCGGGCCGGACCGATTTGACACGGCCGCTCCCGTGGCTACCTTGAAGAAGGCGACAACCGGACCCGCGGCCCCCGGCAAGGGACGGCCGCGAGGCGAGTCGCCCGAACGGCGGTCCGCTTAACGACGAACCCCCCTACGTGTGTGGAGTGGAGAGATGCTGACCCGGACGCACAAAGTGAGATGGCTCGTGGGGGTCGCGTGTGCCTGCCTCGTATTGGCAACCGCGGTTGGTTGCGGCGAACAGACGCGCCGGACGAGCGCCACGCGGCAACCGGTGATGTCGCTGTCCGCCGGCGACAGCCTTGGACAGGCCATGTTCAGAGGCGGAACGGCCAGGACCATCCTGGCGGCCAAAGAAGCCGAGCAGACAGACACGCGCGTCGCCGACGCCGAATAGCGCATGGTCTGCCGGCGTGGCCGGCGGCCTGAGGACCCGAAGCGCGGCCCGTACGGGCCGCGCTCCGCGTCGAGGCCACGGCCCTATCGCCCGGCCGTCGATGGGGCCGGGCCGGCCAGGTAGCCCCCGTCCGGGGTCTCGAGCAGCGCCAGCAGCAACTGGCTGAGCGTGGCCCGCGGCGCCGTGAACGCCAGACGGAATCCGACGTCGGAGAAGGTATCCGGCTCGGCGCCGGGCCGGCACGGATAGGCCGCGTCCGGCCGGATACCCTCCGGCGAGAGGGCCGACGCCCCGATCACGTGCAACGTGCCGCCGGAGAGCGCCTGGAAGGCGGCGCGGCTGTCCGGCCGGTCCGAGGCAAGGGCGTCCTGCGCGGCGGCGGCGCCGCAGACGTACTCCGCCACGTTCCCCACCAGGTGATGAAAGGCGTGGCCGGCGTCGGAATCAACCGGCGCAAACCACAGGTGGCCGTCGTCCCGGTCCGGGTCGGCCGGCGGCACCTCGTGCGGCTCCTGCGGGCCTTTCCGGCCGGCCGGCCGGAATATCCCCTCGTCGGGATAGCAGGGTACGTCGCTGAAGGGTCGGCTGGGCCCGGCCCGGATCAACTCCTCCATCCGGCGGGCGTGGTCCCGCTGTTTGCGCCACGCGCGGCCGGCCAGGTTCCATCCCTCCGTCGTCCGCCCCATGGAGGTATAGGCGGCCGTCCATTCCCCCGGGGTGGGGAGCCGGCACCCGACCAGCCGGGCGGCGTACAGGGCCAGGTGGGCGGGGATCCGGTTCATCGGATGGCGGGCGGTCGGCTCCGGCTGAGGCGCGAACTCCGGATCCCTCTCATCCCGGACCGTGTACCACGGGGCCACGTAAATCCATCGGCCGGTGCCGCTGGAGTACCCCAGATCGACCGTATCCGGGGTGCCGTCGAAATCCTTATCGCTCCCGTGCCAGCCTCGCGGCCCCCGGAGTATCTTCCCCACGGCGGTCAGCCACGTCCGGACGGCCGGGTTGCGCCAGGCCACCTCGCCCGGGTGGGCTTCCGCGGCGTAATCCATGACGGCCTTGAACAGGCCGACCGAGACCTCCGTGGTGCAGAGGTAACCGCCCTTCTTGGCGCCGGGAGGTTTGACCAGTCGGAACGCCAGTGCGAACGCCTCGCCCTGGGGATTGGTCCACGTGTACCGGAGGTGTTCGGGGGCTTTCGAGGCCATGGCCCATCGCACCGAGCCGGGTCCGGCCTGGGCCAGGTCGGCCCCCTTGCTGTCGGACTCGGGCTTGGCGTGTTCGACCTCGCGGAGGAAGCCCTTGAGCGGCTCGCGGGCGGCGCGCCTCGGCGCCCACCGGCGGGCCAACCGCACGAACGCCCGCTGGGCCCGGGCCGCGGCCGCCTCATCGCCCTGCCGGGCCTCCAGGTACGCCTTGAACCGATAGCGGAGGACGTTGTACCGGACCCGCTCCGACTCCAGGGGCCTCGCCTGGTCCGCGCCCGGCGCCGCGTAAACGAGGTCGGCGATATCGCCTTTGCCGGGCTCCGAATCGTCGGCGAGGGCCACGAGGTCGAAATCGAGGTCGAGTTCCCGGCTCTTGACCTCGTCGACGGCGGCTTCCAGGGCGTCCGGCTCGCGGAGGGCGGCGAAGTACCGGACCCACCGCCGCCGGCCGCGCTCGGCCAGTTCCCGGCGGAGCGGCCGGTTCGAGTCGGGGACGGCCCCCCGCAGGGCGTCGCGGATGCGGCGTTCGGCCTGGAGCCGCTCGGCGCCGGTGGGCCAGTACGGCTGCCGGCCGAGTTTCCGCCACGCCGCCAGCGTGTGTTCAAAGTGGCCGGCCCCCGGCTTCGGGTCCAGGGCCCGCGTGCGGAGGTCCGCCTCGGCGGCGGCGTCGGCAATCGCCTCCAGCGCCCGGACCCGGCGGGCGGCATCGGCCCAGGCCTCCTGCACCTCCCGCACGGCGAAGGCCGGGCTGCGCGTGACCGTCCGGTACAGGGCGCGGACGGTCTCGTCCGTTCGGATCCCCTTGGGACCGGCGCCGGCCGGCGACTCGTCGAGCCCCCGTCCGGCGGCGAGGCCCGCCGCCAGGGCCTTGCCGGCTCGCCGGACCTCCGGAAGGGCACGGACGAGCGCCGCCCAGTCCTGCCGGACGCCGGCCAGGCCCACCGGTTCGAGCCAGTCGGCGTCGGGGGCGTCCGGCGGGGGCAGTTGGGCATACGGCAACGGGTCGGGCAGGTCCGCGACAGCCCCCTTAAGCCGCCTGGCCCGTTCGCGGTCCAGGAGCGGCTCGTCGCTGCCGGGGTCGAAGGCCGCGGCGACGGCCGCGACGAGTTGGCCCAGATGGTCGCGTTGGCGGGTCAGGCGGGCCGTGCGCTTCTCGGCGAAGCCGCTGGGGATGACGTCGGGCAGGTCGGCGACGGCCATCTCGGCGATGAGCCGGCGCTCGCGGCTCCATAGCGGCCGGAAGACGGCCAGCGGAACCGGCGTCGAGGCGCCGAGGAGCCCGGAGACGGCGCCCGCCAGCCGGCGGAGTTCGTCCCGGCCCGTCAGGCAGTTCGCCACCACGCCCTGGTTCTCCATCGCCCGGAGGTCGGTCTTGACCCGGTCCGAGAGCGTCTTGACGGTCTGCTTGTCGGCCTCGGAGAGCGCGGCGTACGCGCCGGTGGGGACCTTCTTGACGAGGCGGTCGATCGCGTCGAGGCGCCCGGTGGCGGCGCGGACCGCGCGGTCCATCCAGTCCTTGAGGACGCCGGCATCGCCCAGGCCCTCTACCACCAGTTCCGCCGGGTCGATGGTGCCGAGTTGCCGGCGGTACTCGGCCACGGCGCGATTCCACTGGTCGATGCGGCGGGGGTCGACCAGGTCTTCGATGGTCTTCAGTTCCGTATCGAGGCGGGCGATTCGCCGGCCGAGGTCGCCGGCGCGGCCCGGGGCAAAGGGCTGCTCGACGGCGGTGTCGAACTCGCCCTGCCACGCCTGGAGCCGTCGGGTAACCTCGCTGCGGTCGTCCGGCTCAAGGTCCGGCAGGGCGTCGCGGATGGCCTGCCGGCGCTGCCGCCAGTCGTGGTCCTGCCACTTCCGCGCCGGGTGAGCGGTCACGTTCCCCCAGAGGGCCAGGACGTCGGTGCGAAGCCCGCGGATGCCGGTCGGCAGGGGCTCGGAGACGGGCGCCTCCGGGGGCAGGCGGCGAAGGGCCTCGGCCAGGCGTCGGCGCCTGGTCTTGCACGCCTCCACCTGGTTCTGCACGTCCGTCCGGTCGGGCGTGGGCGGCCACAGGGCAAGGACGGCCGTCACATCCTCCTCGATCACACCGGCCAAGGCCGCCAGTTCCACGGTCCAGATGCGGCGACCCAGGCGGCGCGCCGCGTCCACCGCGGCCTCGATATCGTCGGCGAGCGACCGGACGCGCGAGCCTTCCTGCCGGACCTTGGCCAGGCACCAGGATTCGGCGGTCAGCCGGTCGACCCGGTCCGCAAGGTCGCCGGCGGCCGTGCGCGCGGCGTCGAGCCGGTCCGCGAAGGTGCGGCGCTCGTCCCGACACCGCCGGGCCACCGGCGCGGGCCAGGCGTCGAGTTCCGCCCTGGCGGCGTCGAGCCGGCCGGCCAGGGCCCGCAGCGGCTCGCGGAGGTTCCGCAGGACGCCGGACGGCAGCGGGATGACGTCGTAGTCGCCGCTCGTGACGGCCGCAAGCCACCGGTCGAACCGCTCTTCCTCGGTGCCCCCGGCGGCCTCGGGCGGATACCGGCCGACGGCTTCGCGGTGGATGGCCTCCGGCCAGGGGCCGACCACGAAACGCGTCATCCGGGTGACCAGCCCCCCCTGCCCGTCCCGGCCGGTCCATCGGTGGAGGCGGTTCGCCAGCCTGTCCAGTTCGGTCTCGACCTCCCGTGGCGTGGCGCCCTGGAGCGAGGGGTCTTCGGCCGTTTCGCGGTCGAGGAACTCGGCGAAGCGCTCCAGGGGCGTCCCCTGGGCGTCGGGCGCGCGGCGGAGGGCCTCTCGGCACGCCTGAACCCCGGCCCATGCCTCGGCCATCTTCCACTGCCGGAGGCGGTCGGCCCGGTGGAGGATCGCGTCGACGGTCTGCGCCAGATACTTGTCGCGTTTGAGTCGGCGGAGCGGTTCGGAGAGGTAGTCGGCACGCCGGGTCCAGCCCCGCGATTGCCATCGGCGGCCGGTGTCCCTGACGGCGGCCAGGGCCGGCCAGTCGCCCGCCGGCGACAGGCGGCCCGCCACGTCCTGCACGATGCGCAGGGCCTTCATGACGGTGCTTTTGCGGCGGCCATCCGGGATATCCGCATAGCCGTCCCGGATGGCCAGCGGATAGCCCCGTCCGAGAAACCGGTCAACCTGTTCAACGACCTGGCGGAGTTGCGGCTGGTCGTCGGTGTTCCACCGGTTGCGGCGCTTGGCCACCTTTTGCAGGTGCCTGCGGTCCAGTTCGAAGGGTGGCCTGCGGAGGTAGGCGGGGTCTCCGACCTCGCCGAGGAGTCCGTAGAACCACGCGTCGTAGGCCCGGCACACCTGCTCCCATTCGGGCGGGGCTTCCGGGGGTGGCTCGCTGCCGCGAATGACGGCCCACAGCACCAGGGCCCCGACCGTGAGGGCGGCCAAGGTGGCGGCCAGGACCGTCAGGGCGGGTACGCGCGGCGGCCGGGCCAGGCGGTCGAGTTCGGCGGCCACCTGGTCGAGCGTGAGTCGGGCCGGGTCGAGATCGGGCACCAGCAGCCGGCTGCACAGGCGCCGGAGACCCTCGCCGCCCTTGCCGAGCCGGGTCCAGGCCTTCGACGCCGACACCCCGCCCACGCCGCGCCGGGGCGCGGGGCGATGGAGCACCAACCGGTGGATGAGGTCGCCCAGGCCGCGCCAATCCGCCAACCGGTGTTTGGCGGGGTCGATGACCGAGTCGGCCAGCGGGTCGGTCAGGAAGACGTGCTCGGGTCGGACCTTGCCCCGGCCGGCCAACAGGACGTTGCTGGGCTTCAGGTTGCCATGCGGCCGGCCGGCCGTCCGCTCCAGCGCGATGAGACCGTCGAGGACGGCCCCGGCGAGTCCGGCCACGTCTCGCAGCGACAGGCGGACCCGCCCCCGCGCGAGGCCCTCGACGGACCGGCTGTAGTAATCCGTGACGCAGGCGGCGCCGTCCGGGACCGGCCCGGACTCGTGGACGGGCGCCCAGTGGGCCGGCTCGGCCCGGGCAACGCGGTCCTGGCAGGCGGCGCTCTGGAGAAACTGGTCAACAAACCGGCGGGCTTCCTCCGGCCGGGCGAACACGGAAGCGGGCCGGAGGATCTTGAGGACGACGTACTCGCGCGGGCGGTCGCGCCGTCGGGCCACGGCCACGGTGGCCAGGCCGCTGGCGGGCAGGGGGCGAACAACCTCGTAGGCGTCCAGGTTCACGGCGGTCGTCTCCGCCGGGACGGCGTGCGGCCGGCAGGCTCAGGGTCGGTGTTCCTGGTGCGCGGCGGGTGCGGGCCGCCCCGCGCCGGAAACGCTGTTGTTGCCTCTGCGCGGCGGGCCGGTCCATACGGAGGCGTATGCGGAGACCCGCCGCGCGGGACGCGCTCACTCGGGCTCTGGTTTTGCCGGACTCGACAGCCGACTACTGGGGCATGGCGCCCTTCCGGGTGGCTCCCGTGTACTGCACGCTAAGCCCGCCCCGGGTAATCCGGACGGGGAACTCGTTTTTGCCCCAGTAGTACTCCGGCCAGTAATCGCTGTTCAGGTAGAGGATAACCCGACGGGGGTCGGCGGCGCCGGGCCGGGGCGCCCAATCGCCCGGCACGTTGGCGAGAATGAAGAGGTAGGCGACGTTCTCCCGCTGCCACTGGTCCCAGATGGGCGCGTGGCGGGAGACGACCTGTTCGGCGGGCCGCCCCTCGCCGAAGAAGAGGATCTTGTTCCGGGCGGGCGGCCGGGCCTGTTCCGGTTTCTGAAAATACTCGGTGATATCGAGTTCGTACCACAGCCGGTACGCGCTTTCCGGAACGCCCACCACGTGAACCTCGATGGACGCACGGCGCCCGCCGGCCTCGAGCGACGCCGGCGGATACGCCACGCGGGGGGTTAACCGCGTGAAGCACCCGCCCCCCACCGCCGTCAGCGTCAGCACCGCCACCCCCACCGCCAGGCGCCTGGGCCGCGTTCCGATCATGCCTGTCCCCCTTCGGGTTCGGTGCGGTTTCCGGAGCGGGTTTGCCCCTCCCGCCCCGATTCGTCGTCCTCCAATCCGTCGGCGAGGCCGCGGATGACCGCCCGGACCTCGCGATTGAACGCCCGGTCGACCCCCATCAGGCTCCGCGCCCGGGCCCGCAGGTGGTCCAGGTCCTCCAGCACCCGGTCGAACACGGGATGGAGGGCCCCGGCGGCGGCATCGTCCCGGCGCGGGCCCGGCCCCTCCGGAAGCAACCGGGCGGCGACCAGGTCCGACCAGGCCACGCCGCCAAGCAGGTCGAGGACCGCCTCGTAGCCGTAGACCGGGTGCGACCGCACCAGCACCCGCCCCGCGGACCGGTTCACGAGCACCCCCGGAAGGCCGCTCGCGAACAGGTCCTCCAGCGGCACGGTGGCTTCGGTCGTCGGGGCGTCCGGGGTCACCGGCACCAGGGGCGATCGGTCCCCGAGCGCCGGCCCGTAGAGGTACCGGTGCCGGGAGGCCGCGTAGCCGGGGAGCCCCTTGCCGGCCAGGAGGGCCTCGTCGCGGCAGAGTTCGAGCGGGGTTCCCGACTCCGGATGCGCCAGGGGCGCGCTCGTGCCGGCGCGGAGGTCGAGAAGGAGCGGCGAGGGGTTGGCGGTTTCCCACCCGGTCCGGATCACGGTATCCGGGTGCGTCCGCTCCAGGGCCTCAAGGGTACGAGTCCAGCGGCGGTCCAGCGAGGCGTTCGTGACGGGGTCGCGGGCGGCGGCGGGGTCCGCCCCCGCCCGCTCAACCTCCTGGAACCACACCTCCAGCCACCGGTGGACGCGGTCCTGTGTATCGACGAGGCATCCCAGGTAGACGCGGGCGTCGGCCAGGACGCGCAGGAGGCGAAGCGGCCCCTCGGGGGCGGCGGGGTCCCGGCGGACGACCAGGCCGATGCGCGTCGGGGGGCGGTGGGCGGCCGGAAAGGCGTCGATCACCGTGTAGCCGTCGGGCAGGTTCACGGCATGCCCCCGCGGGAGGTGCACGTCGGCTTTCGGCTATGCGGCCGCGTCAGCCCCCGGCCGGGTGGACGGCCGACGCGGAGGGCGGCCGGGTTCCCCGCCGGCCGCCGCGGCTTCGCCCCGGCGCGCCGGGGCGGCAGGGCCAGGCGGCAGCGAGGCGTCGGCGGGCCGACTTGCATGGTCCCCTGCCCATATACGACCATCAAGAAGACCCAGGGCGATGCCCTGGGCGGTTATCGCCGAACCGTTCGGGCGCGGGCCTGAAGGGCGCGGCGCGCTCGCGCTGCCGCCCGGTATCGGGTCTCGGATCCGCCCGGCTTCCGGAATCGGACCTCACGGCCCCGCGCTGGCCTGCTCGGCCGCCGACGGCGGGACCTGGCCCGACACCCGGTTGATGAGCAACTGGATACGCTCGGCGCTGAGGCCCGCGGTGTCCGCGACCTTTCCGAGCAGGGCGCCGGCGGCCACGTTGTACTCGCGGTCCGTCACGCCAATGAGTCGGATCAGTTCGAGCACCCTGCCGAGTTGTTCGAGACTGGCCAGGGCGTCGGCGTACTTGTCGCGGTTGGAGAGCAGGAACTCGCCGAAGCGGCGCACGCGTTCGCGGGCATCCGGGATATCCGGCGCCTGCTGATCGAAGTCGGCCCACGGGCCGGCCAGGGTCCTGCCCAACTGGGGGGCGCGCGGCCGTCTGACGATCTCGCCCGTTTCGGGGTCCACGCGCTCGGCGTAGAACACGTCGTTATACGTCTTGAGCAGAAGGGCCACGGCGCTGCGGGGGAACCGCGGCAGGGCCACGTACACGCGTTCCTGCCCGAAGTTGTAGCCGTAATCGTCCAGGTACCCGGCAACGAGCATGGACATGGCCTCGTCGGGTTCGAGGTCGCGCGGCGTGAGGTCGAGGTCGGCCAGGAGCCGGCGTCCGGCGGCCGACGGCGAGGCCTCGCCGGGTTCGGGAAGTTCCAGCGTCTGGGACGCCCCCGCCAGGGCGTCGGCGGGGTTACCGAGCGTAAGGCCCTCGGCCATCATGTCCAGGACGATGGCGCCCCACAGCATGGTGGTGGCATCGAGCCTGCCGGGATACTCGTGGATGTCCGGCAGCGTGGCCTCGCTGCTGCCGTTGATGTCTTTGGCGGCCGGTGTACCGTCGCCGGTCACGGCCTTGTTGAAGTTGATGGTGTTGGCGACCCAGTCTGGCCGGGCGAAATCGGTGTCCTCGCTCTCGAGCAGCCCGCTGGCGTTACGGATCTGGCCGTGGTCGCGGGGCACCACGTTGATGGCGCCCGCGGCGGTTACGTCGAGGGCGTCCATGGCGTTCAGGTCGCCCAGGAAGGCGGCGCCGCCGGTCGTGATGGTCAGGTCGCCCAGGACGGTCAACTTGTCGTTCTCGCGCATACGGAAATCGCCGCCGGCGTCAATCACCACGTTGCCGTTACGCTGGTAGATGGTGGCGACCTGCGGCGGGTCGGCCCGATTGGTGTTGAACTCGATCTTGCCGCCGGCCGTGTACGTACTCTGCAATTCGATGTCGCCCGTGACGCTGTAGACCTGGTCGGCGGTAGTCGTCACGTCCTGGAGGACGAGGTCGGTCGCGCCGGCGGGCATGGGGCCGGCGGTGTCGTCGCTGGTCACGGACACGCTGGTCAGCGGCGTGGTGCCGCCGACGTCGGCGTTGAAAGTGACGTTGCCGGCGCCGGCGTTGACCACGAAGTCCTGCCCCCCGTCGACCGTGTCGTTGAACGTGACGTTGGCATTCGTGGCCCAGAGGACGGTCTTCTGCTGGAGGGCCACCTTGTCGTGGTACGTCTGGGTGCCGACCGTCTCGACGGTGGGGTTGTCCTTGGTGCCGGCCGCGTTGAAGAGCGTGTTTCCGTTGCTGTTGCCGGGCGTGTCGGTCGTCAGCGAGCCAAGGGGCTGGGTGTCGCCCACGAGGCCGTTGAAGGTGGTATCGGCCCCGCCCGTCGTGACGAGCGTCAGGGCCCAGCCACCGCCGTCATCGTCGACGGTGTTGTTGAACGTGATGCCGGTGCCGCCGCTGTCGGTGAGCGTGGCATCGGCGGTCAGCACCACCGGGTCGTTGAAGGTGAGGGTGCCGCCCTGGGCCGACATGTCGGCCCCGATCTCGGTCCATTCGCCGGGTCCGCCCCCGCCGTTATCCGTCGTGACCGTGGCCAGCGGCGTTCCGCCGCCCACCACCCCGTTGAACGCCGTGACGCCGTCGCAGTTCACCAGGAGGTCGAAGTTCCCGTCGACCGTGCCCTGGAACGTGACGGTCCCGCCGTCGAGGACCGTGTCCGCCC
>CAYTJE010000083.1:0-12508 GCA_964437855.1 uncultured Anaerolineales bacterium | reverse complement strand
CGCCGACCCCCACTGGGAGATACACCAGTGGACCCGCGGAGGGTGCCTGTACGGCATTATGCCGGCCAACGGCATGGTCTACAACCCGCCGCACGACTGCGCCTGCTACCTCCAGTCGAAGACGTTCGGGTTCAACGCCCTGGCGCCGGAGTCGGACACCCGGCCCTCGTCCGACGAACTGCCGAGCGGGCCGGGCACCACCGGCGACCGGCTGGAGCCGGGCCCGGCCTACGGCGACGAGACCATCAGCGGGTCGGAGGACCCGGCGGTGGACTGGCCCACCTACCGGCACGACGCGCTGCGCAGCGGCTCGACGGCGAACGCCGTGGCCTCCAGCCCCTCGCCGCTGTGGCGGAAGCAGGTAGGCGGCCGGCTGAGCGCCCTGACCGCGGCCGACGGCGTGCTCTACGTCTGCTCGGTCGATGCCCACCGGGTCCTGGCCCTGGACGCCGAGACCGGCGAGCAGCGGTGGTCGTTCACGGCCGGGGGGCGGGTCGATTCGCCGCCCACCATCCACGACGGGCGGGTGCTGTTCGGCTCGGCCGACGGGTACGTCTACTGCCTGCGCGCCACCGACGGCGAACTGGCGTGGCGGTTCCGGGCGGCGCCGGAGGACCGCCGGATGGGGGCGTTCGGGCAGGTCGAGTCCGTCTGGCCGGCCCACGGCAGCGTGCTGGTCACCGACGGCGACGGCGACGCGGAGGACGACCCGCTCGTCTACTGCCTGGCCGGGCGGTCGATGTTCCTGGACGGCGGCCTGCGGATGCTGGCGCTGAATCCGACGGACGGCACGCTGGTCTACGAGACGCTGCACAACGACGAGGTCCCGGGCAGCCCCGGCGAGAACCTGCAAACGCGCATCACCGGCAAGCGGATGCCGGTAACCCTGCCGGACATCCTGTCGTGCGACGACCAGTACGTCTACATGCGGGCCCAGCGGTTCGACTTCCAGGGGGGGCGCGAGCACCTGGAGCGGTACGACATTTCAGACCAGACGGGGCCCGGGGCTCACCTGTTCTGCTGCACGGGGTTCCTGGACGGCTCGTGGTTCCACCGGTCGTACTGGATTTACGGGAAAGATCACCACGAGGGCTGGAGCGGCTGGCCCGACGCGGCCAGAAACACCGCCGCGGGGCGCATCCTCTCGCTCGACGGCGAGTCGGTCTACGGCTACGGCCGGAAATACAAGTACGTCAACGAGAACGGTGAGGGGGGATGGGACGCCAAGACCTGGGCCACACCCATCGAGTACCGTCTCTTCGGGGCGGCCCTGGGCGCGAAGGGACATATCGACGTGCAGAACTCCGGTAAGCCCTCTGGAGGGCTCAACCCCCAGGGCGTCCCGCTGACCGTCGAGGCCTGGGTCAAACTTGATGAAGGCGAGCAGGACGGCGCCGTGGTGGCCCGGGGCGGGGCCAGCCACGGGTACGCGCTGTTTCTGGAGGACGGGGTGCCCCACTTCGCCGTCCGCGTTAACGGCGGGACGCTGAACCAGGTCTCGGCCGGCCAGGCCATCGGGCCGGGGGACGGCTGGGTCCACCTGGCCGGCGTGCTCACCGACGTGCCGGAAATCAAAGTCTATATCAACGGCGTGCCGAAGGGCACGGCAAGCGCGTCCGGCTACATCGCCGACGATCCCGGCGACGAGATGGAAGTTGCCACCGAACTCGACTCCGAGGTGGGCGACTACGACCAACCGTTTCCCCTCAGCGGCACCATCGACGAGGTCAAGGTATACCTGGACCGGGCGCTGACCTCCGCAGAGGTCGCCAGCCACTACAACCTGGAGACGCTGCCCGACGAAACGACCAACCTGGCCCTCTACTACTCCTTCGATGAAGGTACCATTGTCGATGGCACGGTGGAGGACCAGACGGCCAACGAGCACGACGGCACGGTCAGCGGCAACCCGCAGGCGGTCGCGGGCAAGGTTGGCCACGCCCTGTACTTCAACACCCCAGGCGCCCCGGACACGTTCTACTGGACCCGCGATATCCCCTTGCACGTGCGGGCGATGGCCAAGGCCGCCGGCCACCTCTTCATCGCCGGGCCCGCCAACGTCATCGACACCGAGTACGCCTTCGACCACTTCGGCAGCCGGCGCGTCCAGGCCCGGCTGCGGAAGCAGGTGGTGGAGTTGACCGGCCAGCACGGCGGGGTGTTCCGGGTCGTCTCGGCCGCCGACGGCTCCACCCTGGCGGAGCGCCGCCTGAGCCGGGTGCCCGTCTGGGACGGCATGGCCGTGGCCGGGGGCCGCGTCTACCTGGCCATGAACGACGGCACGGTCCTGTGCTTCGGCACGAGGTAACGGCCTCGGTGAGCCGGGGCGCAACAGAAGGTAGTCGGCGGCGGCCGGCCGGAAACGGCTGTGAGAATCCTCAGAGCCATCCCTTCCGGCGGAAGTAGACGAGCATGCCGGCGGCGATGACCGCCATCACGCCCAGCGCCGCCGGGTACGCCCACCATTGGCTTAACTCGGGCATCCATTGGAAGTTCATCCCGTAGACGCCCGCTACGAACGTAATCGGGATGAAGATGGTCGCGATAATCGTCAGCACCTTCATCACCTCGTTCATGCGGTTCGAGACGACCGACAGATAGGCGTCTCGGGCCGAGGCGATGAGGTCGCGCTGGACCTCGACCGCCTGGACCATCCGGACGAGGTGATCGTAGGCGTCGCGCCAGTACGCCAAGGCCTTTTTCCCGACCTGCGGGAACTCGCCGCGCACGACGCGGCCCACCACGTCGCGCTGAGCGGTGGCCACGCGAATCAGGTGGGCCGCCGACCGCCGCAGCCCCAGCAGCCGCTGGAGCACCTCGTCGGCGGGCTCGGCAAAGATCTGCTTCTCGCTTCGCTCGATAACGCGGTCCATGCGCTCCATGGCAGGCTGAAAGTTGTCGATTACCCGGTCCACGAGGGCATGGAGGAAGAAGTCGGCACCGCGTGCCATCAGGGCGCCCAGGTTCGTATCGGCCGATTCGCGCAACTGCGTAACCGCCCGCACGGTGCCCCGGTGGTGCGTCAGGACGAAATGCCTGCCCCAGACGATATCGAGTTCCGTTGTCGTGATGCGTTCCTGCTCGGCCTGGAATCCCACGGCGTGCAGAACCATGAACAGGTACGTCTCGTAATCGTGAACGAGCGGCTGGGCGGTAACCTCGCGGCATGTATCGACGACCACGGGATGAAGGTTGAACCGGTCGGCCAGCAGGGTGGTCTCGTCGGGTGACGGGCGCTCCAGGTTGACCCACAGCAGCCCTTCCGCCGCCTGCCAGAGCGCCACGATGCGCTCCAGGTCGTCCAGGCGTTCCGGCTGTTTGGCGTCCGGCGCAAGATAGCAGGCCCGGATCATGGCATGGCCTCCATATGCAGGGCACATGTCACGGCGGATCACCTTCCCGCGCGGTGTATCTCCTGATGCACCGCGCGGTATCTCTCATGGCAACCCCACGTCGGCCGGCCATGCTACCCGCCGATGTCGGTCCTGCGCGGTGGCCCGGGAGGGCCACCGCGCGGAATGCGCTCGTTTGTTTCAGCGCGGCGGCGGGCTACTTATGCACGGCCTCATAGACGGCCAGGCACGTCTCCAGAACCGCTTCGGCGCGGTCCAGCCGGATGGAGTTCGGCCCGTCGGACTTGGCGTTGTCCGGGTCCGGGTGAACTTCCAGGAACAGGCCGTCGGCGCCCGCGGCCACGGCGGCGCGGGCCAGGACCTCGGCCGTCTCACGGTTGCCGCCCGTCGCGGTTCCCAGGCCGCCCGGCTGCTGCGCGCTGTGGGTCGCGTCGAACACCACAGGGCAGCCGATAGCGGCCAGCGCGGCCAGCCCCGCCATATCCGCGACCAGGCGATTGTACCCAAAACTGGCGCCCCGCTCGGTCACGAGGATGTCCGCGGCACCGACCTCCTCGGCCTTGGCGACGACGTTGGCCATGTCCCAGGGAGCCAGGAACTGGCCCTTCTTCAGATTAACGGCCTTGCCGGTCCGCGCCGCGGCCTGCACCAGGTCGGTCTGCCGGCACAGGAACGCCGGCACCTGGAGGCAGTCGAGCACCTCGCCGGCCGCCGTTGCCTGCTCGGCCGTGTGCACGTCCGACAGAACCGGCACACCGAGGGCCTCGCGCACCTCCGCCAGAATCCGCAGCCCCTCCTCCATGCCCGGACCACGGAACGACGCGCCGCTCGTCCGGTTCGCCTTGTCGCAGGAGGCCTTGAACACGTAGGGGATGCCCAGCCGGTCGGCCGCGGCCTTCATGTGCTCGGCCACCCGCCGGCAGAGGTCGGCCGACTCGATGACGCACGGCCCCGCAATCAGGAACAGGCGGTCGCTGGAAAGCGTCACGTCCGCCACGCGGATGGAGCGGTCAGCCATGTGCCTTGCCCTCCGACAGAGGCCTCGGCTCGTCGTCCGACCCAGGCCCTCCCGGTGTTACGGGGGGGACAGCCCCGGCTCGCTCGGCGCGCCCCGGCAGCGCTTCCGGCCGGACCAGCAGCCGCACCGCGCGCGCCCGCACGCCGTACTGCACCGGCGTGTGGGCCACCACGTCGCCGTCCGCCTGGACCAGCAGTGTCCGTTCCTCGCACGAGACGTCGATGCGGCGGCCACGCGCGCAGGCGACCAGCGGATGGTCCGGGTGTCGGCCCAGTTGCGCCCGCGCGTAGTGCAGCAGCATGTGCCAACGGGAGCGCGTGCGGAAGCAGACCACGTCCAGGAGGCCGTCGTCGCCTTTCGCCCGACCCGCCATCCGAAGCCCGTCGGCGTACAGGGGCGTGTTGCACACGAAGACCATGCCGGCGTCGTCGCACAGCACCCGTCCGTCTACCCGCACCGTAATCGGCGGGAAGCCGTACTGCCACCACCGTCGGACGACCGGCCCGTAGTAGGCCGACCGCATAATCGGCCCGGTCCGTTTCCGGTGAACGTCCCGCGTCACATCGGCGTCAAAACCGACGCCGGAAAACATGACGAACGGGCGGTCGCCGGCCAGGCCGAGGTCCAGGACCACCGGCGCGCCCTGTTGGATAAGGCGGACGGTCTCGCGCAGCGTCCCGGTCAGGCCGAACGTCTGTGCCAGGACGTTCTCGGTGCCCCCCGGCACGACACAGGCGGGCACGGGTCGGCCGTCGAGACCGGAAAGGACTTCGCTGTGCGTCCCGTCGCCCCCGATACTGACGACGCACCGGGCGTTGTCGGGCACCTCCCGGGCCAGCCGGCGTGCATGGCCACGGCCGCGCGTCCGGTGAATCTCCACCGGGAACCCGCGCAGCGAGAGGTGCCGCTCCAGGTCCCGCACGAAATGCGGATCGACCCCGCACCCCGATATCGGGTTGACGACGATACGCACCAGGCCGTCCGCCATGCCGCCGCGCTGCCTCCGCCTCCGGTTCGGAGTCCGGATTATAGGGTCCGGCGGCAAAACGGACTAGGCAAAACCGGGTTCACCTCGCGCCGCCCGGACGGTATCATAGAACTCAGGCCGAACACGAAAGGAGCCTGCCATGACCGTACGGTACATTTCCCTGATGCTGGTTGCGGGGCTGGGCCTTGCCGGGCCGGGCGTCGGACCCGTCGCCGCCGATGACGCAAAAGCCGAGGCGCAGCACGGGGTCCGAGTGCAAATGCGCGCCGGCCCGCCCGGCCAGCAGCCACAGATACGCATGTGGGTCGACGGGGAAGAAGTGGACCCCGGCGAGGCGGTCGACCTCGGCGAGGGCAAGGCCCAGATTCGCATCAGGGCCGCCCCCCAGGCTCGCGCCCCCCGTGAGGCCGACCAGAAGGAGGAGCAACGCGACCGCGGCCGCGGCGCCCTCGGCGTCATGGTCGCCCCCTTGACCGACGAGTTGGCCCGCCGGGCCGACGTCGACACCGGCGTGGCTGTCACGGGCGTGGTGGAGGGCAGCCCCGCCCAGCGGGCCGGCTTCCGGGAGGGCGACGTCATCACGCACGTTGCCGGCCGAAGTGTCCGTTCGCCGGAGGACCTCGCCGGCCGCATCGGCGACCGCCGGGCGGGCGACCGCGTTCGCGTCCGCTGGCGCCGCCGCCGCAAGCAGATGGAGGCGACTATCCGCTTGGCCGACCGCGACGAGTTGGCCTCCGAGGTCCCGGACCGCCCGCCCCGCGACCGACGCGACGAGCCGCCCGAAACACCCCGCCGCGCCCACCCCGAAGAAGACAAGGAGGAGGCACCGGACGAGCGCCGGGCCGGGTTCCTCGGCATCATGGCCGTCCCCCTGAACGATGACATGCGCGAGATCGCCGGCACCGACGAAGGCGTGCTCATCAACAGCCTGACCGACGACAGCCCCGCCGCCAAAGCGGGCCTGAAGCCCGGCGACGTTATCGTCCGTATCGACGACACCCCCGTCCATACCGTCGAGGAACTGGTCGAGACCCTCCGCCGGCGGAAACCCGGCGACCGCGTGCACATCGTCTATTACCGCATGCGCAAACGCCGGGAAACCCAGGCCACGCTCGGAAGCCGGCCGGGCGAGGAAGCGGAAGCGGAGACGAAGGAAGGCCTCCCCCTGTTCGACCTGCCCGAGGACCTGTTCGGCGACCAGGCCCCGCGCCTCCGTGAGTACCTGGAGCGCCTCCGGCCGGAGATGGAGGAGTGGGCCCGACGGTTCCGCGAGCAACATCGCGAGCGCGGCGAGCCGTGGCCCCGGCCCGGCCGACCCGAAGGGCCGCCCGCCGACACGCGCGAGCCGTACGACGTGGGAAAGGATATCGGCCGGGTGCTCCAGCGCCTGGACCGCATCGAACGCCGACTGGACGCCATTGAGGAGCGGCTCAGAGACATGGACCGCTGACCGGCCGGCCGTGCGATCCGCAGCGCGGCACGCCGCCGATACGGCTGCAACGAGGAGACACGCTATGAGACCGCCCGTTTCGCTGGGGCTCTTGGGCCTCGCCGCCGCCCTGACCGTCTGGTTTGCGGTTATGGTGCAGGCGGAGGCCCCGAGCCCGGACGCCACGCCGGCCAAGCCGCGTCGCGAGACCGCGCCCGAGGCCGGCGAGCCGCCGACCATCACGCCGCCGCCCGTCCTCCCGGACGTGGACATCCCCCCCATCCCGGAGGTGGACAAGGACGACCCGTTCAAGCCCGGCCCGCCGCCACGGCGAGAGAAGCCGTCGGACCTCCTGGCCGAGGGCAAACGCCTCTTTCATCGCGAGGGCCGGCTCGAAATGGACAAGATCGGACGGGCCCTGTTCGTCTTCGACTCCGGCGACCCGCCCATGTACCTCCTCGAGAACTCCTGGCGAGAGTTCCTCGAACACCGCACCGACTACGCCAGGCACAAGGTCCGCTGGCGCATCTCCGGGCTCGTGACCGTCTACGGCAAACAGAACTACCTGCTGCTGACCAAGTGCATGCGCATCAAGCCCGAGGAACAAAACCTTTAATCCTGCTATTGAGCCTGTTGCACGAACCGCGCGGCGGCCTTCGGCATACGCCTCCGTATGGGCCAGGCCACCGCGCAGCAATCTGATAAATCGCGGCGGCTTGGGAAGGCCGCCGCGCACCAACAAGGGACGAAACCGGTTCCATGCTGCTTTCCGCGCGGCCCGTCTGAACGCTCGCCCTGAGGCCCGGCCATGACCTTTCTGGCACCGTGGTGGCTGGTCGGTTTACCCCTCGTGCCGGCCCTGTTGCTGTGGGGGCTTCTGGCGCCCCGGGGGCGACCGGTCACCGTCGGCTCCCTCCTGCTGTGGCGCCGCGCCCTGGGCAAGGGCGCAGCGGGCCGGCCGTCGGCCCGCTTGCGGCTCAAGGACCCCGTTCTCTGGCTCGACGCCGCCGCCGTGGCCCTCATCCTCCTGGCCTGCGCCCGTCCGGCCGTTCGGACGGCAAAACCGCTCGAGCCCGTCGCGGCGATCGTCTGGGATCGCACGGCCAGTATGGGCTCGAAGACGGAGGGCACGCATGGCGTGCGATGGCGCGAGGCCCGGACCATGGTCCGCGACGTCCTCGGTGCACTCCCCGATGCCCCCGTCCGCCTGGTGTCCGTTCCCGGTCCGGACGGGGCGGTGGTGGCGCGGACCGTCCCCCTGAGGCAGGTCCTGGACGCATTCGACCCGCTCACGGCGTGCTGCCTTGCGGAGGACGATGCCTGGCAGGTCGCCGCCGAGGAGGCTGCGGCCGTCCCCGACCGGCCCGTCCTGCTCGTGACCGACGCAGCCCGTCCGGACGCGGTCCCGCCCAACCTGCACGTATTGGCTCCCGGCGCCGAGCCGGCCAACGCCGGCCTGGCGGCCGTGACCGCCAGGGTCGAGGACAACCGGTGGTGGCTCCTGGTCCGCGCGCGGGCCACGCCCGCCGCTCCGGAAGCCGTCGGCCTGGCCGTCTCGACCGGCGACACCACCCTGGCTGAGCGGTCGACGTTCGTGGCCCCGGGCGGCACGGGCGAAACGGTCCTGGGATTCGACGGCTCGCCGCCGGCGCGCCTCCACGTGACACTGACAGGCCCTGCCGACGCGTTCCCGCCGGACGACGAGGCCTATCTGAGCCCGGCTGCGGGCCCGGCGAGGCGGCGGATCCGTCTCATCGGCGAGGCCCCCACGGCGGTACGGCGGGCCCTCCAGGTCCTCTCCGGGGCCGAGGTGATTGAGCATCCCGCCGGCCAGGCCGTCCCGGGGGACGAAACCGATCTCGTCGTGGCGTACCGCGAGCCGCTGCCCGCCGGTTGGGCCGGACCGGCGGTTATCGTCCTGCCGACCGAGGCGGTCGGCCCCGTGCGGCCAGGGGCGGGTACCGTCTCGGCCGACTGGACCGTTGCGCCCGGCCACCCGCTGGCCGACGCCTTCTACCTGGCGCCGCCGCGGCTCACGGCCGCGCCGCGATATCAACTGTACGCCCGCGCCCGGCTGCTCCTGGGCACGCAGGAGGCCCCGCTTATGGTGACGTGGGAGACGAGTGGCGCCCGCCGGCTGGCCGTCCTGTTCGACCTTGACAAGGCCGCGACCGATTGGCCCGAGCGGGCCGGCTTTCCCGTCTTCTGGTCGCGAGCGGTGGACTACCTGGTGCCGGGCGGCGTCCGGCCGTTGGACCTGGTCACGCATCGGCCGCGGGAGCCGGTGGCCTCGCTCGGCCGCCCCGCGCCGGGCAGGGTCGGCTTTGTCGAGACGAAGTCGGGGCCGGTGGGGGTCAGTTTCATCGGTACGGACGAGGGCTTCGAGTCCGGACCCGGCCGGGACGACTCGGCCGAGGCGATCGGGGCCGTCCGGGACTCCATCCGGGCACGGCGCGAGGCCGCCCTTACCCCCGCCTGGCCTCTTGTTGCGAGCCTGGCGCTGGTGGCCCTGCTGGCCCGAGCGTGGGCGGCCCGATGACCGGCGGCGTGTACGTGGCGGTGTTCCGGCTGGCGACGCCCCGGCGAATCCGGGTCGGCCGACGGGGTCGGTTCCGCTTTCCGGCCGGCCGGTACGCCTACGTGGGCAGCGGTCAGCGTCACCTGTGGGCCCGGCTTGCCCGGCACGCCCGCCGCCGAAAGGCCGAGAGGTGGCACATCGACTACCTGACCCGGTGGGCCCGGATGGAAGCCGCCTGGGCCTGGTCCCGGCCGAAGGCCGACGAGTGTCGCCTGGCCAGGGCGGTCGCCCGGCTGCCGGGGGTGGAGCCGGGGCCGGACGGCTTCGGGGCGTCGGACTGCCGGTGCCCGACGCACCTCGTGCGGCTGCCCGGCCCGCTGGACGTAGGGGCCCTGGCGGACCTCGACCCGCGGTGGCGGCGGCCGACGGTCCGGACCCCTGAGTCCCTCCTGTCGCCCGCACCTGGGGCCGCGTCATAAAGCCCGACCGCCCGGCTCCGAACCTGCCTCCAAAACGGATGCATCTTGACACGCACCGCTGCCGACAGTATTAGAGCCACCCACACGCTGTTGCCACCAGCCCCCAAGCGAGGCCCACAACGTGGCCAGGAATACAACCAGCGGCAAGAATGTCGTCATCGTCGAGAGCCCGGCCAAGGCCAAGACGATCGAGCGGTACCTGGGGAAGGACTACCGCGTGGCCGCCTCAATGGGGCACGTGCGCGACCTGCCCCCCAAGAAACTCGGCGTGGACATCGAGAACGACTTTCAGCCCACCTACGAAGTACTCAGCGGCAAGAAGAAGGCCGTCGGGCAACTGAGGAAGGCCACGGCCGGCGCCTCGGCCGTCTACATGGCCACCGACCTCGACCGGGAGGGCGAAGCCATCGCCTGGCACCTTTGCCAGGCCCTCGGCCTGGATCCCGAGGCGGTGCAGCGGGTGACGTTTAACGAGATCACCAAACCCGCGATCACGAAGGCCTTTTCCAACCCGGGCCGGATCGACATGGACAAGGTCTCCGCCCAGGAGGCGCGGCGAATCCTCGACCGCCTGGTCGGCTACAAACTCAGCCCGCTGCTCTGGAAGAAGATTGCCAAGGGGCTGTCGGCCGGCCGGGTCCAAAGCGTCACCGTCCGGCTGGTCCTGGAGCGGGAGCACGAGATCCGGGCCTTCCGGCCGGAGGAATCGTGGCGCGTGACCGCCGAACTCGCCCCCGCCGGCCAGGACCAGACCTTCAAGGCCCAACTCGCCGAGGTGGACGGCGAGACGTTCGCCGCCCGCAGCCGGGCCGACGCCGAGGGCGTCGGCGCCTGGCTTCGCGAGGCCGACTACCGCGTCCGCGGGGTCAACCGACGCCGGGCCACCGATAAACCGCCGCCCCCGTTCATCACGAGCGAACTCCAGCGCACCGCCGGCTCGAAACTGAGTTTCTCCACCCGCAAGACGATGGGCATCGCCCAGCGGCTGTACCAGGGCGTGGAACTCGGCGACGAAGGGTCCGTGGCCCTTATCACGTATATGCGGACCGATTCGCACCGGGTGGCCCCGACGGCCCAGAACGCGGCCCGGGACCTGATCCGGACCACCTACGGCGATTCGTACCTGCCGCAGAAGCCGCCGCGGTACCGCTCGAAAAGAGGCGCCCAGGAGGCGCACGAGGCCATCCGCCCCACCGACGTCTCCCGCACGCCGGAGTCGGTCAAGGCACACCTGTCGCGCGACGACGCCCGCCTCTACGAACTCATCTGGACGCGGTTCGTCGCCAGCCAGATGACGCCCGCCCGGTGGGACGTGACGGACGTAGAAATCGAGGCCGCGGAAGCCGACACCGCGAAAGCCGAAGCGGCGGACGCACAAGCCCACGGCCGGCGCGGCCTCTTCAAGGCCCGCGGCCGGGTGCTCGTCTTCGACGGCTACACGAAGGTGGCCGGGCTCCGCCTCGCCAAAGACGACCAGCAACTGCCGCCCCTCGAGGAAACCGACCTCCTGGACCTGAAACGCCTGGACCTGGCGCAACTCTTCAGCCAGCCGCCGGCCCGGTACACCGAGGCGTCGCTGGTGCGGCGGCTGGAGGAACTCGGCATCGGCCGGCCCAGCACCTACGCCACCATCATCTCGACGATCCAGGACCGCGGGTACGCCGAGCAGAAGCGCAAGATGTTCCTCCGATGCCAGAACTATCCCAAGTGCCGGTACACCCTCCCGTGCGATGTGCACGGCAAGCCCATCGGCCCGAAGGTCGAGGACCATCGGTGCAACGCCTGCGGCGGCGAGATGCAACTGAAGCACGGCAAACGGTGCCTCTACGCCACGGACCTGGGCGAAGTGGTCACCGAGAAACTCGTCGCCCACTTCCCCCGGATCATGGACTACGAATTCACCAGCCACATGGAGGAGGAACTCGACAACGTCGAGGCCTCGAAGATTGATTGGCTCCAGGTGATCCGCGAGTTCTGGCAGCCGTTCGCCGAGGCCCTCGAAAAGGCCGCCGACCAGATGCCGAGCGCCAAGCACCAGGTCGACGAGACGGCCGGCCCCTGCCCCGAGTGCGGCGGGAGCCTGGTCAAACGCTGGTCCCGGAACGGCCCGTTCCTGGGATGCGAAAACTACCCCGACTGCACCTATACCCGTCCGCTCGACGCCGACGAGCGGCCCGCGCCCAAACCCACCGATCACACGTGCGAGAAGTGCGGCGGCCGGATGCTGCTACGCACCAACCGCCGGGGCGAGCCGTTCCTCGGCTGCGAGAACTACCCCAAGTGCCGACACACCTTGCCGTGCGACGCCGACGGCAACCCCGTCAAGCCCGTCGAGACCGACGAGACGTGCGAGAAGTGCGGCTCTGTGATGGTCGTGAAGCGCGGCCGGCGGGGGCCGTTCCTGGCCTGCTCGGCCTTCCCCAAGTGCCGCAACACACGCCCCCTGACCGACGAACTGAAGCAGAAGATGGGCCTCGCCTCGAAGGGCAAAGGGGAAGGCAAGGCCGGCGGCAAGGGCGGCTCAAAGGGAAAAGGCAAAGGCGGCGGCCGGTCGAGGCCAAAGGCCGTACCCACCGACCGCACCTGCCCCGACTGCGGCGCAGCCCTGGTCATCCGCTCCGGACGTCGCGGCAAGTTTCTCGGCTGCTCCGCCTATCCCAAGTGTCGGCACACCGAGAACCTGCCCGACGACCTCAAGGAGACGGCCGAGGCGGAAGGCGGGT
>CAYTJE010000082.1:3002-12682 GCA_964437855.1 uncultured Anaerolineales bacterium | reverse complement strand
CGTTCTCGCGCAGTTTGCTCACCAGGGGCGAGAAATCCGAGTCGCCGCTGATGATCACAAACGTGTCCACATGTTCCTTCGTGTAACAGAGGTCGAGCGCGTCGACGACCATGCGGATGTCGGCGGAGTTCTTGCCCGAATGGCGGACGTGCGGGATCTCGATCAACTCGAACGACGCCTCGTGCATGACGGCCTTGAACTCCTTGTAGCGGTCCCAGTCGCAGTAGGCCTTCTTGACCACGATGCTCCCCTTCAGGAGCAGCCGCTCGGTCACCTTGCCGATGTCGAACCGGTCGTACCGGGCGTCGCGCACGCCGATGGCGACGTTCTCGAAATCGCAGAAGACGGCCATGCTCCGGGTGTCGGACGATTGGGTTTCGGGCACAGGCGTTCCTCCCGATGGTTCCTGCGTTCACGTTTCCCGCCGATCGTGGGGCCGCCGGCGTCCGGAGACCCCCGTGCGGCCACGGGTCCGTTTCCTCCGCCCACAGGTTACCCGAAAATGCGTTCACCTGCAACGGCGATGCGCCGGGCGCGGCGGCCATTCGGTCACCCGGCGGTCGTGCTTCGCGGCCAGGCTGCGGCCCCTTTTTGCCTGGTTCAACGCCCAATACCGGGGAGCACGCTTCCCGACCCCCCATGCCCGGTCCGTATCGCCCTGGGGGAGATGCCCTCTCCCCCAGACCCCCTCGGCCCAAGCCGGGCGCACGAGGGGGGAAATCCCCCATCGAAGGCCCCCCAAGCCCCTGGAGAGAGAGTCGCGCCGGCGTCGGCCTCACCCGCGGCCCGAAGGGCGCCGGGCCGACGCCCAGGCGGCGGGGCGGAAGGGGCGCCCCCCGGCAGCCCCGCAACGGAGCCTGAGGCCGGTGTCCCGGTAATGGGACTTGAACCTTTTTCTTGCACGTATTGGCCCGCATGCCGAATGATGTGAGGGTGAGCAACGCTCGGCATGACGTCGCCAACCCCGAGGAGGGCTGAACCGTGCCGGATACCCCCCGCCACCAGGCCCTCCGCTACTGCCCGTTCTGCGGGGCCGAGACGCTGGCGCAGCAGAGCCCGAAGCGGCTGGCGTGCGGCGCCTGCGGCGGGGAGATGTTCGTCAACCCGGCGGCGGCCGTCGCCGGGATCGTCGTGGACGACCGGGACCGGCTCCTCGTGATCGTCCGGGCCTCCGAACCCGCCCGCGGCACGTGGGACCTGCCCGGCGGCTTCGCCGACCCCGGCGAGACGGCCGAGGAAACCCTTCGCCGCGAGGTTCGTGAGGAAACGGGCGTCCGGCTCGCCTCCGCCCGCTACTTCGGCTCCGAACCGAACACCTACACGTACAAGGGGGTCACCTACCCGACGACGGACCTCGTCTTTCTATGCCGGCCGGCAGGCGATGGGCCGGACGCCGGTCCGGCCGACCCGGCCGAGGTCGCCGACGTCCGCTGGGTGCCGCGCGCCGAGGTGGACCCCGCCCGCTTCGGCATCGTCTCGGTCCGCCGGCTCGTGGAACGGTGGCTGGCGGGGTAGGCCGACCGGCCGCATGGACCCGCCGCACGGCCAGGATGAATACGCCTCCCGCCGCGACCGTACAGGTCCACGGGAGCGGCCTCGGAACGCACCGCGGTACGGGAGAACCTATTGCCCATTATTCGCCACTGTATCACCTTAGACCACCGACGCGGATGGAATGGGCCGTCATTTTCTGGCTCTTTACGGTCGCGCTCGTGGTCTCGGGTGGGCTGTACGTCTACTTCGGCCTGACGGCCCCGGCGCAGGAGGCCGGCGGTGAGATGATCCGCCGCGGCCTGCTCTTCCTAGGAGCCGCCGTCGGGGCGCTGCTCGTCCGATGGGCCGTGCGTTGGTGGGTGAATCGGTAGCCGCATCCCGCGCGCCGGTAAGGTAGCCGGCAAGTCGGCGCACCTCTGGTGGGTGCGGAGCACCCACCCTACGGGCTGAGGGGAGAGGGGGCAACGTCACGCTCGCCCGGCCGCCGCCACGCGGTCGGCCAGGAACCGGCCGGTGTAGGACGCCTCGCACGCGGCCACGTCCTCGACGGGTCCCTCGGCGACGATGCGGCCGCCGCCCTCGCCGCCCTCCGGACCCAGGTCGATAAGCCAGTCGGCCTGGCTGATGAAGTCCAGGTTGTGTTCCACGACCAGGAGCGAATGCCCCGCGTGGACGAGGCGGTGGAACGTCTTCAGCAGGACCTGCACGTCGGCCATGTGGAGGCCGGTGGTCGGCTCGTCGAAGATAAAGAGGTACTGCTGGCCCTTCTTCGGGGCGGCCAGGTAGGAGGCGAGTTTCAGCCGCTGCGCCTCCCCGCCCGACAGGCTCGCCGTGTGCTGCCCCAGCCGGATGTACCCGAGCCCCACGTCCACCAGCGGCTGGAGCCGGCGGGTGACGCGGGCGTGGTCCGCGAAGTGCACCATCGCCTCGTCGACGGTCATCTCCAGGATGTCGTCGATATTCTTGCCGCCGTAGCGGACGTCCAGGACCTTCTTCTTGAACCGCTTCCCGCCGCAGGCCTGGCAGACGACCGTGACGTCGGCCATGAAGTACATGTCGTAGGTCACCGTACCGACGCCCTTGCATTCCTCGCACCGTCCACCGGAGACGTTGAACGAGAAGTGGGCCGGGGTGATGCCGGCCACGCGGGCGCGCGGCGCCTCGGCCAGGAGGCTCCGGATCGGACCGTACGCCTTGACATACGTCACCGGGTTCGACCGCGTGCTCTGGCCGATGGGCGAGGAGTCCACCAGGACGACGTCGTCGACGGCGTCGAAGCCGTCGGTCTCGTCGCACTCGCCCACCTCGTCCACCGCCTCGCCGGCCTGCTGCCGGAAGGTCCCGTACAGGCAGTCGTGCACCAGCGTGGTCTTGCCGGAGCCCGACACGCCCGTCACGCAGCAGAGGACGCCCAGGGGGATCTGCACGTCCAGGTGCTTCAGGTTGTGCCGGCGGGCGCCCCTGAGGGTGATCCAGGCCCGCGGCGACCGGCCGTAGGGCGAGACGGCCCGGTCGGCGTGGGTGGCCATCCAGCGGGCGGTCAGGCTGGCCTCGCAGTCGGCCAGGCCGTCGGCGGGGCCCTGGTAGATGATCTCGCCGCCCGCTTCGCCCGCCCCCGGGCCGAGGTCGAGAAGATAGTCCGCCGCCGCGATGACCTCCGGGTCGTGCTCCACGACCACGACGGTGTTGCCCTTGGCGATGAGGCTCCGCAGGATGCCGACCAGGCGGTGCGTGTCGCGGGCGTGGAGGCCGACGGTCGGCTCGTCCAGGACGTACAGCGTGTTCGTGAGGCTGGACCCCAGGGCCGAGGCCAGGTTGATTCGCTGCGCCTCGCCGCCGCTGAGCGTCCGCGTCTGGCGGTCGAGCGTCAGGTACTCCAGGCCCACGTCCACGAGGTAGGCGAGGCGGGCCCGGATCTCGCGGAGGACGACGTCCACCTTCTCCGCCTCACCGGTCGGCAGGGTAAGGGCATCGAACCACGCCCTCAGGTCCGCCACCGCCAGAAGGGACAGATCGGCAAGGGTCGCCCCGCCCACGCGGACGTTCAGGGCCTCCGGCCGGAGCCGCTTCCCCCCGCACGCCGGGCACGTGTCGTACCCGCGGTACCGGGCGATCATGACCCGCACGTGGACCTTGTACCGCTTCGTCTCGAGCCACTCGAAGAAGCCGCGGATGCCCGGCCAGTCCTCCTCGTCGTCGTATTCGTCGCCCTCCCAGATGGTCTGCCGGGCGGCGTCGGAGAGGTCCATGTACGGCACGTCGGTCCGGATGCCCCGCGCGTGGCAGGCCCGCCGGCACGCCCGGTGCAGGTCCTTGTAGGCGGGCGTCTGCCAGCAGGTGATGGCCCCGTTGTCGATGCTCTTGCGCGGGTCCGGCACGATCTTCTGCGGGTCCAGGCCGCTGATGCGCCCGAAGCCTTCGCACTCCGGGCACGCCCCGACGGCGCTGTTGAACGAGAAGAGTTGCGGGTCCGGCTCGGGGAACTCCCGGCCGCACCGGGGGCAGTTGAAGCGGATATCGAACGCCAGCCGCCGGGGCTCGACCATGCCCGCGCCGGGTGCCACGGGCTGCTTGTCAGCCCGTGCGTCGGCGGAGGCACCGGCGGACGAGCCGCCAGTGGCACCCTTCTCGTCGGCCTCGCTCGCCCGCTCGACCACCGCCACGGCCGCCCGCCCGTGGCCGGCCTTGAAGGCCGCCTCCAGCGCCTCGGCGGCGCGGCTGCGGCTGTCGGCGGGGTCGGCCGCCAGAACAATCCGGTCGATGATGATCTCCAGCGTCTCGCCGAGGTCGCCCTCGTCGGCCTCGGCCACGTCGACCATCCGGGCCGAAGCCTGGACCCGTTCCCCAACCTGGGAACTCGTACCGGGCTGCGGGCCGGAAAGCCAGAGGCGGCGGAAGCCTTGCCGCTGAAGTTCCCGCCTCAGGCTGTCCCACGGCCGGCCGTCGCGCGGCACGGGGGCCAGCACAAGCAGGCGCGACCGCGGCGGCAGGCCGAGGACCTCCTCCACCGCCCCCTCGACGGTATGCTTCTCGACCCGCACGCCGCACGCCGGGCAGGTCGTCTCGCCGACGCTCGCGAAGAGCAGCCGCAGGTAGTCGGCCAACTCCGTGGCCGTGCCGACCGTGCTGCGGGCGTTCTTGACGGTGTTCTTCTGCTCCAGGGCGATGGCGGGCGGCAGGCCGGTAATCGAATCGACCGGCGGCCGCTCCATCTGCTCCAGGAACTGGCGGGAGTAGGCGCTCAGGCTCTCGACGTACCGCATCTGCCCCTCGGCGTACAGCGTGTCGAACGCCAGGCTCGACTTGCCGCTGCCCGAGACGCCCGTCACCACCGTCAGCGTCCGGTGCGGCACCGTGACGGTGATGCCCTTGAGGTTGTGCGTCCGGGCGCCCTGTAGGTGTATGGTGCGGCCCATGGGGCAGAGTGTCTCCACGATACGAAACTTGCAGGATACCCCACGGGGCGGGCGGGGTCAAGGAAGGCGATTTCAGATTTCGGATTGGCGCGTGCGACTCGCCATCCTGCTAGCGGAGGTTCGGGGACGTGCGGTTCTCTGTGCGTGTCAGCCGATGTTCGCCGGCCCGCTTGCGGGCCGCGCGCAGGTAGGCCGCGGCGCGCTGCCGCCTACCCCTCCCGCTCCATCGCCTCGTGGGCGATGGCCAGGGCCGACAGGTCCGCGATGGCCGACCCCAGGGCCGCCCGGTCGATGGTGCACGCCTCGAATGCGGCGGGCAGGGCCTCGCGGCGGGCGGCCTCGCGGCAGGGGTCGATGAGCAGGGCGCCCAGCCTCCGGGCGGCCGCGCCCAGGCTGATCCGCTGCGGGTTCAGCACGTCGATGAACACGGCGCAGGTCCGGCCGAGGTAATCGCCCTGGGTCCGCACGATCTCCACCGCCAGCGGGTCGCCGTCGATCGCCGCCGCCGTCACCGCCTTGCCGCTGATCCCCTCCGGGGCGAACCGGTCCAGGTGGGAGGGCTCGTGCGGCTCGGCGAGGCGTCGGCGGGCCAGTTCCGAGAGCGCCTTGCCGGAGGTCAGCCCCTCGACGCTGCCGGCCTTTCCGTAACCGACGGGCCCGTCCGCCAGGAGGCGGACGTGTCCGATCTCGCCCGCCAGGTCCTGCTTGCCGCGAACCAGCCGGCCGCCCAGGACGATGCCGGCCCCCATCCCGGTGGTGCAGGTGAGGTAGACGAGGTCGTCGATTTCGCAGTTCAGTCCCCACCGCCACTCGGCGACGGCGGCGGCGTTGGCGTTGTTCTCGAGGGCGGCCGGGATGCCGAGGGCGTCGCGGACGGTCTGGACGACGGGCACGCGGTCCCAGCCCGTCAGGTTCGGGGGCGATAGGATGGTGCCGGCGCGGCTGTCGAGCGGGCCGCCGCACGAGATGCCGCAGGCCGCCGCCTCGCCGCCCGAGAGGGCGCGGCCGAGATCCATCAGTTTGCGGAGGGTCTCGTCCGGACCGGTGGTGGCGAACTCCTCCCGCGCGAGGGCGTTGCCGGCGGAGTCGCCCACGATGGCCGCCGACTTGGCACCGCCGATGTCGAATCCGAGAAGGAGGTTCTCGCCCATGGCGGAGCAGATTAGCGGCCGTCGTCGGCCGCCTCAACCTTTTTCCGCTCGCTCGCGCTCGCGGCTAGCCAAAAGCGCCGCGCGCTCAACCGGCGCACCGGCTAGCCGCGCACGACAGTAAGCGGCGCTGTTCGACCGCTCGCTCGCGCTCGCGGCTAGCCAACGGCGCCGCGCTTGGTATATATTCTGAGAAAATGGCTTGGGGTCGAAATACGGTTTTCGGCACCTTTTGGTGCCCGAATCGCCGTTTTTCGAGCACCAGAGCCGATTTGTCGCGCGAATGTTAAGATGGGCAAGGCGAAACTTTCGGCTTTTTTCGACTTTTTTCGTTTTTTGTTCGGGATCGATCGTTTTTGATCGCTTTTTGACCCCGCATGGCCGGAAGACGATATATACCAAAATATCGAATCCGCCCGCTCCCGCTGGTAGCCTTCGGCAGACGTCGAAGGTAAGCCCCAACCCTACGACAATGCCCAAACTGTGTCGGCCATGGAACCCGTACCGCCGGGCTTGATGGCCGGCGGCGGTCACGCCGGGCCCTCGGTGCCCTCCCCGGCCGGGTGCTCGCCGGGGGCGGTCTTGCGGGCCGGTATCGTCAGAATCCGCTCCGGGTACCACGACTCCGGGCCCCGGCGGTTGAAGCGGTGCAGGACGCACAGGGTCTGCATGCACCGGCCGCCGTCCTGCGTGCAGCGGACGTAATCCAGCAGGTACGAGCCGTCCGGGCCGAGGCGGAACACCCCCCGCTCGCCGGCCTCGTACCACCCGCGGACGCGTTTGCGGTACTGCGGGCAGAGGATCCAGATGGGCCTGCGTCGGGTCATGGCCACCGGACCCAGGGTCTAGAAGTCGTTTCATTACTCCCGCGTGGAAGCCTTCGGCAATACGCCTCCGTATGGACCAGGCCTCCACGTCTGAAAACAAGCCCAGAATCGCGGCGGCCTTGGAAGGCCGCCGCGCTGCAACAAGTTATGAAACCAAGTCTAGGCGGCGCGCCGGCTCCCGCAAGGCAAAATCCGGCGGTCCGCTACCAACCCCACCACCGCCGGCTTTGCTCAGACCGGCCTTGACAGCCGCCACCCCCGCCGCCATGCTGGGGTCGTGGAGGTTCCCCCCGAAATCGACCCTCAGTCGCCGCCGCCGGTGGAGCCGTCGGCCGGTGCGCTGCCGGCCAAGGGGCTGGGCCCGCGCGCCCTGGCATTCATCATCGACGGCGGGGCCGTAGTGGCGGCCGATATCCTTTCGACGCTCGTCTCGTACCCGCTGGCGGCGGCATTGATATGGACGGTGCTCCATTACACGGGGCACGCGTTCGGTTTCAAGGAGGGCAACCCCTGGCCAACGGCCATCGCCCTGGCCGTCACGATGCCCTTCTTCTACTTCCTGCTCTTCGAGTGGCTGTACGGGGCCACGCCGGGCAAGGTCCTGCTGGACATGCGGGTCGTCAAGGCGGACGGGCGGCCGTGCGGGCTGAAGGCCGCGGCCGTGCGCGGCCTGCTGCGGTACGTGGACGGCCTGCTGCTGGGGCTGGGCCTGTGGCTGCTGATGCGGCGGCCGCCGCACCGCCGGCTGGGGGACCGGGCGGCCGGCACGGTCGTGGTCGACGACCGGGCCCCCCTGCCCCGGCGTCGCCCGGCGAGACGGCGGCTGTGGACGGCCGCGGCCGTCTACTTCGCCCTGTGCTGCCTGGTCAACGGGGCGGTCTTTGCGGCGACGCTGCGGATCGAGTAGGCGCGGCAGGGCGCGATCACTCCATCGGCTGTGTGGCGAGGCGGGCGAACGTTTCGAGGTCCGCGTAATTGTTCCGCCAGGTGGTGTACATGAGGCCGCGGACGGCACCGGGGACCTTGGCGGCGGCCGCCCGCCAGCCCATCACGTTCGCCTTGACGTCGGCGTGGTCGTAGTAACCGGCCATCAGGATCTCGTGGCCGCGGCCGGCGAAGAACGGCAAGGACGCGCCGCGCTTTCCGAAATACCAGCAGACGACGTGGACGGCCGGGTCGAGCCCCTGCCACGAGCCTTCCAGCGAACCGGCGACAAGGTAGTACTCCTCGCGGGCGTTGTGGTGCGGGTCGAACATGTCGGACCAGACGAAGACCTCCGCGTCCGGGTCGGCGCGGCGGATGAGGCGCGTGCACCGGCGAACGTTGTTGGCGAGCACGTCGCCGGTCGTCTTGCCGGCGGCCCGGCAGAGGTCGCACCAACCGGCCACGCGGATCTCGTCGTGGCTCATCATGTACTTGCCCGGTCGCAGATATTGTTTTACGAGCCGCACCTGCTGCTCCAGCACCTCGAACACCCGGGGGTGCGACAGGCAGCAGGCCACCTGGCCGGAGTGGACCACGACCGTGTGGAAGAACGAGACGCGGAGCCGCTCGCCGTCGGCGATGCGCGAGCCGTCGGCCAGGACGAGGGGCGGCTGGGGATGGACCACCTGGTATGAGCCCGGCCAGGGCACGCGGCCCATCTTGGGCCAGGCCCAGCGTTTGAAGTCGCGGCCCTCCTCGTAGACGGTGCGACCGTCGCCGCTGGTGACGCGAAGCGGGCACCCCTCTCGCCGCAGCATATTGACGCCGGCCACTTCGCGGACCGAGACGTCGTCGAGCCACAGCGTGCCGCCGCGTCCGCCCCAGATGCCGACGTACAGGCGGACCGTCTCGTGGCGGAGCGAATTGAAGAGGACGCTGTGCCGCGTCCAGTCCTGCGTGGCCTTGACGCCGAGGTGCGTGTAGTTCAGGGCCCGGCCGTCGGCAAGCGGCAGGAGGCGGACCGCGTCGGCGCCCGAGAGGCCGTCCGTCTTGATCCACACGTCGGCCCGCCACTGGCGGAACGGCGCCAGCGTGAACGTGCGGACGACCCGCCCGTTGCCGTGCTCGTTGCCGGCGCGAAAGGCCGTCATGCGGAGCGAGGCCCGGCCCGCGTGGGCGACGGCGGTGTCGCGGGCGGCGCAGGGGTCCATCCAGTCCCAGCCGGGCACCTTCTTGCCGTCGGTCTGCTCGAAGCCGCCGTTCGGCAGGCGGTTGGAGGGGTCCGCAACGGTCGCCGCCCCGTCGCGGACGACCATCGTACAGTCGCGCACCGGCAGGGCCGCCGCCAGGTTCGGGTCGTGCTGGAGGATGCTGCCGGAGTAGCCGACGGGCATGACGGCGGGGATGACCTCGATGCCGAGCCGGCCGGCGGTCTCGCGGACGCGCTCCAGGTTCCGGTAGTAGGGGGCGGGCCGGTCGGCCAGGTTGCCGAACTTGTAGTCGGCGAGCAGGACGCCGTTGTAGCCGGCCTTTTTGGCCCGCTCCATGAGAGCCACGAGATGATCGGCCCGCTCGTCCACCTGGAGGTTCGTGGAAACGTAGACCCAGAGCCATGGCCGGGAGGGCGCGGCAGCGCGGGCGGGCGCGGCGGCGATCGTCACGAGCAGCGCGAGCGCCAGGATCGCGGACGGGATGCGGGCGTGTCGCATGGGTTGGCTCCGAACGGTGTGGCACGGCCGGGCCGCGCGAACCTCCAGGATTCGGAGGCGCCACGGATTGCTTGTCAATCCGTGTGCTCCCGGCCCGTACGGGCCGGGCGAACCTCCAGGATTCGGAGGCGCCACGGATTGCTTGTCAATCCGTGTGCTCCC
>CAYTJE010000082.1:0-2902 GCA_964437855.1 uncultured Anaerolineales bacterium | reverse complement strand
GGCCCGTACGGGCCGGGCCACACAAGCGCGGTGGGCAGGACTGCCCACCGCGCTACGCCTGAACCTTTGAGGCGGGCGGCCGATTAGAGCGTCACCGGCTGGCCCGAGCGGGCGGCCTGGACCTCGGCCTCGACGATGGCGACGGCCGAGGCCGCCTCCGCCGGCGCGAGCCGATCGGGCGTCTCGCCCCGGTCCACGCACTGGATCACATACCGGAGTTCCTCCGTGTAGCCGTCCTGCTGCGGCACCTCGGGATGGAGCGGCTCCTCGGCACCCTCTTCGTACACCGCCAGGGTGGGCGAGGTCATGGTGGAGAACTCGACGGCGGCCTTCTCGAACACCAGGCCCATCTCCATCCGGAACGGGAAGGCGGCGGGGTAGTCCCACCCGCCCTCGGCCACAACGGCCGGGCCGTCGGGGTAGTGGTACGTGGCCACGATGTGGCCCATGGCCTTGGCCTCCTCGGTGCCGACCGCGGTCACGCGCTCCGGCCGGCCGAAGTACCACTGGACCGTGTCGGCGTCGTGGATGTGGAGGTCGAGCGGTGCGCCGCCGCTGCGGGCCTCGTCGAGGATCCAGTTGTCCCACGTCCAGCCGGGCCGCGGGCTGAGGCGGGTCAGCGTGGCGCTCGTGACCTTGCCATAGGTTCCAGAGTCGATCATCTCTTTGACGAGGCCGTACTCCGGCCAGAACCGCAGCACGTGGCCGACGGCGAGCACGCGGTCGGCGGTCTCGGCCGCCCGGATCACGCGGGCGCACTCCTCGGAGGTGCGGGCCATCGGCTTCTCGCACATCACGTGCCTGCCGGCCTCCAGGGCGCGGACGGCGAAGTCCGCGTGCTGAAACGTGGGGACGCACAGGTCCACGAGGTCGATCCCGTCGTCGGCAAGCAGGTCGGCCAGGTCATCGTACGTGCGCAGGGACGAGAGGTCCTGGCGGGCGGCGGCGCCGGTGTCGATGTTGCCGGCCGCCTCGGACCAGTCGCCGGAGAGTTTGCGGCCGGAGACGTCGCAGACGGCTGCGACCTTGGCCTCGGGAATTTCCTGGTACCCCCGGAAGTGCGTGGTGCCCATCATGCCCAGACCGACGACGGCAACGTTGACTGCCATAGCGTGCCTCCTTTGTTTGACCGGTGGTGTCGGGAACCAGCGTACCGCGTCGGCGTCCGACAATCAACGCCCCTCGCCGCCGGCGCTTGCACCGGCCGCCGCGGCCCGCTACGGTAGCGTTACGGGGTGGACGGCGGAAGGCGGAAGGCATGGCGCGCCCGACGATTCTGCTCCCGACTGTTCTGCTCCTGGCGGTCCTGCTCCCGGCACCGGCTGCCGGGCGCGCGGCGGCAGAGGAGCCCGTACGGGCCGACGCGCCGGCCGAGGCCCCGGCCGAGGCGGATGCCGTCCCCGAATCCGACACCGAGAAAGCAAAGGCCCTGCTCCGCCGGTTCTTCCGGGAGGAGGACGCCGAGGCGCGCCGGCGTCTGGCGGCGGCGTTCGCCGAGGTCGCCCCGGACCGCTGGGACGCCCTGAAGGCCATGCTGCACCAGACGGCCCCGCGGCCGGACTTGGCGCCGGGCACGCACGAGTTCGAGACGCCCGGCGACGCGCGCGCCCCGGCCGTCCGCTACCTGCTCCGCGTGCCGGAGGGCTACGAGCCGAACGCCCCCGCCGGCTCGCCCCTGGTCGTCGCCTGCCACTGGACGGATTCCACGGCCGACCGCGCGATGGCGTGGATCCGGTGGGTCCTGGGCCAGGACCTCAACGACTACCTGGTGGCCTGTCCCGATTCGCCCGACCCGGGCGCCTACCGGCCCAGCCGGGAAACCGATACCCACCCGCTCCGCGTGCTGGCCGACGTCCGCCGGCGGGTTAACGTCAACAGCGACCGGGTCGTGCTGACCGGTTACAGCCGGGGCGGGTACCAGACGTGGGCGACGGCCCTGTTCTCGCCGGGCCGGTGGGCGGGGGCGGTGCCGATTGCCTCGGCCCCCGTCTCCGAGGCCGGCCTGACCGCCTCCACGATGTACCTGGAGAACGTGCTGACCCTGCCCATCCAGGCGCACTGGGGAGACCGGGACAAGGTGCCCGGCCAGGTCCGGGGCATCAACACCCTGTCGCGAAAGGCCGCCCGCTGGTTCAAGACGCACGGGGCCGAGCACTTTGAGCCCGTCGAGTACGAGGGCCAGGGCCACGACCTGGACCTTCGGCGCGAGACGATCCGCGCCTTCGTGGCCAGGGTCCGGCGCGACCCCTTCCCGCGCCAGGTCCGGCTGCTCTTCCACCGGCTGTACCAGGGGCGGGCGTACGGCGTTCGGGCCACGAAGACGGCCGCCCCGGAGATCGACTTCCACCACCGCGTCCCGGTCCGGGGCGTCCGCCGGCCCGAGGACGTGGGCCCCGCCCTGGCACGCATCTGGAAACGGAAAGGGTATCACCTGACCGTCCGCATGCCGGCCGGCAAGAACCTTATCGCCGTGATGGCCCGGAACCTGGCCGAAGTCGAGGTCGACCTGCCGGCCGAGCGGCTCGACTTCAGCCGACCCGTCCACGTCCTTGTGAACCACCGGACCCGTTACGGCAAGGTGCACCCCGTGGACTGGGTCTGCCTGTTGGAGACGGCGAGGCGGACGTGGGATTTCGAGCGGCTCGTCGCCGGCCGCGTGACCGCGCGGGCGCGGTGAAGACTTCCGCGCGGTGGCTCTCCTGAGCCACCGCGCTGGGTGCCACTGGCGGCTTGCCCGCCAGTGCGCCTCGAGGTGCTGAAGACACTGGCTGACAACTTTACCCGCCGGAGGCAAGCACCCAGTGGCACTCGTCTTTCCAGGCTGTAGCGGATGCTAGTGAGACCGGTAAAACCAATGTTGCAGCCTTCAGCGGGTGCCACGGATTGCTCGCAATCCGTGATT
>CAYTJE010000081.1:0-12776 GCA_964437855.1 uncultured Anaerolineales bacterium | reverse complement strand
ACGTGGGTGTAGATTTGCGTGGTCGAGAGGCTGCGGTGGCCCAGCAGTTCCTGGACGGCCCGCAGGTCGGCCCCCCGTTCCAGCATGTGGGTGGCGAAGGAGTGCCGGAGCGTGTGCGGGCTGACGCTGGGGTCGAGGCCGGCCATCGCCAGGTACTTGGCGAGTTTGCGGCGGACGCTTCGGGCGTTCAGGCGCCGGCCGTGGCGGTTCAGGAACAGGGCCTCGGGGTCGCGGACGTCGGTCTCGGCGCGGGCGCCCAGGTACCGGTTCAGGGATCGCATGGCGTAGGAGCCGAGCGGGGCGAGCCGCTCGCGCCGCCCTTTGCCGCGCACGTGCGCCACCTCGCCGATCGGGTCGATGTCCTCCAGGTTCAGGCCCACCAGTTCGCTGACCCGCATGCCGCTGGAGTAGAGGACCTCGAGGATGGCGGCGTCGCGGACCGAGAGCAGGTCGTCGCCCTGGACGGCGGCCAGGAGCCGTTCGACCTCGGCCGGTGCCAGGAACTTCGGCAGCCGCTTCTCCTGCCGGGGCGTCCGGAGCGTGGAGACGGGGTTGCGCTCGACCTCGCCCTCGCGGGCCAGGAACTTGTAGAAGGACCGGAGGGTGGCGATCTTGCGGGCGATGGTCGACCGGCTGTAGTCCGCCCGCCGCAGGTCCGCCAGGTAGCGGCGGAGGTCCAGGGGCGTCACGGCCCGCAGGTGGGCCGAGACGGCCCCGTTGCCGCCGGCGGGACGGTCGCCGGCCGCCGGCTCGGCCGAATCGTCTGCCGACTCGTCGGCCGTCAGAAAGTCCACGAACTGGGCCAGGTCCGAGGCGTACGAGCGGATGGTGTGTGCGGAGAAGTTCCGCTCGTTCTCCAGGTAGGACAGGAACCGCGCTGTCAGGGACGGGCCCATGGGGGTATCCGGGTCAGGCGTCGTCGGCCCGGCCGAGGGTCCGCTCGACCTGGCGCTGCGTAATCTGCCGGGCCAGCACCGCGGCGTCGAACCAGTCGAAGGCCAACCGGTCGTCGTCGGCCCAGGCCATCAGTTGGGCGATGGCGGCTTCCTCATCCCCCGCCGCGCACCGCACCAGGTACCGGTGCGGGGCCTTGACGAGCGAGAACTGCCACGTCTTGCCGGTTGTATGCACCAGCGGCTACCCCTCCGGGGAGGACCGGGCGAGTCTGGCGTCTCCGCCAAGAGGTTTATCGGCAGGGCGGGGGGTGGGCTTTACGTGAATCCATCGCACCGTGCGGCGCACGGCGGCCGTCAGCGCAGCGCGGCGGGTGCGGAGACCCGCCGCGCCCGGTGCCCCGGCGCGGGTGCGGCCACTTTCGCGTTGACCCTGCCGACGGGTCCACCTACACTCCGGCGCGGAGGAGACGGTTCCCGGCCGTGTCGATGCGCAAGGGAGCAGCCATGGCGGATCTGCCGGCACGTTTCGTGGAGATCTTCGGCCGGGCCGACGGCCTGCGGACGGTCCGGGCCCCCGGCCGGGTGAACCTCATCGGCGAGCACACCGATTACAACGACGGGTTCGTGATGCCGATGGCCCTGGCGCGGGTGGTCCGCATCGCCCTCGTGCCGGACCAGGAGCCGACCGTGGCTCTCTGGTCCGAGCAGTTCGCCGAACGGGCCGAGTTCACCATCGGCCAGGCGCCCGCCGACGACACGCCCCACTGGCTCCACTACCCGATGGCGGTGGCCCAGGTCCTGGCCGAGGCGGGCCTCTCGCTGCGGGGCTTCCGGGGCGTGGTGGACGGCGACGTGCCGGTCGGGGCGGGCCTGTCGTCCAGCGCCGCCTGCGAGGTGGCCTCCGCCCTGGCGCTGATGGTGGCGGCGGTGCCGGACCTCCGGTCGGGCCCGGCGGCGGCGGCGGCCGAGGCGCACGGCCTGACGGGCGAGCGGCTGGCGGTGCTGTGCCAGTCGGCCGAGCACCGCGTGGGCGTCCGCTGCGGCATCATGGACCAGTTCATCAGCGTGCACGGTCGGGCCGGCCATGCCATCATGCTCGACTGCCGCGACCTCTCGCACCGGGCCGTGCCGCTGCCGGCGGGGGAGGCCGCCGTCGTCATCATCGACTCCGGCGTCCAGCGGAAACTGACCGCCGGCGCGTACAACGAGCGGCGGAGCCAGTGTGAGGACGGCGCGGCCCGCCTCGCGCAGTTCGACCCGCGGGTCGAGAGCCTTCGGGACGTCGGCCCGGCGCTCTTTGAGGCCCACGCCGACGCCCTGCCGCCGGATGTCCGCCGCCGGTGCCGGCACGTGGTGACCGAGAACGCGCGGGTCATCGAGTCGGTCGAGGCGCTGGAGGCCGGCGACCTGGCGCGGTTCGGCCGGCTCCTGGACGCCAGCCACGACTCGCTCCGCGACGATTACGAGGTCAGCGGGCCGGAACTCGACCTGCTGGTCGAGATCGCCCGCGGGGTCGAGGGCGTGCTGGGCTCCCGGCTGACGGGGGCGGGCTTCGGCGGATGCACCGTTTCGCTCGTCCGGCCGGATGCCGTGGACGCCCTCCGCGACGCCGTCCTCGCCCGGTACCAGGCCGAGACCGGCTGCGAGCCGCGCATCTGGGTCAGCCCCGCCGCCGACGGGGCGGCCGTGGAGACATGAACGGTGTCATTCTGAGCGAGCGACGCGAGCGAAGAATCTTGCCGTGACGCCGCTTGGCAAAAACGTGCACGGCGAGATCCTTCGTCGGCCCGGCAAACCATCCCTCCTCAGGATGACATCGAACACCCGGCGCCCGAGCCGCCCGTACGGGCGGGTACCTGCAAAGCGCAGGCGGCGACCGAGCCGCGACCGTCAGGAAACAATCGCCTTCAGGGGCGAACCATGATCGACGCCATCCGGAAACTGGCCGCCGGCGAGGACCTCACGCTCGCCGAATCGCGCGAGGCCGTCCGCCTGATCATGGACGGCCGGGCCACGCCCGCCCAGATCGGGGCGTTCCTGACGGCCCTGTCGGTCAAGGGCCCCACGCCGGACGAGATCGCCGGCGCCGCCCTGGTCATGCGCGAGAAGGCCACCCGCATCGACGTCGGCGACCTGCCGGTCGTCGATACCTGTGGCACGGGCGGGACGGGGAAGAAGCCGTTTAATATCTCGACGTGTGCGGCCCTGGTGGCGGCGGGCGGCGGGGCGTACGTGGCCAAGCACGGGAACCGCGGCGCCACCAGCCGGTGCGGGTCCAGCGACGTCCTGGAGGCCCTGGGCGTGACCATCGGGGCCCCGCCCGCCGCCGTGGCCCGGTGCATCCGCGAAGCCCGAATCGGGTTTCTCTTTGCCCCCGCCCTGCACGGGGCCATGAAGCACGCGGCGCCGGTGCGCCGCGAGATCGGCATCCGGACCATCTTCAACCTGCTCGGGCCGCTGACGAACCCGGCCGGGGCCCGCCGACAGGTCATGGGCGTCTACGCGATGGACCTGGTCCGCCCCGTGGCTGAGGTCATGGTCCGCCTGGAGGCCGACCACGCCCTCGTGGTCCACAGCCGCGACGGCCTGGACGAGATCGCCCTGTCGGCCCCCACGCACGTGGCGGAGGTCCGGGCAGGGGCGATCACCGAGTACGACGTCTCGCCCGAGACGCTGGGCCTGCCGGGGGCAAGGCTCGAGGCCATCCGGGCCCCCACGGCCGGCGCCTACGCCGAGGCCGTCCGCGCCGTCCTGGACGGGACCCCCGGCCCGCGGCGCGACGCTGTTCTGGCCAACGCCGGGGCGGCCCTGTACGTGGCAGGGGTGGCGGCCGACTGGTCGGACGGCATCCGGCAGGCGGCCGGCGCCATCGACTCCGGCGCCGCCGCCGAGGCGCTCCAGCGCCTCGTCGCGCTCTCGGGAGAGCCGGCCTGACGGCGGGGCCGGCCCGTCCGCTGGCACTACAACGCTATCTCGTGCGCGGCCCGTACGGGCCGCGCAGCCCCCAAAACGCCCTTTCGCGCGCGGTGGGTACTCCAGACCCACCGCGCAAAGTGCTGACATAGCGTTGTAGTGCTGGCCGCGGCATGCCGCGGGCCACAGACCGGTCGCGGTTTTGCGTGGCACGAGCCGGCCCGCGGGCCTATCATCGGGGTCATGGGCCAGCCGAGGGAAGCCGAACCCGTCAAACTCGTTGTGGGGATGCTCTCGGCCTATCCGGGGGCGTTTGCCGAGGCCGAGGCCCTGCTGACCGACCCCCTCGGCCGGGTGGACCTCCGGAGCGACCTGTTTGCCCACGCCTTCACCGAGTATTACCGCGACGAGATGGGCCAGCCGCTGGTCCGGTACTTCGTGTCGCCGGAGCGGCTCTTCGCCCCGGGCGACCTGGCCGGCATCAAGCGGTTCACGAACGACCTGGAGGACCGCCTGGCCGAGGGGGGCGAGTGGCCCGTGGCCCGGCCCGTCAATCTCGACCCCGGCTACATCGCGCCGGCGAAACTGGTGCTGGCCAGCACCAAGAACCACGCCCACCGCCTTTACCTGGCCGACGGCGTCTACGGCGAGGTGACGCTCCTGTACGCCCGCGGCGGCTGGCAGACGCTTGAGTGGACGTACCCGGACTACCGCACGCCGGACTACCACGCGTTCTTCACACAGGTCCGGGAGCGGCTGATGGCGCAGCGGCGGGAGGGCCGGCGTGGTTGAGTTCGCCCTGGTCGCATTCGGCGCCGCGGCGGTCGTCTCGGCCGTCCTGACGCCCATCGCCCGGCGCGTGGCCCGCATGGTCGACCTGATGGCCGAGGTCCGGCCCGACCGCGCCCACGCCGAGCCGCGGCCCTACGGCGGCGGCGTGGCCGTCGCCGACACCCTCACCCTGGTGGTCGGCGGGGCGTGGCTGCTGGGGCTCTACGCCCCGGCGGACTGGCTGCCCGGCTGGCTTCCGCCGGAGGTCCGCGCTCACCTCCAGGCCCGCACGCCGGTGCTGGTGCGGCTGGCGTTCGGGGCCGTCGTCTTCTTCATCATCGGCCTGCTGGACGACCGGTATCGTCTGGGCGCCCTGCCGAAGTTCCTCTTGCAGACGTTCGGGGCGGTCCTGGTGGTCGTGGGCTTCGGCATCTCGGCGACCGTCTGGATGGAAGCCGAGTGGGCGGGCCAGACGGTCAGCATCCTCTGGCTGCTGGCGGTCGTCAACGCCTATAACCTGTTCGACCACGCCGACGGGATGGCGGCCGCGGTGGGCGTCGTGGCGCTGGCGGCGCTGGCCATCGGCCAGATGATGATGGGTCAGTGGTTCGTGCCGGGCATGGCCCTGGCGGCGGCGGGGGCGCTGGCGGGGTTTCTCCTCTACAATTGGCCGCCCGCCAAACTCTTCCTCGGCGACGCCGGGAGCCACCTCGTCGGGTACCTCTTCGGCGCCCTGGCGATGGTGGCCCGGTATTACTTTCCCGACCAGGGGACGACACGCTGGGCTGTCGCCGTGCCCGTCCTGATCTTTCTGGTGCCGCTGCTGGATATGGTGTTCGTTTTTGGCGCGCGCGCCATCCGTGTCCGCAGTCCGTTCGTCGGCGACGCGACGAGCCACCTGGCGCACCGGATGCTGGCCCGCGGCGCCCATCCGGCGACGCCCGTCCTGTGGTCGGCCGGGCTGACCGCCTTCGCGGGGGTCGTGGCGACCTATCTGTATTTCGGGTCGATCGTTATGCTGCCGTTGTGGATGCTGGCGGGGATGATATTCGGGATTGTGTATCGCCGCCTCCGACGCAGACCCGAGCGGGAGGAGGCCGACGCATGAGGCCCCGCCTCCCCTCCGGTCCGACCGCCGCCGGCTGGCTTCGCCGGGCGGTGGTGGTGATCGCGGCCGCCTACCTCCTGGTCCTGCCGCAGTTCTCGACCAAGACGACGTTCCTGGTGGGGGTGGAGGGTCAGCCGGGGCCGGTGGCGACGCTCCTGGTCGGCCTGGGCCTGTGGTTGATGCCGGTGCTGCTGGCGGCGTCGTGGGCGGCGGAGGGCCGGGTCCGACTGCCGCACCCGTTGCTGCTGGCGGCGGCGGGGCTGATGGTGGTGGGGGCGGCCGTCTCGACGGCGGCGGCGGCCGACAAGGCCTCCGCCCTGGTCCGGGCGGCCGAGGTCACCGGCCTGTGGGTCGGCGCGGTCGCCCTGGCCCAGGCCCTGACCGACGAGGGCGAACGCCGGTTCCTCCTGGCGGCCCTGGTGGCCGCCGGCGTCGTCTCGGCCGGGGTCGCCGTCTACCAGGCCGGCATCGGGTGGCCGAGGGCGCTGGACTATTTCGAGGCCCACCGGGAGGAGGTCCTGGCCGGCCAGGGCATCGAGCCGGGGGGTTGGCGGGAGCAGATGTTCCGCGAGCGGTTCTTCGGCGGCGTCCAGGCCGCGCTCGGCCATCCGAACGTGCTGGCGGCGATGCTGACGCTGGCGCTGCTGGCGGCCGTGGGACTGGGCCACGAGAAGTGGGTCCGGGGCGGCGCCGGCGGCGCCCGCGGGTTCGCCGGCGTCGCCTTCCTGTCGGCGGCGGTCTGCGCCGTGGGGATCGCCCTGACGCAGAGCCGGTCGGCCCTGGCGGCCGCGGCGGTCGGCGTCTACTGGCTGGTCGTGGCCCGGAAGGTCCGCCGCCGCCGGCTGCGCGTGGTGCTGCTTGCCCTGCCGCTCGCCGTCGGGGCGGTGGGCCTGGCCGTGGCCGCCCGCGTGGACCATCCGGCCGTGGCCTCCGCCCTGCGGACGCTCCAGTACCGCATAGATTACTGGCGGGGGACGCTCTGCATCCTGGCCTCCCATTGGATGACGGGGGTGGGGCTGGAGAACTTCGGGAGCCATTACATCGAGCACAAGGTGCCCTGGTCCCCGGAGAACGTGGCCGACCCGCACAACATGGTCCTCTCGGTCTGGAGCACGCTGGGCGTGGCGGGTCTGGCCGCCCTGGTCATCCTGTGGGTGACGGCGGTTCGGGCCTGGTGGCGGGGGGCGCGGGCCTGGTCGAGCCGCGACCGTAAGGTCGCGGGGACGCACGAAGCGCAGCAGGCTTTCGGCGAGCGGGACTCGCTGGCGGATGGAGGTCCCCGCCATCTGACGATGGCGGCTCGAACATCGCGGCTCGAAGACGCAGAGGCTGAGCGCGGCACCTCGCTGTCAAGCCTGCTGGCGCCGACGCTGGCCCTGGCGGCGGCGCCGGTGGTCCTGCTGTTCCTGGTGGGGCCCGCGTGGGGGGTGGCGGCGGCGGCGGGGATGGCGGTGCTGGTGGGGCTCCTCGCGTCGGAGGACCCGAGGCGGCTGGCGGTCCCCGCCCGGCCGATGGACCGCCTGCGGACCGCCTGCATCGTGGGCCTGTTGGCCTTTGCCCTCCAGGAGCAGGTCGGGACGGCCGTCCTCGCCCCGCCGACGGCGTGGGCGATGCTGGTGGTCCTGGTCGTGACGCTGGGCGGTCGGCCCGACCGAGCCGGGACCGGAAGAGCCTGCCCTGAGCGAGGCGCAGCCGAGTCGAACGGGTCCCGGTCACCTTCGCCGGCAGAGGGGCGTGCCCCTTCGGAGGGCGAGCCCCGGCCGGCGCTGCCGGGCGCGGGCGCGGCCCGTACGGGCCGCGCCCGCGCCGAGGCCGCCCCGTCCCGACCGCTGCCCATCTGGATGCGGTTCGCGTTCATGCTGGTGGCCATGGGGCTGTGCTTCGCCTACGCCCGGTACCTCCTGGTGCCGGTGGCGCAGGAGGGGCGGATGCTGGAAGAGGCCGTCCGCGCGGGCCTGGATGCGTCCGGCGCCGCGCCGGCCCGGGCGGCGGCCGAGGCCAATCCGCTGGCCTGGGAGCCTGCCTATCTCGAGGCCCATCTCTGGCGGCAGCGGGCCGCGTGGCGGCGGGGGCCGCGGGCCGCCATGGACCTCGAACGGGCGGTCGAGGCGTACCGGGCGGCGCTGGGGCGGCACCCGCGTCTTCGGCAGGCGCACCTGGCCATGGCCGACTGTTACCTCGGCCTGCCCGGCGCCGGCCCCGACCGGCTGGAGGCGGCCCGGGCCGCCCTCCAGGAGGCGGGTCGGCTGTATCCGACGGACGTGCCGACGCGGCTCCGGCTGGCACGGGTCCTGGACCGCCTTGGCCGGACGCAGGAGGCGGTCGCCGCCTACCGCGAGGTGCTTCGGCTGGACGGGCTGATGCCGGCGGCGGACCGTCGGCTCTCGGCCGAGCGCCGGGCCGAGGTCCGGCGCCGCCTGGCCGCCCTGCGGGTCGAGGCGGCCGAAAACGGCTCGAGCGGCGCGGAACCCCCAAATAGTCCTTGACTCCCCCGCGCCAATCCCTACGCTGGACGCACACAAGGTAAGGAACCACGGTCGGCAAGGTGTGAGCGGGGAAGGAGATCATCGATGCCCTGGTATTACTATCTGCTACTCATTCTCGTGCTGATCGCCCTGATCGTTGTCTTCGTGGTCGTGCGCAAGAAGCAGCAGCAGTAGCAGTCGGCCGTCGGCGCGGGGCGGGTCGCCGCGCGCCGGGGCGAGGTATCAGCGGACCGGACGGGCCCGTCCGCGGGAGCCGTTCCGGTCCGTGCTCTATGGCACCGGGGCCGGCGGAGGCGGGCTTTTTGCTTGCATCGCCCGCTCCGCGCGCATAGCCTTATGTGTTTGCCGGTGAAGGTCCGGCCGGGGCGTGGCGGCGCAGGGACTGTCCGACCGCCGGGAAGGGAGAGATGGATGCACGAGATCTGCATCACGACCGAGAAGATCGAGATGCTGGTGACGCTGAACGAGTCGCCCACCGCCGAGCGCATCTGGGATGCGCTCCCGATCGAGAGCACGGTCAATACCTGGGGCCAGGAGATCTATTTCAGCATCCCGCTCCAGTGCGACCTGGGGGCCGAAGCACGAGACCGCATGGAGATCGGCGAGGTCGCCTATTGGCCTACCGGCAGCGCGTTCTGCGTCTTCTTCGGCAAAACGCCTGCCTCCAAGAGCGACGAACCGCGGGCGGCCAGCCCGGTCAACCCCGTCGGCCGGTGCGAGGGCGACGTGAAGGTCTTCCGGCAGGTCCGCGAGGGTGATGTGATCCGCCTGGAGCGCATCGAACCGGAGGACGCGACCCCCGAGCCGGAAGCCGGCGAGGGCGAGGCGGAGGCCGAGACCACGGAGGAGCCGGCCGAAGCCGCGGAAGCCCCGGCCGAGGCGGAGGGGCCCGAGGCCGAGACGCCCTCCGCCGAGACCGGCCAGGCCCCGGCGGCGGAGACGCCCCCGCCGGCATCGAAGGAGCCCCCGGCCGAGAAGGCCTGAACCGGCGGCCCCGCACGGGACCGTAACGTTCTGTGCAGAACCGGCTTAGAGAAAAGGCGGCGGCGCCCGGGCGGCGAGAAAGCGGTTGACGACACCCCGGCGCCGCGATACAGTCACCGTCGGGGTATCCGCCCGGAGCGGCTCCGGCGGCCGACGCCGGAGATGCCGATGCGGCAAGGACGGGTGTGACCGCGACAACGTGACGCGCGTGGATGTGGACCAGGTGCAGCGCGAGACGATCCGACGGGCGAGAGCATCAGTCTGGAGCCTGAGCATGTAGCCCACGCCACTTAGCAAGGCGAGGTGCGGCGCTCGTTCCTCCGCCTGGGCGGAGGCGGCCGAAGTGGGGTCGGCTCGTGGTCCCACTTTTTTCTTGCACCTTGGCCGCCGGTCCACGCGGGCGGACGCGGGCACACGGAGCGCGGAAGTCGAGGGACGCATGAACGGAGCCGATCTGGTCCGAATCGTGGATTCGATTCGGCGCGAACGCAACATCGACGCGGAAGTCGTCTTCCAGGGCATCGAGGCGGCGCTGGCCTCGGCGGCCAAGAAACACTTCGGCTCCGCCGAGGAGGCGGTCGTCTCCATCGACCGCGAGACCGGCAACATTACGGCCAGCATCGAGGGCCGGCCCATCGACCCGACGGTCCTCGGGCGCATCGCCGCCCAGACCGCCAAGCAGGTGATTATCCAGAAAATCCGCGAGGCCGAACGCGCCAGCCTCCTGGAAGATTACGGCGACCAGGTCGGCACGATCGTCTCCGGCCAGGTGACCCGCATCGACCACGGCAACGCGGTGGTCAGCCTGGGCCGGGGGGAAGGCTTCCTGCCCCGGAGCGAGCAGATCCCCGGCGAGACGCTCCACGTCGGCGACCGGGTCCGGGCCCTGATCATCGAGGTGCGGGAAACCGGGTCGGGCGTCAAGATCGTCCTGTCCCGGGTGCACCCGGCCCTGGTCCTCCGCCTGTTCGACCTGGAGGTGCCCGAGGTGGCCGACCGCGTCATCGAGATCGAGGCCATCGCGCGGGAGGCCGGCCATCGGACCAAGGTCGCCGTCTCCTCAACCGACAGCCGGGTCGACGCCGTCGGCGCCTGCGTGGGCATCCGCGGCAGCCGCATCAAGAATATCGTGGAGGAGGTGGCCGGCGAGAAGATCGACATCGTCCGCTACAACGAGTCGCCGCAGGTCTTCATCGCCAACGCGCTGAAGCCGGCCGAGATCCGCGAGATCCTCCTCAACCGCGACATCAACCGCGCCACCGTCCTGGTGGCCGAGGACCAGTTGAGCCTGGCTATCGGCAAGAAGGGGCAGAACGTGCGGCTGGCGGCCCGGCTGGCGGGGTGGAATATCGACATCCTCACCCCCGCCGAGTACGAAGGACAGCGCGCCAACGCCGCCGAACAACTCGCCGGGCTCGAGGCCGTCGGGCCCGAGATGGCCGAGGAACTCGTCGCCGCAGGCTACATCAGCCTGGCCGACGTGGCGGAGGTCGACCCCGAACAGTTGGAGGCGTTCGGGGTCTCGGTCGACCAGGCCCAGGAGATCATCCGGCAGGTCGGCGGGCTCGTCGAGCAACTCGAGGCCGAGGCGGCCCGGCAGGCCGCCGAAGCCCAGGCCGCCGAAGCCCAGGCCGCCGCCCCGACCGAGGTCGAGGAGGCGCCTGAGGCCGAGGGCTCGGAGGCGCCCGCCGGCGAAACCGATGCGGGGGAGGGCCCGGCCGAGACGCCCGCCGCCTTGACCGAGGCCACGGAGGCGCCCGCCGACGAGGCGGCCGCGCCTGCCGACGCGCCTGCCGACGAGACGCCGCCCGACGCGGCCCCCGAACCGATGCCTGAGCCCGACGCCGGTCCCCAGGGGGTCCGCACGGACGAGCAGGAGTAACCGACCAGGAGGAACACGCGTGTCGGTACGGATTTACGAACTCTCCCGCGAGTTCGACATGTCGAATAAAGAAGTGATCGCCATCTGTCGCGAGGAAGGGCTGGAGGTCAAGACCCACTCCAGCACGATCGACGATGACGAAGCCGACATGATTCGGCACCGCCTGGCGGCACGGGTGGGCACCGAGGAGGAGGACGAGGTCGAACCGGAGCCGGAGCCGGAGCCTGAACCCGAACCCCAGGCGACCCCGTCGGCCCAGGTCGCGGGCGGCACCGAGGCGGCGCCCGAGGCCGAAGAGGCCGAAACGCCCCCCGCCGAGGAAATCTCGCCCGAGGAGCAACTCGCCCGGGCCAGGCAGCGGGTCGTCGCCCTGCCGAGTCGCGGCCGGCGGAAGCCCAAGACCGAGGGAACTAAACTCCCGAGCCGCCGCAAACCCCCGGCACGCCGGACGCCTCCCACGGCGCCGCCCCCGGTGGAAGAGGAGGAAGAGGCCCCGCCCGCTCCGGTGCCGTCGGAACCGGCCGCGGCGGCGCCGGAGCAGGCCGCGCCCGAGACCGAAACCGGGGAGGCGGTCGAGGCCGAAGCCGCCGCCCCCGAGGCCGCCGAAGCCGCCGAGACGGAGGCCGCCGAGACGGAGGCCGCCGAGGCTGAAGCCGCCGAGACGACCGAGGCGCCGGCCGAACGTCCGAAACGTCGTCTCGTCCGCCGCCGACCCGTCAGGCCCGGACCGAAACTGGCACCCAAACCCAAATCGTCGCCCGGGCCGAAACTGGCGCCCAAACCCACCCGGCCGCAGGCCCATCCCCAGAAGGCCGCGGAGAAGCCGGCGGCCCCCGAGCCGCATCCCCAGGCGGTCGGGATCGGCGCCGGGAAGAAGCGGGAACCGCCCGCCCGGCGGAAACGCCGAAAGGGCAAAGAGGCCGCCGTCGACGAACAGATGATGGCCGAAATGCAGGCCATCGCCAAGAAAAAGCCGGGCCGACGCCGCGGCCGGGACACCGGCCAGGAACAGGCCGAGGGGATCCGCCGCGCCCAGGCGTTCCGTCGCCGGGAACGCATCCGCCAACGCGAGGAACTCGAAGACGTGGGCGTCGGTGCCGACAGGGGCACCGGTCAGCCGGTGCTGAGCGAGCGGGGCCGGCGGGGCGCCCGCCGGCCGCCGGGTCGGCCGGCGCGTCGTCCCGGTCGGCCGGCCCCCGCCGAGGGGCCCCGCAAGGTCACGGTCCAGACGCCGGTCACCATCAAGTCGCTCTCGGCGGCCCTGGGGGTCAAGGCCAGCGACATCATCAAGTACCTGATGCTCCAAGGCGTCATGGCGACCATCAACGACTCCCTGACCGAAGAGCAGGCCCTGGAGATCGCGCTGAACTACGACCGGGAACTCGAGGTCCGGGCCGAACGCGCCCCCGCCCGGGTCGTCGAGGAGATCGAGAGCCGCGAGGACGCCCCCGACGCCCTCCAGCCCCGGCCGCCCGTCGTCACGTTCCTGGGGCACGTGGACCACGGCAAGACGAGCCTCATGGACACCATCCGCAAGACCCACGTGGCCGAGGGCGAGGCCGGCGGCATCACCCAGCACATCGGCGCCTACCGCGTCCACCTGGGCCAGCGATGGGTCACGTTCCTCGACACGCCCGGCCACGAGGCCTTCACGGCCATGCGGGCCCGCGGCGCGAAGGTGACCGACGTGGTCGTCCTCGTCGTGGCCGCCGACGACGGCGTCATGCCGCAGACCG
>CAYTJE010000080.1:0-12792 GCA_964437855.1 uncultured Anaerolineales bacterium | reverse complement strand
CGTCGGCCTCACCCGCGGCCCGAAGGGCGCCGGGCCGGCGCCGAGGCGACGGGGCAAAAGGGGCGCCCCCTGGCAGCCTCGGAGCCGAGGCAGAGGGCCTTTCCCCGGAATTGGGTCTTGAACCAAAAAAAGCAGGAAGGTTCAGCCGATCCGCTGCCGGCCGCGACCCGTTCGGATGTAAAGCAGCAGCCGGTCCTTCAGGTTATCGCGGGCGCGAGCCAGGAGGCTTTTGACGGCCATGGTGCTGCACCCGATGGTGTCGGCCACCTCGGCGTAACTCATGCCCTCGTACTTGTTGAGCACGACGGCCACCTGCTGCTTTTCGGGGAGTTCCGCGACCGCCTGGCGTACTTTCTCCTGGAGTTCCTCGTGGTGCAGGTTGTGGTCGGGCATCCGGGTGTCGGGGTCCGGCATGGCGCGCGGGCCGTCGCCGAAGTCGGTCACCTGGTCGATAGAGACATCGTCCTTCCGGTTTGACCGGGCTCGCAGCGCGTTCAGGCTGACATTTGCCGTGATCCGGAACATCCACGTGGAGAACTTCGCGGTGGGCTTGTAGGTCTTGCGAGCCCGGTAGATGCGCAGGAAGACCTCCTGGGCCAGGTCCTCGGCATCGGTGGCGTTGCTGATAAAGCGATAGATAAGGCCGATGACGCGCGCGTGGTTGCGGTCCACGAGTTCCTGGAAGGCCAGTTCGTCGCCCTTCTGGAAACGCAGCATGAGCCCGACGTCGTAATCGGCTGCTGCGCCGCGTCGGCCTGCCTGCTCGTACGACCCGGCAGTGGCAACAATGGCCTTGGCCATATCGGCTCCATTTGCCGAAGCGGAACGCTAACCGCGGAAATTGGCCCCTGCGGCAGGAAGCGCCCCTTCTCTCGCGTCCTTGTTATTTGGTACGAATCGCGGCCGCATTTCCAGGAAAAAATTTCGGCCCTGCGTCATCCGACATCCCCGCCGAAACGGCTCCAGGCAGCTTTCCGACCCCAGTGTCGGGCGGACATCAGACCGTGCCGCCGACCCGTTGCTTTTCGCGAGAAGGTTCCCGGAGCCTTGCCCGTGTAAACGGACGGTTTGCGGTCGGCGTTATTCGTCCATTTTGGCCAGGAGGGTCTCCAGATACTCGCGCGCCCGGGCCAGGTCGCCGGCGCGGTCGTCGCCGGCCTCGCGCTCCACGACCAGACCGCCCGTGAAGCCGCCCTCCTCCAACGTCCGGATGACGTCTTCAAGGGGCACCTCGCCGGAGCCGAGGGGGACGTCCTCGCCCCAGACCTCGCCCGGCCGGTCCGACGCCGTGCCGTCCTTCATGTGGGCCATCGAGGTCCGCGGGCCGAGCAGGCGGGCCGCCTGGAGCGGGTCGTCGGACCCATACAGGATGAAGTTGGCCGGGTCGAAATTGACGGTGAGGTAGTCGCGACCGAGTTCGTCCATGGCCGCCAGGAGATGCTCGGCGGACTCCTGGCCGGTCTCCAGACCTATCGTGAGGCCGGCGTCGTGGATGGCGTCGACGGCCTTGGCCAGACGGTCCATGAAGTCGGCGTGGCCCTCGTCGCCGGCGGGCGGGATAAACCCCGCGTGCACCGTCACGTTGTCGATGCCGAGGTCGGCGAAGGCCCTGGACCACGCCTTGCACTGCTCGAGCCGCGCCGGGAAATCGTTCGGGTCGATGAACCCGCCGGTTGCGCGGATGGACTGGATAGACGAGTAGTCCTCGCCGGGAAAGATGATGCAGGCGGCGGGGACGGCGAGGCCGGTCCGCTCCAGCGCTGCACGAATGCGGCCGAGCCCCTCGGGCGTGACGTCGGATTCCTGCCGGAACGTCAACTGGACCGCCCGGTAGCCGATCTCGGCCACCTTCTCGATCGACGCCACCGTATCGTCCATTGCCAGCGACCAGAGTGCAGCCCCTACGACGTGCTCAGCCATGATCGTGCACCTCCACCTGCGGGTTCGAAGGGGTCGGTTTCTCTCAAGCCCACCGTCGGGCGGCTCCGATATCCCACGTGAGCGAGGTCTACCTTACAATGCCGGAGCACACAGGTCAAGACGGCCGTCCGCTGTACCGCATCGGCGACCTGGCCGAGATGGCCGGCGTTTCCCGCCAACTCGTCAGCACGTACTGCATGTACGGCCTGGTGCAGGAGGCGGACCGGACGCCGGGCGGCCATCGGCTGTTCGACGCCTCCGCCGCACGCCGCATCCAACTCATCCGGGAACTGAAGAAGCGTTATACCCTCCGCGAGATCCGCGAGATCTTCATCCGCGACCGGTTATGAACAGGGCCGACATGCGCCGTGCGCGGTGGGGCTCCGTACCCACGGCGTATTGTACTACAGCGCTATGTCAGCGTTTTGCGCGGTGGGTCTCCGCACCCACCGCGCGTGAAAGGGCGTTTTTGCGGCTGCGCGGCGGCCTGGGAAGGCCGCCGCGCTCGAGATAGTGTTGTAGTGATAGGCTCGAATGGACTCCGGCGGGTGTGGAGATCCGCCGTGCATCACGCTGACTCCGCTCCTTCCCTTCCGCTCAGCCGCGAGCGCAGGAGGTTCAGGGCGTAGAGGGCGGCGCGCTCGCGGACCAGGGCCCGGTCGCCGGGCAGGCGCTGGCAGACCGCATCGGTGCCGGCGGCGTCCGAGAGGGCGAACCAGACCGTGCCCACAGGCTTCTCCGGCGTCCCGCCGCCGGGGCCGGCGATGCCTGTGATTGCAATTGCGGTGTCGGCGCCGGCGCGAGCGCGGGCACCCTCGGCCATGGCGCGGACGACCGATTCGCTGACGGCCCCGTGTTCTTGAATCATCTCCTCCGGCACGCCCAGCGTGCGGACCTTGGAGTCGTTCGCGTATGCGACCACGGCTTCCAACAGGTGCTCACTCATGCCGGGCACGCCCACAAGTTTGGCGGCCACCAGGCCGCCGGTGCACGATTCGGCCAGGGCCAGGGTCGTCCCGGTCTCACGAATCCGGTCGGCGACGGCGGTCTCCATCGCCGTGTCCCCTTCCCCGAAGACGGCAGGGCCGAGGCGCTCGCGGACGACGGCGGCGTCAGCCTCCAGCAGACGATCCACCTCCTCGGCCGGGCCGGAGGCGTGGACATGCACGTCGATGACCCCTGCGTGACAGGCCGTAGCGACCCTTGGCCGGCGGCCAGGGGCCATGAGGTCCGAGAGGCGCTCGCCCACCTCCGACTCCGGCAGGCCGAACGTGCGGATCGTGCGAACGCGGGTCGCGCGGCCGGGCGCGGCCCGGCACAGCCGCGGCAGGACGGACTCGCTAAGCATCGCCCGCATCTCGGCCGGCACGCCGGGCAGGCAGAACACCTGCGCCTCGCCGAGGCGGACCGCGATCCCCATTGCGGTGCCGATGGGGTTGGGCAGCACGTCGGCACCTTCCGGCAAAAGGGTCTGGACGCGGTTGGACGGGCTGATCTCCCGGCCGCGCGACCTGGCCCAGGCCTCCAGGTGCCCGACGGCGTCCGGGTGCTCAACGATGGCCGCGTCCATCGCCTCGGCCAGGCCGTGACGGGTGCAGTCGTCCCGCGTGGGCCCGAGGCCCCCGGTGGCAATAACGACGTCAGCCGTGCCGGCGGCGCGGCGAAAGGCATCGGCAATGGCGGAGGTGTCGTCGTCCAGCGTTTCATGTCGAATGGCGTCGATGCCGAGCGCGGTGACGGCCCGCGCGATTTCGGCCGCGTGCGTATCCGGCCGCAGGCCGCCGACAAGTTCGCTGCCGATGCTGAGGACGACGGCGCGCACCTGGTCCCCTTACCGGCTGAAGTGGAAGAAGATGACATCGCCGTCCTGGACCGCGTAGTCGCGGCCTTCGAGCCGGACGTGGCCGTCGGCCTTGGCCTGCTTGACGTCACCGGCCGCCTTCAGGTCGTCGAACGAAACGACCTCGGCCCGGATGAAGCCGTGAGCCATATCGGTGTGGACGTTGGCAGCGGCGTCCAGGGCGGTGGCGCCGCGTTGCAGGCTGCGGGCGGCCACCTCCTTCTCACCGGTGGTGTAGAAGGTGATGCGGTCGAGCGCGTCGGGCACCGAGCGGAGAAGGTCCGGCGTGTGGAGGCGGTCCAGCCCCATCTCCTGGAGAAACGCCTGCTGTTCGTCGGGTGGCAGCGACCGGATTTCCGCCTCCAGCGAGGCGCACAACGGGAGGACAGGCGCGGGGAGACCCGCATAAGAGGACGCCACCTCGTCCGGCCGGCCGGCGTCGTGCTCGTCCACGTTCAGGACGGTCAGGACGGGCTTGAGGGTGAGGGCGGCGAAATTGCGGAGGAGGTTCCGCTCGTCCTCGGTCTCCGGCACGGCCTGGAGCGGGTGCTCGGCCTCCAGGGCCTCTCGGCAGCGTCGCAGGAAGGCCCGCTCCTGTTGGAGCGCTTCGCGGTTGGGCAGAGGCTTAGACAGTTGCCCCTCGACCTTCTCGATACGGCGCTCGACTACCGCGAGGTCGGCCAGGAGGAATTCGCTGAACAGCGTATCGTGGTCGGCCTGGGGGTCCACGCGGCCGGGAACCTTGTCGGACTCGAACGCCCGGAGGACGTATATCAGGGCGTCGGCGCGGCGCAGGTGCTCGGTAATGGCGGTGTTCTGGGCCGCCAGGTCGCTCCGGCCGGGGTTAAGGCCCGGCAGGTCGACCCAGTCGAGGTGGACCGGCACCTTTTTGGGCGTGGCGTAGTGGGCGTGGAGCCAGTCGAGACGCGGGTCCGGGACGGCGACGGAGGCGGTGTTCGGATGGTCGGGGCGGGCGGGATGCGCGGACGAATCAACCGCCCCTTCGCACAGGGCGTCGAACAGGCACGTTTTTCCGGCCAGCGACAGTCCGGCCAGCGCGATAGTCACGGGTGAAATTCTCCGCGAGTCGCCGCCAGGAAGGGTCGTCGCGTGGGGCGGCAGAGGCGTTTACGAATTCGTCCGCGCCCGGTCCGCATCGGCCTCGTCGAACGCCTGCTCGACCTTGGCAAGGATGGTGCTGAGATTCGAGAGGTCCCTGTCGGTCAGGGAGTCGAGGGCGTCGATGCTGGCCTTGATCTTGCTGCGGCGGTAGGCGTCCACGGCGCGGCGTCCCCTGGCGGTGATGGAGACGTCGATTTTGCGTTTGTCCTCGGGATTAATCGAGCAGATGACCAGTTTCTCGTCGTACCGCTGCTCCAGTGCCTTCAGGACGCGCGACATCTGGGCAGGGAGGACGCCCACGTGCTTGCGGAGTTGCCCGACGGACATCGACTCGGCATCTTCCAGGGCGTCGAGCGCGAGGAACTCCGACTCCGAGAGGTCGTAGCCGCCCTTGAACTTCTCGCGCTGGGAGCCGAACCACGTTCGCCGACTCACCTCGAATATCTGGAGGGCCAGTTGCTGAACGGTGGTGTCGCGATCGTCCACGCCGGTCTCCACGAGCCGACTGCCGGCTTCCCTGGCTGATGGAGCGAGGGTCCCTTACGGGCTCGGGCGAGTAGTGTCCTGTGCGGCGGCCGACGCGGCATGCGTTTCCTGCTGGGTTTCCGTCGCGTCCCCGTTGGGGATAGCGTTCTGCACCGAGCGTTTCATCCGACGTCCGACCTTGAACTTGACAGTCGATTTCAGCGGCACGGGAACCTGTTCGAGCGTACGGGGGTTTTGGGCCATGCGCGGCTTGCGGGTTCGAACCTCGAAGACGCCGAAGTCGCGAAACTCCAGGCGATTGCCTTTGGAAAGTTCCGTGACGATCTCATCAAGGAACTGCTGGACCACCTCTTTGACAAGGGTGCGCCTGGCATCCAGCGCGTCCGCGATGCGGTCCGTCAGTTCCTTCTTCGTGAGGGTCCTCATAGGTGTCCCCTCTCGGCGTTCGAGGGTTCGCGTTTGCTGATCATGCGGGTAACCAATCACTCGGTTCAAGCAACAAAGGCCCGTCACGTCATCGAACAGACAGGCTTGGCGACTGCCTCAAGTCGCGCCTGAAAGGCCAGCCTGACCGCTGCCGAGAAGTCGCCAACCGTATGCTAGACAGCGGCTTACGAGTCCGCAATAAAAAACCCTTTCACGTCGTGCCGGTCCCGGCCGGTGCATCAGGACCGCTCTGACCGGACGGCCCGCCGCTCTTATCGGCCACGACCAGGGCGGGTTCCTTCATCAGAACGACGGAGTTCGTCGGCACGGAATGGGTCAGCCAGACGTTCCCGCCGATGGTGCTGCCCTCGCCGACGACCGTCTCGGCTCCCAGGAGGGTGGCACCGGAGTAGATGGTCACGTTATCGCCGATGGTGGGGTGACGTTTTCGGCCGCGGATGACTTGGCCCTTCTGGTCCTTCGGGAAACTCAAGGCCCCGAGCGTTACCCCCTGGTAGAGTTTGACGTTGTCGCCGATGTCGGCCGTCTCGCCAATCACGATTCCCGTGCCGTGGTCGATAAAGAACCGCCGGCCGATCCGGGCTCCGGGGTGGATGTCGATGCCGGTAGCACTGTGGGCCATCTCGGTCATGATGCGAGGCAGGAGGGGGACGTTCATCTCCCACAACTCGTGGCCGATGCGGTACACCGTGACCGCGTGCAGGCCGGGGTAGGAGAAGATGATCTCGGCAAGGCTCTTGGCGGCCGGGTCCCCGTCGTACAGCGCTTGGACGTCGCCTTCGAGCCACTCCCGCAGGCGCGGAATCCGTCGAAGGCACGTCAGCGCTAACTCGTCCGCCTTGTCTCTGAACGTCTCGCTCGGCCCGTCGTCCTGCTGATGACCATGCACGATGCTCAGGTAGATCTGCTCCTTCAGCAGGCGGTACACCTGCCAGATACGGTCGCCGATGTGGTACCGGATGCTCTCGCGCGTGAAACTGCGGCGGCCGAAATAGCCGGGAAACAGGATCTCCCTGAACCCGTCGAGGATCTCGGCTACCGCCTCGCGCGACGGCAGCGACCGCTGGCCGAGGTGGTTGATGCTCGAGATCGTCTCGTAGGTGCCCACGGTTTCATCGATGATCTCCGGCACCCCGCCGGTCTGATTGTTCTCGGAAGCCATTGGCTACCACCTGCTCCCAACCACGGACGTGACGAGGCATTATAGCCCAAAGATCGGGTTCCGGCAAATACGCTGCCTCCGGGGCCGGGGTGCGCCCCGCGGCAGCCGGGTTTACTCTGCCTGCTGTTTTGCCTGAGCCGCCTTCTCGATGATCTGCTGCTGCACCTGCGACGGAACGGGTTCGTAGTGCGAAAAAGCCATGGCGTAACTGCCTTGGCCGCCCGTGATGCTCCGCAACTGGGTATTGTACTGGGCGACCTCGGCCAGGGGGACCTGGACGCGGACGGTCTGGGTCCCGCCGGGGCTCGCCTCCATGCCCATAATGCGGCCGCGCCGGCTATTGAGGTCCCCCGTGATGGAGCCGAGGAACTCGTCCGGGACGGTAACCTCCAGGTTGACGTACGGCTCCAGGATAACGGGCTTGGCCTTTTCGACGGCATCGCGAAAGGCGTTCCGCCCGGCAATCTTAAACGCCACCTCCTTCGAGTCGACCGGGTGGTGTTTGCCGTCGTACACGCTTACCCGGACGTCCTGGAACGGATAGCCCGCGATCACTCCCTCGTGCATGGCTTCCTGGGTCCCTTTTTCGACGGCAGGCAGGAATTGCTTGGGTATCGAGCCACCGAAGATCTCGTCGACAAACTCGAAGCCGGCGTCGCGTTCCAGGGGCTCCACGCGCAGATACACCTCGCCGAACTGGCCTGCCCCGCCGGTCTGCTTCTTGTGGCGGTAGTGGCCCTCGGCCTTGGCGGTCAGGGTCTCGCGGTACGGGATCTTGGGCGGCTTGGTCTCGACCTCCACCTGGTATCGCCGCTTCATCCGTTCCAACAGGACCTGGAGGTGAATGTCGCCCAGACCGCTGACGACCATCTCGTTGGTCTGGCTGTCGCGGGAGGTCTTGAGCGTGTTGTCTTCGTCCAGCATCTTCGAGAGCGCTTCGGAGATCTTCTGCTCGTCGCCGCGGCTCTTCGGTTCCAGGGCGAGCGAGAACATCGGCACCGGCACCGCCACCGGAGGCAGCATAAGCGGCGTGTCGCCGGAGGAGACACTGTCCCCGATGTTCAGGGCTTCCATTTTCGAGACGCCGACGATATCGCCCGTCACCGCCGCCGACACCGGCTCGGTCTCCTTCCCCTGGCATCGGAGCAGTTGGCCAAACTTCGTCTCTCGTCGGTCGTCGTTGATGCGGGCGGTCGCATCCGCCTGGAGACTTCCGCTGAACACCCGCAGGTACGAGACCTTCCCCACGAACGGGTCGCTTACGACCTTAAAGACCTGTGCGCACAGCGGTCCGTTCGGATCAGCCTCCAGCGCCATTTCCTCGGCGTCGTCCGCGGTGCCCCGCCGGGCGGTGCGCGTCGGCCCCTGCTTCGGGTTCGGGGTGTACCGCGCGAGGACCTCCAGCAGTTCCTCGACGCCCACCTCCTGCCGGGCGCTCGTGAACAGGACCGGGATGACCGTGCCGCTGGTCAACGCCCGGGCGAACGCGGCCACGAGTTCAGACGGCGCGATTTCCTCGTCACCGAGGTATCGCTCCATGAGCGACTCGTCGGCCTCGATGATCGACTCGACGAGTTCGCCGTGGGCCGAGGCCACGTCGATCAGGGCATCGCCCGAATCGTCGGCAAACGCATTGACCACGCCCTTGAACGCCGGTCCCTGGCCGACGGGCGACGTCAATGGCCGACAGTGCGTCCCCAGGGCCTCCCGGAGTTGCCCGACCAGCGGTACCAACTCGACGTTCTCGGCGTCGGCCTTAGTGACGACGACCATCCGGGCCAACCCCGCCTCACCTGCCGCCTTGAACACCCGCCGGGCATGAATGTCGACCCCCGTCGATGCACTGACCACCAGGACGGCCGTGTCGCACGCCGCCAGGGCACGGAGCGCTGCGCCGATGAAATCGCAGTAGCCTGGGGTGTCCAGCAGGTTGATGTGGGCGTCGTGGGCCTGGAGGTTGAGCACGGCCGTGGCAATACTTGAAGCCCGCTGCTTCTCTTCCGGCTCAAAGTCGCTGACCGTGTTGCCCTCGTCCGGGGTACCGAGCCGGTTGATCGCCCCGGCCTTGTGCAACAGGGCCTCGGCCAACTGTGTCTTGCCGGCGCCGGTAGGGCCGATCAGTGCAACGTTCCGGATTGATTCGGTCTGCACGTCTGCCATCACGTCCTCCCGGGTCAAGGGGTCCGGTTCAACGACCATGGCTGCGGCCGGAGGCGTGCGCGCGGCACAAGAGGCGCTCCGGCAGGGGAGATCAAAGAGTCGGCTCTTCTGCCTCGCCGCTGCCCGACCGGCAGGGGCGGCCATTGTGCCAGAACCCCTGGCGGGAATCAAGACGCCAGTCGGGCCGGTTCCGCCGACTCGGCGGCCGGGTCAGCAAACGTCCGCCGCACCTGCGGCGGCCCCGGGTCACACTTCGCCCTGCTCCCCGGCGGCGGCGAGAGCGGACTCGACCGTGATCGATCCCTCGTACAGCGCCCGGCCGATGACGACGCCGTGGATGACCTGCGTGGCCCGGAGCCGGGCCACGTCCTCGGCGGTCGTCACGCCGCCTGAGGCGATGACCGGCAGCGAGGTCCGTCGGGCCAGGTTGACCGTCCCCTCCACGTTCGGGCCGGCCATCATGCCGTCTCTAGCCACGTCTGTATAGATGACCGCCGCCAGGGGGAGCCCCTCGGCCACGGCCAGGGCGTCGGCGGCTGTCATGCCCGAGCCCTGTTGCCAGCCTTCCACAGCCACCTCACCGCGGCGGGCGTCGAGACCGAGCGCCACCCGGCCGGGGAACGCCCGGGCCGTCTCCGCCAGCCATTCCGGCTCGCGGACGGCCCGCGTGCCCACGATGACGCGGGCCACGCCCAGGTCGAGCATCTGCCGGATCGTCTCGGTGGCGCGGATGCCGCCGCCCAGTTCCACGTTGACGCCGACGGCCTCGACGACGCGAGCCACCGCGTCGAGGTTCTGCGGCTCGCCCCGGCGGGCGCCGTCCAGGTCCACCAGGTGGACCCAGCGGGCGCCGGCCCGGACGAAGCGCCGGGCCACGTCCACCGGATCCTGGGCGAAGATGGTCTCGCGGTCGTAGTCACCCTGCTCCAACCGGACGCACTGGCCGCCGCGAAGGTCGATGGCCGGAAGAATCAACATGTCGTCTACAACCCTTCCGTCGAAGCGCGGCGATACATCCCGCGCGGCGGGTCTCCCGACCCGCCGCGCATAGGTCACATTACCCTTTAAGCGCCGTGGCCCAGGAAAACCACCGAGCAGGATGCGCGATCAGGTCCGCGTCAAAAAGTTCTCCAGCAGCGCCAGGCCCGCCCGCTGGCTCTTCTCCGGGTGGAACTGCGTGGCGTAAACGTTCTCGCTGGCCACGGCGCTGGCCACCGATAGGCCGTAGTCCGTCCAGGCCGTCACGACCCCCTCGTCGCGGGGGACCGCATAATAGGAGTGGGCGAAATAAAAGTAAACGCCTCCCTCCGGCATGCCGGCAAATAAGGGGCAGTCCCCCACGGGGACCGCAACGTTCCACCCCATGTGCGGGACCTTCAAGCCTCGCTCAGCCAGCGATTCCGGGAACCGCACGACCCGGCCTGGAATCAACCCCAGCCCCTGCGGGAGGGCATCGCGGCCGATGGCGGCCACATCGACCGGCGCCTCGGCCACCTCCTCGCTCTCGTCCAGGAGGACCTGGAGACCCAGACAGATGCCCAGCATTGGCCGGCCCGACTCGACGAACCGGCGAATCGCCTCGACCAGCCCGCGGTCTCCCAGCGCCGCCATGGCGTCGCCGAAGGCGCCCACCCCCGGCACGATGAGCCGGTCGGCCCCGGCCACCTCCTCCGGCCGGTCGGAGATGCGCGCCTCCCGGCCGATCCGTTCCAGGGCCTTCTGAACGCTCCGCAGGTTGCCCATGCCGTAATCGACGATGACAATCACCCCGCGGCTCCTTCGCCCCAGACAGACGGAAGGCGGCCCATCTCGGCCGCCTCCCGATGCGTGACCCGTCTAATACGGCGAAACAACGATGGCGACGCGACGGTTCCGCGCCCGGCCCTCCGCCGTCTTGTTCGACGCCACCGGCTTGTAGTAACTGAACCCCGCCGCGTAAATCCGTTTCGGGTCGATGCCTTTCGAGACCAGGTACCGGACGACCGCCATGGCGCGGTTGCAGGCGAGGTCCCAGTTGTCCTTCCAGAGTTTCTTGGTCACGCGGATGGGCTGGCTGTCGGTGTGCCCCTCCACGCGGATGGTCTGCCCCTTATACTGGCTGTCGAGGACGGACGTAATCTTGTTGAGCACCCGTTTCGACGACGACTTCAGTGTGGCCTTGCCCACGTCGAACAGGATCGTGTTCGGCAGCGTGACGGTGGTGACGCCGCCTTTGACGCTCACGTCGACGCCCTCGCCGAAGTCGGGTTTCTCGGCGGGCGCCGGTTGCTCGGCCGCTTTCCTGGCGGCTGCGCGGGCCTGGGCCAACTCGCTCGAGAGCGTCTGGTTCTGCCCCTGGAGCCTGTCGTTCTCGGCCTGGAGGTCCGAGTTCTTGAGGATGGCCTGCTCCAGTTGCTTCTGGAGCGCGGCGTTGCGTTCCTCGAGTTGCTGCTGCTCGCACCCGACGCTCGCCGCCGACGCCAGCCCGATGGCCAGCACGAGCAAAAGCCCGGGCGCCTGTTGCCGTGCACGGTCCGCTCGTCGCATCGCTCTCTCCTTTCCGCTCAGGGACCACCCGACGGTCTCGACCGGCATCGCCTCACCCAAAGAGAATCGCTTCGATCCCCGGCCGGAAGTACCCAACCACCTCGTCGTGCACCAGCATGTTGATGCCCGCCGCCATTCCCAGGAAGGGGCCGTACGGCACCTCGCTGTCGCGGTTCCGCACAAGGTGCCACAGCCCGTACCCCAGGCCAAGGAACGGCGCCGTGAAGAAGACCAAAATGGCGGCCTCCCACCCCAGGCAGGCGCCGATGGCCGCCATCAGATACACGTCGCCGATGCCCATGGCTTCCTTCCGGAAGACCAGCGTGCCCAGGGCTCGTGTCGCGTAAAGTATGCCGGCCCCCACGGCCGCACCCACCAGGCTCAGCAGCACCGCGTCGGCCCGCGGCCAGCCGGTCCAGTCGGGCAGGCCGTGGTCATACGCCCCGACTCGCTGGACCTGGGGCCAGAGCACCGACGCGATCAGCCCCGCCGCCAAGGCCGTGTTCGTGACCGAGGTGTAAATCTCCTTCCGCTCGTAGTCGATAACGCCCGACGCCAGCAGCGCCGCCGCCAGCACCATGTGCAGGCCGTAGACGGCCAGATGGTCGGCCCCGTCCCGCACGCCCAGCCGGAAGTACGCCAGCCAGTACCCCAGAAAAAGGAGCCCCGTGGCGGCCTCAACCAGCATGTATCGAATCGAGAACCGGCTGCCGCACTGCCGGCATCGTCCACCAAGGACGAAGTAACTGACGACCGGCAGGTTATCGTACCACGCGATGGGCGCCAGGCACACCGGGCAGTGCGACCCCGGCCAGACGAGGCCCTTCCCCGCCGGCAGCCGGTGAATACACACGTTCAGGAAACTGCCGACGCACAAGCCCATCAGGGCGAAGAAGACGCCGAACGGCCAGGCGGAACCCAGCGGCACGTCCGGCGGCACCTCGGCCGCGCCGGCTGCCATGGCACTCGCAACCACGAAAGGACCAAGCACCACGCCCCACGGGCCGCCGCTCGCCCCCGTCGCCAGAGCCGTCTCGTCCATGCGCCGCCCGCGGTCTCTCCCGACATGCCGGCCCCGTCGCCGAACCTGAATCTAGCACCCGCCGGTGGGCCTTGCAAGGCAAAAGGG
>CAYTJE010000079.1:0-12929 GCA_964437855.1 uncultured Anaerolineales bacterium | reverse complement strand
GGTAAGCGTTGACAAAGTAGGCTTAAGACCCCGCCGAGCGGGGGTCGATACAAGACAAGCGCAGATGCGGGGGAGACCCGGCGGAGAGGAGCACGTCGTGCCGGAGTCCGACACCCAAACCCTCAAACAGGAACTCGCCGAGGCCCGCTCGCGGGCCGAGCGGATGGAGCAGTCGCTCGTGGAGGCCCAGCGGCTGGCGACCATCGGCCAACTGGCCGCCCAGATGGCCCACGAGTTCAAGAACATCCTCATGATCGTCATGGGTCGGGCCGGCTACGCCCTCTCCGAAAACGACCCCGCCCTCACCCAGAAGGCCCTGGAAACCGCGGTGGACTGCGGCCAGCGGGGGGCCGACATCGTCAAGGGGCTGCTCCTCTACGCGAACGGCCGGCAGATGGAGAGCCGGCCCGTGCCCGCCGACGGGCTCATGGACCGGGCCGTCGGCCTCATCGCCTGGGCCCTGCCGAAGTACCATATCCAACTCATCAAGCAGTACGAGACGAGCGACCCGGTCCGCGTCGTGCCCGTCCGCATGGAGCAGGTGCTCCTGAACCTGATCCTGAATGCCTGCGACGCCATGAAGCCGGACGGCGGCCGGCTCACCGCCCTCGTCCAGCCCGACGAGACGCCCGGCTACGCGGCCCTGCGCCTCCGCGACACCGGCTGCGGCATCCCGGCCGAGCACCTGGACCGCATCTTCGACCCGTTCTTCACGACCCGCTCCCGGTCCGACACGCCGGGGCCGGCCGAGTGCGGCACGGGGCTGGGGCTGCCCGTGGCCCGGGACCTGGTGCGGCAGGCGGGCGGGGAAATTCACGTGGACTCGACGCCCGGCCGCGGGTCGACCTTCTCGGTCCTTCTGCCGCTCCTCCAGCCCCCCGAGTAGCACCACGACGCTATCTCCCGCGCGGCGGGTCTTCTGACCCGCCGCGGGTAAAGGTTCCGCAACCGATTATACGCCACCCGGAGGGAATGGCCGGCGGGGCACGCCCCGAAGCGTGCCCCGCTCGTTTTGCCCCGCCGCCGTTCAACCCGGCGGCGCCCGAGCCGCAACCGTGAGGTCGCGGGTATCCTTATCCGCCGTGCACGTGCCACATCGGATGAAGATGACCCGCCCTTATGCTGCGACGGGTCCCCCGGACCGCGACCGCGTCGGGCTCGCCGGCGGAACACTTTTCTGCAATAACCCCCCCCCACCCGCCGTTCACGTACGCGGAAACAGGAACGGCGCCACGCAGGCGCATGGGAGGCTGGCCCTGGACGACAAACGACGGGGCGCCTCCGGGGAACCAGAGTGGAAGGGAGAAACCATGACAGCACGCACGATTCTGTTGACGGCAGCGGTGGGCGCCGTGGTGTTGGCGGCCGCCCCAGTCTGGGCCCAGACGGACGACCCGCCGCCCCCGCCGCCCGGTCCGGCCGCCGGCGGCCCGGGCCACGGTCACGGGCCCCGGCCGATCCCGCCGGAAGTCCACAAAAAACTCCTCGAGAAGTTCGACGCCGACGGTGACGGCCAACTCAGCCCCGAGGAACGCAAGGCCGCCCGCCAGGCCCATCGGCAGATGATGAAAGAGCGGCACGAGAAGATGCTCAAGGAGTTCGACAAGGACGGCGACGGCACGCTCAACGAGGAGGAACGCCAAGCCGCCCGCAAGGCCATGGCCGAACGCCGCAAGGCCGAAGCCGAAAAACGCCGGCAGGAAATCCTTGAGAAATTCGACAAGAACGGCAACGGCAAACTCGATGAAGACGAACGCAAGGCCTGGCTGGATTCGCTGCCCGAGCCGGTTCGCAAACGCATCCTGGAGCAGGAGAAGCGCCGCCAGAAGATGCTCGTGGAGTTCGACACCGACGGCGACGGCCGCCTCAGCCCCGAGGAACGCAAGGCCGCCCGCGAGGCCCTGCGCGGGCGCATCAAAGAGCGCCGCGGCGGCAAAGGGCCGGACGGTCCGGGCAAAGGGCCCGGCGGCCGGCGAGGGCGGCGCGGCCGCGGAGCGCTGTAACCAAGGCCATCGCATCCGACCCGGAGGGCGCAGCCATTGGCCGGCTGCGCCCTTTCGGCTGCGCCGGAAAGCCTCAGGGCCTACAACCCGCCGTCGTGCGCGGCGGTCAAGACCGCCGGCTATTGAGCCCGGTACAAGTAATTCGAAGATGTCATTCTGAGGCCTCGCTTGCGAGGCCGAAGAATCTCGCCGTGCGAAATGGCGACAAGGCGAGATTCTTCGTCGGCCGTACGGCCTCCTCAGAATGACAACCTTGAAGGTTTCTTTTACCGGGCTCAATAACTGATCGAGCCGTCGGCGTGGACGACGATGTCGGCCATGGCCCGGTGCTCACGGACGATCTCGTGCTCGATTTCGAGGATCCTCTCGGTGAACTCGTCCATGAGGTCCCGGCCGCGCCCGCGCCGGTCCTCCAGCGTGTCCTGAACCGTCCGGTCGATGAATACCTTCGTATCGGCGAACTCCAGGAGCGTGCAGTAGGTGCCCTCGGCCAGGAGGACCCGCAGGTGGCCCACGGGCATCACCTCGTGCTCGAAGCGTGCCTCGTGGTAGACCGCCACGGGCTTGTAGAGGTCGTCGGCGCCCTGCTTGAAGGCGCGGAGGTGGGCATCGAGGTAATCGAGTTTCACCTCGCGCGGGCCGACCAGGTCCAGGCACTGCCGGCGGAGGGCGTCGCATTCGCGGGACATGTAGATGAAATAATCATCGGCCTGGAGGATGCCGGCCGCCAGGCCCTCGGCCTCCAGGGCCTCGGCCAGGGCGGTGGCGATCTCGGACTTGCCGGACCCCGACTCCCCGCCGATCGAGACCGTGTACTTCGGCCCGATGGCGTCGCGGACCGTTTCGAGCACCGCGCCCGCCGCCCGCCGGTGCCACGGCTTGACCCGGATCGTGTCGTCTTTCATCCCGCGCCGTCCTCCACCATCTCGCGGTACTCGCGGTCCAGGCGTTCGGCCACCTTCCGCCAGGTGTACCGCTCCCGGACCTTGCGGAAGGCCTCGTCGCCGAGGCGCCGGCGCAGGGCCCCGTCGGCCAGCACCCGGCCCAGGGCCCCCGTCACCTCGTCGATATCGTACGGGTCCACGAGCAGCCCGTCGTCGCCGGACGAGAGGACCTCGGACGCCCCGCCGTTCTTCGACGCCACGAGCCCCAGCCGGCTGGCCATCGCCTCGAGCAGCACGATCGGGAATATATCGTAAGTCGATGTCAGGGCGTACACGTCGGCCAGCCAGAAGTAGGGCGGCATGTCGCGCCGGGGCACCGGCGGGTGAAAGATGACGTGGTCGCCCAGGTCCGCCTCGCGCGCCTGCCGCTCCAGGTCCCGGGCCAGCGCGCTCTCGGTCCAGCCCACGATCAGGAACACGAGGCCCCGCGAGCCGTCGCGCTGTACCTCGCCGATGACGCGCGGCGCGGCCGCCAGCAACTCCCGCTGCCCCTTCCGGTGGTCCACGCGTCCCGCCTGGAGGACCACCAGGGCGTCGTCGCGGATGCCGAGTCGGGCGCGGAGGGCGGCCGCCTTCTCCGCATCGGGCGGGTCGAAACGCGACAGGAGCACGCCGTTCGGGATCGGCCGGATCGCCTCCCGCCGCGCCCCCTCGTAATGGTCGAGCAGGTACTCGCCCTCCTCGCGCGTCAGGGGGAAGACCCGGCTGGCCCCGGCCAGCGCCTCCTCCTCGTGCCGGATGCGGACCGGGAACGCGTACGCCTCGTCCAGTTCCGCCTCCGACGCCTCCTTCATGGCCAGGCAGTTGGCCCGCTTCCGCCGGCCCAGGGAGTGCGTGGTCAGGCAGTAGGGCACGCCCCACCGCCCGGCCAGGTCGTGGGCCGCGTACCACCCGTCCGCGTAATGACCGTGCACCAAGTCGTACGAGAGGCCGCGGCGGCGGGCGTATGAGTCCACCTGGTCACAGAACTGCTGGATCGGGCCGAACCACAACCGCTCCTTGGGGATGTAGCCGTCGGGGGCGCCGGCCAGGCACCGGATGAGCCGCACGCGCTCGCCCAACTCCACCACCTCGGGCTCGCCGGTCTCCATGCGGGCGTACACGTCGATGTGCAAGTCGGGGTCCACCTCGGTCAGCGCCCGGGGACAATGGTACATGACCACCGTCTGCCCGCCCTGGGACTTGGTGCCCAGCCCCGGCGACCGAAGCACGTAGTCGGGCCAACAGTGGGGCGAGACCCACAGAACCCGCATAGCCGATTCCTCGGAACCCCCCGGCGACCGGTCGGACCGATGCTATGCGGCCGGGCGCAGCGTGTCAAGCGAACGGTTCGGACGCGGCCCGGATTCGCCGCGTAAGCGCGGCGGCGAACACGGCCCCTCGGGCGCAGCGCGGCGGCCCTCCTGGGCCGCCGCGCGGGACACCACCCGCCTGCCCCGCCCGCCCATTTTCTGAAACCCGTTCCCCGGCCCGCGCATTAGAATGGGTGCATGAACCGGCACCACAAAGGCAGCGCCATGCCCGACGCCGTCGCCTGGGAGATCGTCCGGCGGGCCGCCCGGGGCGACCCCGCGGCCCGGCGCGACCTGGTCGAGCGAACCATCGACGGCCTGTGGCGGCTGGCCATGCGGCTCACGCGGCAAACCGACGAGGCCGACGATGTCGTCCAGGAAACCTACGCGCGGGCCTTCGCCACACTCGACGGCCTGCAAGCGAACGGGCGGTTCGAGGGGTACCTGGCCCGTATCGCGACCAACCTGGTGCTCGCGCGGTGGCGGAAGCGGCGGCCGACCGGCCCCGTCCCGCCCGGCCTCGCCGACGAGCGGGGCGAACCCTGGCGCCAGGTGGCCGACGCCGAGCACGACCGCCGGCGCCTGGCGGCCGTGTGGCGGGCGGTCGGCGAACTCGACCCGAAGCCGCGGGCGGCCGTCCTCCTCTTCTACGCCCAGGGCGAATCCTGCGAGGCCATCGGCCGCATCCTCGACGCCCCCGCCGGCACCGTCAAGACGTGGCTGCACCGCAGCCGGAACCAGATTCGCCGGCGGGCCGACGCCCTCCTGGCGGCCCAGCGGACCCCCGGCGCCGCATCAAGCGGAGACCTGACATGACTCGACCGACCGACCCGACGGACGCGGACCTGCGGGACCCGGTGCTGGCGCGTCTCGGCGAGGGGGCGGACCTGCCGCCCGACCGCCGGCGGGCGCTCCTGGACCGCATCGCCCCGGCCCCGGCGTCGCCCCGGGCCACGGCACGGCGGCACCCCCTGCGGTGGGTCGCGGCCGCGGCAGCCGTCGCCGCCCTGGTGGCGGCCATCGCCGGCCTCTGGCCCGGCCGGCCGGAGCCCATCGCCCCGACCGACATCGTGGGCGACCTGCTGGGCCCGCTTCCCCGCATGGCCGACGCCTACGTCCCCGCTCCCCAAGAGACAGAGGAAGCCCCGTCCCCGGTCACCGGTGCCCTGGCGACCGTGTGGGACGATCTGAAAGGCCCGCTGGCCATCGCCTCGGAGGCGATTTCCGTCCCGCGGACCCTGATATCCGAGGACCCGTCCGACCCCGCCCCGGCGGGCGGACCCAACGCAACGGAGGTGGACTGACATGCGACTCACGCGACTCGTGGTAACGGGCCTGGCCCTGGCGCTGGCGGCAAGCGGCGCCCGGGCGGAGGCCGGCCTGGAGATGGCCAACCGCGTCCCGCCCCAGGCCGTGGGGCTGGTGGAGGTCAATAATGCCGCCGGCCTGCGGCAGGACCTGCTCGACTCCCCCTTCTGGGAGGCCCTCCAGAAGACCGAGGCCGCCCGCCAGTGGCGGGCCAGCGAGCGGTACGCCCAGGCCCAGCAGCGGATCGAGGAACTCCTCAAACGCCTCGACATGACCGAGGCGGAGGCCCTGCGGACGTACCTGGGCGGCCGGTGCGCCCTGGTGCTCCTGCCCTCCGGCGACCCGAAGAAGCCGTACGGCGTCTTCCTGACAGAGGCCACCAACACCCAGGCCGAGCAACTCATCAAGGCGGTCGGCGGCAAGGAGGTGGGCCGACACCTCGACGTCGCCATCTGGGAGGTCCAGACGGACCGGCACACCGACCGGATGGCCTTTGCGGGCGGCGTCCTGATGATCACCCGGCCCCGGGCCGATGAACTCCACCAGGTGCTCGACGCGGCCGTGGGCGGCGGGGCAACCCTGGGCACCGAGGGCCACTTCGCCATGGCCGTCAAGGACCTGCCCGCCGGCTGGCGCGCCCGCGCCTACGCCGCCAAGGTCCCGCCGCGCCACACCCCCGGCGCCGTGGCCATGTACCCCGAGAGCGACAGCCGGGTCCACTTCGAGTGGCGGCTCGTCAGCGGTGCCGGCGACATCCGCCTCACCCGGCCGGTAAGGTTGACCGGTCCGTCGCGGCTGCCGGACGCCGCCGTGGCCGCCGTCGCCAGCGCGGTGCATCCGCAGGCCATGTGGGAGAAGGCGAAGCAGAAGATGCTGAGCCTGCCGGCCGGCGAGGAAGCCGTCCGCAAGGCCGAGATGTTCGTCCGGAGCTGGGTCCCCGGTCATCCCCTGGAGGGGATTCTCGACGCCATCGGCCCGGAGGCCGCCGCCGCCCTGCTCAAGGGGGAGAACGGCGGCCCGCCGAGCCTGGTGGCCATGGTCCGCCTGACCGGGACCGGCCGGCCCGTGGCCCACGCCTTCAAGGACAGCCTGGCCGCCAAGGCCATGATGCTCGGCGCGCTCAGCAAGAAGGGCGATGAGCCCGTCTCGGTCAACGTCCGCGAGGCCACCTACGGCGGCGCCTCCATGGTCATCATCGAGGCGCCCGACGCCTTGCGGAAAATGCTCGGCGATTGGGCCGACGACATCGGACTGACCGTGGCCGTCACCGACGACTGGCTCATCGTCGGCACCTCGCCGGCCGGCGTGAAGCGGACGATCGACACCGCCGCCGGCAACGGCGCGAGCCTGGCCGACGCCATGACGGCCGCCGGCGAACAGGTGCCCACCGAGCCGGTCACCCGGTGGGGCGTGCTCCGCCCGGCCGAAGGGGCCGACATCGCCCTCGGCTGGGCCGAGAAACTCCTCGGACGCCAGCGCGTGGAGCAGGCCAAGCACCTGACGAACCTGGCCGAACTCCTGGACCTCGTCCAGCGCGCCCTCTGGCAGCGGATCGACGAGGCGGAGGTCATCCGCGGCACGGCCGACATCCAGGCCGTTGAGTAACCCGCCATCGGCATAGGCGGTAGCGCGGTCCGTACACCCGTACGGGCCGCGCCCGTTTTTTGCGCAGGCTTTCTCACCCCACATCACCTACGCCCCGCGCGGTGTCCAGTCTTGGACACCGCGCCGCACCCATACAGGTCCGTACTGGACAAGCGCGGCGGCGAGCACGGCGCTCCGGCGCGCGGAAGCCGCGCGCCCATCGACCCCCGCGCCCCCGCCTACTCCGACTCGTCGCAGCAGGGGTGCTCATCGGCCGAGCCGTGGCACTCCTCGATCTGCTCGGGCGTGCACTCCTGGGGCGTGGTCTTGAGATGCTCGGGATGCTGACAGCCGCAGTCTTCACACATCGTCGGTCTCCTTACGCGTCTTGGCCGGTCTAAGATCCTATAAACTCGCGCGGCAGGTCTCGGCATACGCCTCCGTATGGACGCACCCGCCGCGCTTCTCCTACCCCTTACCCCACTCGCGCACGGAGGGTCTTCCTACCCGCCGCGGCCCAGCACCTACCTGCGCGGTGGGTACTCCAAACCCACCGCGTAAAACTTATGTCGGATTGCTTAGCCCTACAACGCTACGAAGGCCATGTTGTCGGTCGTTGCTGTCCAGCCCGAAGGGCTGAAACACGCTAGCCCAGGGCAACGCCCTGGGTTTTGGAACGATTTTCCACGAACCAAGCCCTGTAAGGGCGTAAGCCTCGTGTCGCCCTTTCAGGGCTCGGAGGTCATCAAGGCCACCTCCAAGCCCCAGGGCGATGCCCTGGGCTTATCTCTCGGAGCCCTTCGGGCTCCACGACCGGCGGCTCGTAGCGTAGTAGGTTTAGAGCCGGTCGTCCAGGGGTGGGAGGTCGTCGGCCCCGTCGTCGTCCCCGTCATCGGCCCCGTGTTCCTCGTCCTCGTCGGGGTATTTCCAGCGGTCGGCCTCGTCCATCTCGTCCATCTCGCGGCTCATGCGGCGGTAGAGTTTTTCCTGGAGGGGGCGGATCTTCTTGTACTCGCGGATGGTCGCCATGTACGCCCGCGTCATGAGATCGAGGCGGACCAGTTGCCACTTCAAGAGGCACTCCGGCTCCTTGATGTTCGTCAGCGGGTTGCACCGCAGGCGGACGTTGCCGTGGTCGTCGACCTCGCCGAACTCGCAGTCCTTGCATTGGAGCATGGCGTCGCCTTGCCTGAACGCATCTGGCGCATCGATTTTACCGCAGAGAGCGCCGAGAACGCAGAGAAAAGCAAAGAGGAATTGGGTTAACGACAACAGCGGAAGCCGGGGAGAGACCCAAACACAGCACCGTCATGCGCCTCCGGCCCACTCGGGCTCTCGCTGTACTCTGCGGTGAAACAGGAATGGCAACGAAGCCTACGAGGGCGCGGCCCCGCGCCGCCGGCAGGCGCCCGGGAGGCACAGGAGCATCAGGCACGCCGCGGCCGCGCATCCCCCGCCCACGCCGAACGCCACCGCCGCCCCGTACTGCTGGTACAGGACGCCCAGCAGGAGGCTGGCGGGGAACTTGGCGATGCCGTCCGCGAAGGCGTACAGCCCGTAGGCCGACCCGCGGACCTGCGGCCGGACGAAGTCCGCCACCACCGCCTTCTCCACGCCCTCGGTGAACCCGTAGAACAGGCCGTACGCCACGAACAGGGCCCACGTCTGCCAGGCGTCGGTCGCAAAACCAAAAAGGATGTAGACAGCCGCATACACGGCCCACCCGACGGCCAGCGTCCGGGCCCGGCCGATGCGGTCGGCCACGAAGCCGCCCGGCAGGCTGAACGCCATCTTCGCGAGCGACAGCACCAGGAACATGAGCGGCAACTGCCAGGGGAAGGACCAGGCCTCGGCCATCTCGGCCCGCTCGGCCTCCGTCAGGATGACTCGATAGTCCAGGACCTCGCCGGCGCGGATCAGCAGGAACATGTCGGAGGAGTTGCCGAGGGCGAAGACCAGCAGCGCCGCGAGGAACCACCAGAACCTGCGGTCGTAGCCGGCGCGGAAGTTGAGGGCCACGCCTTTCTTCGTCTCGCCCGGCCGTTCGCGGACGAAGACCAGGACCGCCACCACCGCCAGCGCCGCCGGCACCGCCGCCAGGACGTACATGAACCGGAAGACGTCGGCCGGCTCGTAGCCCGCGCTCGCGGGCTTGGCCCGGAAATAGTCGAACAGGGTCGCGACGAGCACGGTGCCGGCGAGCAGGCCGACGACCGCGCCCGCGTGGTCCATCATCCGATGGAACGAGAACGCCTTGCCGCGGTGCTTCCCCTCCACGACGCCGGCAATGAGGGCGTCGCGCGGAGCCGTCCGGACGCCCTTGCCCACCCGCTCCAGGCCCAGCAGCCCCAGCACGTGCCACGGCACCGCCGCCAGGGCCAGGGCCGGCTTGACGGCCGTCGAGACGGCGTACCCGAGGGCCACCAGCGGCTTGCGCCGGCCGACCTTGTCGGAGACCCAGCCGCTGGCGAGTTTCAGGAGGCTGGAGAGGCTCTCTCTGAGACCCTCGACCACGCCCACCCACACCGCCCCGCCGCCCAGCAGGGCGATGAAGAACGGCACCGTCCACATCATCATCTCGCTGGAGGAATCGGTCAGGAACGAGACGATGCCGAGGACGAGGACGTTGCGCGGCAGGGAGGCGCGGACCTGGCCCCAGAAACCGGGGCGGGGGGCCGCGTCGCGCTCGTCGCTCATGCGGCCAATCTCCATTCAGGAAAGCGCGGCGGGTGCACCGAACCCGTTGCGCGGCGGGTGCGGAGACCCGCCGCGCTTCGCTTCACCCTCACCCCAACCCTCTCCCATCCAGGGAGAGGGAGAACCCGCCCGCTACGCCTCGCCCGGCTCGTACCGCTGGGCGATGGGCATGCGTCGGCCGATGCCGAACGCCCGGCTCGTGACCTTCAGCACGGGGGCGGCCTGCTGCCGCTTGTACTCGGCCCCGTCGACCATCCGGACCACGCGGGCGACGGTCGCAGGGTCGAACCCCGCCTCCACGATCTCCTCCTGCGAGGCCTCGTCGTGGACGTACCGGTCAAGGATGCCGTCGAGCACGTCGTAGGGCGGGAGGGCGTCCTGGTCCGTCTGGCCGGGCGCGAGTTCCGCGCTCGGCGGCTTGGTGAGCACCCGCTCCGGCACCGGCCGGCGCGGGTCGGTCTCGTTGATCCGCCGGCACAGCCGATAGACGAGCGTTTTGGGCACGTCGCCGATGACGGCCAGCCCGCCCGCCATGTCGCCGTAGAGCGTGCAGTAGCCGACGCTGACCTCGCTCTTGTTGCCGGTAGCCAGCACGAGGTAACCGAACTTGTTCGAGAGGGCCATCAGAATGGTGCCGCGCACGCGGGCCTGGATGTTCTCCTCCGTCACGTCGGGCTCGGCGCGGGCGAAGGCGTCGGCCAGGGCCGTCTCGAAGGCGGCGTGGGGGGCCTCGATGGGGATGGTCTGGAGATGGATGCCCAGGCGCCGGGCCAGGTCCTCGGCGTCCTCGCGGCTCTCGCGGCTCGAGTGCCGGCTGGGCAGCGCCACGCCGCGCACGTGCTCCGGTCCGACGGCCTCGGCCGCCAGGCAGGCCACCAGGCTGGAGTCCACGCCGCCCGAGAGGCCGAGCACGCAGTCCGTAAAGCCGACCTTCCGCATGTAGTCGCTGAGGCCCAGGACGAGGGCCCGGCGGACGGATTCGTCCCGGTCGGGCAGGACCTGGTCCGGGTCGACCGGCGTCGCCTCGGCCGGCGGCGGGATCTCCAGCACCTGGAGGTCCTCCTGGAAGGCCGGCAGGTGCGCGAGGAGCCGTCCGTCGGGCGCCACGGCGAAACTCGAGCCGTCGAAGACGAGGTCGTCGTTGCCGCCCACCTGGTTGAGATACACGACCGGCCGGCCGTGACGTCGGGCCAGCGCGCCGGCCACCCGGCGGCGCACGGCGCCCTTGCCCATGCCGAACGGCGAGGCGCTGGCGACGATGAGGACGTCGGCGCCGTCGGCGGCGAGGTCCGCCGCCGGGTTCCCGTGGTAGAAGCGGGCGATGGGGCCGGCGGGTTCGTCGGCCCACATATCCTCGCACAGCATGAAGCCGAGGCGGGCGCCCGCCCACTGGATGACGCGCGAATCGGAGGCCGGCTCGAAGTAGCGGGTCTCGTCAAAAACGTCGTAGAACGGCAGGAGCCGCTTGTGCACCGTGCCGACCACCCGCCCGCCGGCGACCAGGGCCACCGTGTTGTGGAGCGGCCGGCCTCGCGCGCCCTCCCGGCGCGAGGCGCAGCCGACCAGCAGCCCGGGCCGGTCCACCTGGCGGGCGAGGCGCTGGACGGCGGCCAGGCCGTCGGCCACGAAGCGCGGCTTCAGCAGAAGGTCCTTCGGCGGGTAGCCGAGGATCGACATCTCCGGCGTGACGACCAGGTCGGCGCCCTCGTCGGCCGCCCGGCGGTGGGCATCGAGGAGGCGCGCCACGTTGCCGGCGATGTCGCCGACCGTCGGGTTCAGTTGGGCCAGGGCGATTCGCATGGACGCCATCATAGGGCGGGCGGGGGTAAGGGTCAACCGCGGGGGCGGGAACGGGCAGGCGAGCGAGGCAATGTCATTCTGAGGAGCGGCGAAGCCGCGACGAAGAATCTCGTCGTGGCCTTTTGGCTTTCGCACGGCGAGATGCTTCGCTGCGCTCAGCATGACAGCGGCGTGCTCGAGACCCGCCGCGCCAACCACATGGGGGGGCATCGCGCCGCGGGAGAAGGTACCCGCGACCTTACGGTCGCGGCTCGGGAGGGCGCGGGGGGCCGGTCGCGGCTCACGAGGGTGCGGGGGGCCGGGCTCGGGAGGTGGTTTTCCCGCCCCGAAACGGGCCGATTTTCGTTGTGAATCGGGGCCGTTTCGGGTAGGATGGCGGTGGCCGGTTCCGGCCCGAAACGGGGCGTGCAAGTCCCTGTTTCGCAAGCGCTTACAACCATACACGCAACACAAGGACGCCCGCCACGTGACCCGACTCAACCAGCCCGAAAACATCCAGGAACTCTTTATCGAAGAGGAGATGAAGGACGCGTACCTGACCTACGCCATGAGCGTCATCGTCAGCCGCGCCCTGCCCGACGTCCGCGACGGCCTGAAGCCGAGCCAGCGGCGGATCCTGGTGGCAATGAACGACCTCGGCCTGGGGCCCCGCAGCCGGTTCCGCAAGTGCGCCAAGATCGCCGGCGACACCTCCGGCAACTACCATCCGCACGGGGAGGCGATCGTGTACCCGACGCTGGTGCGAATGGCCCAGCCGTTCTCGGAGCGGTACCCGCTCGCGGAGGGCCAGGGCAACTTCGGGTCGATCGACGGCGACCCGCCCGCCGCCATGCGGTACACCGAGGCCCGCCTGGCCCAGATGGCCACCGAGATGCTCGAGGACCTCCAGAAGGACACCGTCGACTTCGAGCCCAACTACGACGAGACGCGCACCGAACCGACCGTCCTGCCGGCCAAGTTCCCGAACCTGCTGTGCAACGGGTCAAGCGGCATCGCGGTGGGCATGGCCACCAGCATCCCGCCGCACAACCTCGGCGAGGTCTGCGACGCCGCCATCGCCGTCATCGACAACCCGGACATCCCCGTCAAGGACCTGATGCAGATCGTCCGGGGGCCGGACTTCCCCACCGGCGGCCTCATCTGCGGGCGGTCGGGCATCGTCGAGGGCTACACCACCGGCCGGGGCACCGTCACGGTCCGGGCCCGCGCCCACGCCGAGGAAACGCGCGGCGGCAAGGGCCAGATCGTGGTCACGGAGATTCCGTACGGCCAGATCAAGACGCGGATCATCGAGCGGATCG
>CAYTJE010000078.1:0-13077 GCA_964437855.1 uncultured Anaerolineales bacterium | reverse complement strand
GAAATCGTCGACCGCGTCATGGACCTGCCGCAGGGCACCCGCCTGATGGTCCTGGCGCCCCTGGTGCGGGGCCAGCGGGGCGAGCACAAGGACGTCATCCGCACCATCGTGGCCGACGGCTTCGTCCGCGTCCGCATCGACCGCCAGATGCACGAGGTCCGCGAGGTGCCGGACCTGGACAAACGCCGACGCCATACCATCGAGGCCGTGGTCGACCGCCTGATCGTCAAGGAGGCCGTCCGCGGCCGGCTGACGGATTCGGTCGAGCAGGCCCTGCGGATGAGCGACGGCCTGGTGCTCGTCTGCCACGAGACATCGACCGGCGAGTGGGAGAACACCCTTTACAGCGAGCGGTACGCCTGCACCAAGTGCAACGTGAGCCTGGAGGAACTCACGCCGCGCCTGTTCAGTTTCAACAGCCCCTACGGGGCGTGCCCGGAGTGCCACGGTCTGGGCATCCTTCAGGCCCTGGACGAGGATCTCGTCGTCCCGGACCCGGATCGCTCGCTGGCCGAGGGCGCCCTCGCCCCGTGGCACGACGGCCCCCGGCGATACCGATCGTTCTATGCCGAGGCGCTCGAGCATTTCATCCGCGAGTTCGGCGTCGATGATCGGAAACCGTTCCGCAAGTTGCCCAAACGCGTCCGGAAGGTCCTCCTGTACGGCGGGACGATGAAGCGCGCCGCCGGCAGCGGCCCGGCCCCGGAAGCGGAGTGGGACGGCGTCATCCCGAGCCTGGAGCGGTTGGGCGAGGAAACCCGCAGCGCTTACGTCCGGCGGTGGCTGGGTGATTTTATGAGCCCGCAGCCCTGCCCCGCGTGCAAGGGGGCTCGGCTCCGGCCCGAGGCCCGGGCCGTCCGCATCGCCGACAAGCCGCTCCACGAGATAACCGCGATGAGCGTTGAGCAGGCCGCCGCGTTCTTCGACGGGCTCCGGCTGGTCGGCACCAAGGGGACGATCGCCCGCCAGGTCCTGGCCGAGATCCGAAACCGGCTGCGGTTCCTCCTGGACGTGGGCGTCGAGTACCTGACGCTCGACCGCGCCTCGGACACCCTCTCCGGCGGCGAGGCCCAGCGCATCCGCCTCGCCACCCAGGTCGGCAGCGGGCTGGTGGGCGTCTGTTACGTCCTGGACGAGCCGACCATCGGCCTCCACGCCCGCGACAACCACCGCCTGCTCGACACCCTATGCCGCCTGCGCGACCTGGGCAACACCGTCATGGTCGTCGAGCACGACGAGCACACCATCCGCACCGCCGACCACGTGGTGGACATGGGCCCCGGTGCGGGCGAGCGCGGCGGGCGGGTCGTGACCGAGGGCACCGTGGAGGAGGTGGCCGCCTCGCCGGACTCGCTGACCGGCCATTACCTCGCCGGCGAGGAAACCATCACCGTCCCGGACGAGCGCCGCCCGGCGAAGAAGCGCGAGAGCATCCGCCTGTACGGGGCGGCGGAGAACAACCTCCAGACAATCAAGGTCACCGTCCCCCTCGGCTGCCTCGTCTGCGTGACGGGCGTCAGCGGGTCCGGCAAGAGCACCCTGGTGGCGCAGACGCTCGTGCCGGCGCTGCGGCGTCGGCTGTATGGGTCGCGCGTCAAGCCCGGCGCGCACCGGCGCCTGTCGGGCGTGGAAAGAATCGACCGGGTCATCGAAATCGACCAGAGCCCCATCGGACGGACGCCCCGCTCCAACGCCGCCACGTACACGAAGGTGTTCGACCACATCCGGCGGGTCTTCGCCCGCACGCGCGAGGCGAAGGTGCGCGGTTACGGGCCCGGGCGGTTCAGTTTCAACACCAAGGGCGGACGGTGCGAGGCGTGCCAGGGCCAGGGCGTCCGAAAGGTCGAGATGCACTTCCTGCCCGACGTGTACGTCACCTGCAAGGCGTGCAAGGGCACGCGCTTTGGCCGCGAGACGCTCGAGATCACCTACCGCGGCAAGACGATTGCCGACGTGCTGAACATGCACGTGAGCGAGGCCGTCCGCTTCTTCGAGAACTTCCAGCGCATCGTCCACAAACTCGAAACGCTGGAGGCCGTCGGGCTCGGGTACATCGAACTCGGGCAGAACTCGACGACCCTCTCGGGCGGCGAGGCGCAGCGGGTGAAACTCTCGGCCGAACTCGGCAAACGGGCGACCGGCCAGACGCTGTACGTCCTGGACGAGCCGACGACGGGCCTGCACTTCGCGGACATCCAGCGGCTGCTGGACGTGCTGAACCGCCTGGTGGACATGGGCAACACGGTGCTGGTCGTGGAACATAACTACGAGGTCATCAAGAGCGCCGATTGGATCATCGACCTCGGGCCGGGCGGCGGTCAAGATGGCGGCGCGATCGTCGCCGAGGGCACGCCCGAGACCGTCGCCGCGGTCCCCGAGAGCCACACCGGCCGGTACCTGGCCCGGCATCTGGACGGGCACGGGGAGGACCAAACCTGATAGGCTTGCGCCGGGGAAGTCAGCGGGGCCGGCGCGACGGGGCCGAGGGTGGCTCAGCGTCCGAGAACGCGAAACTGTAGATTTCGCCGTCCTCGATCACGAATCGCAGTTGCACCTTCCGGCCGGCGACCGCCGCGAACCGGCCGGAGTTCCATTGCACCGGCGCACGGATTTCGTCGCCCGTAAAGGCCACCGAGTCGTCCAGCGAGAGCGTTTCAACGGGCACGCCCTTGGCATCGAGCACTTCGAGGCGCAGCCGGCCGCCCACCTTGGCATTGACCCGGAGGGCGCGCGCGCCGTCGGGTACAGGCACCGGGGTGGTGCGCCACTCGCCCACGCGACCCTTATCGGCCCGGATGCCCGCAAAGCCGTCGACCCGCAGTTCCGTCAGGTAGTGGCCGCGGTCTTCCCGCTCACCTTCGTAGCCTTCGTAGTGCGTGTCGTTGCGGACGAAATAGTAGAGGAGCAGCCTGTCCTTGGTTTCCAGGATGGTCGGCGCGGCGTGAATCTGGCCCACTTCGCGCTCGTTGCGACAGGTTCCGTCCGGCGCGGGGTTGCGGCGCAGGTGCGGCGTCAGGTCGAGGATCGAATGGGCGCCTCGCAGCGACGTATCCGCGAGCGTGAAATGGACGCCGTCCAGGCTGTGCATGAGGGTCGGGTACTGCGGCCCGGTGCCGGTCCAGGCGTAATCCTTGTCCGAATTGTACTGGCGCCGGGCGTCGCGGTAGAACGTGGTGGGCATGCCGATGTACTGGCCGTGGTACGGCGACACGGCCGGCTGATAGAAATCGGGGCGGATGCCCGTGCCGGCCCGGGGACGGCGGGCATTGTAGCCATCGGCATAATCCCAGATGACCTCCGGGTCGAGCACGGTGTTGCCGACGTTGTCCCAGGGGTCGCGCCATTGGCCCGAGGTGGCATGCATGGCGGCGCCGCGCCGCTGGTTGTCGAGCCCCGGCTTCCCGTTATGCCTGATCCAGGACTTGGGGCCGCGAATCCGGCCGTACATCACGTATTGGCCGCGCCGCGTATCGTAGAACGCCGAGATGATGTGCTCGTTCCGGTGGTCGAACACCTTGGTCAAGGGGCCGAAGTGGACGCCGTCGGCCGAGGCCGTCACGTACGACGCGTTGGCCTCACCCTTCACCGCCTTATACCGCTCCGATTCCGGCGCGCGGGAATCATAGAACACCGTGACGCTGCCCGGCCGGGGGGTATCCTTCACACGGATGAGATTGCTTCCGTCCACCTTGACGTCGGTCGTATACGGCTCCCAGTGGATTCCGTCCCGGCTCCGCATGACGGCCGTGTCGTCGACGACCGATTCGTCGGGGTTCGGCCGGGCGTGGTAAACCATCCGGTACAGACCGCCATGGTCCTGGAACACGCCGGTGATGGCGCCATGCTGCAGGCTTCGGCCCTTCTGCCACGGCTGGTCCATCGTGGACGTGATCTTCCGCGTGTGGCTGCTCGTGCCCAGCACCATCCGGGCGTGGGTAAGCGAACCGTGGAGCGACCGGTCCAGCGCCAGGTAGCGCCGGTCGACGTCGTCCGCGCGTACGGACGCGCCCAACATCATCCCCAGGCAGACGGCCAGCCGCACGATAGACGTCTTGAGCAGCACCCGGCGCCCTCCACTCGCCGACCCGTCTCTGCGGTCTCGTGCCGCGGCGCGACGCGGCCGGTGCCCTACAGCGTCCACCCCTTGCGGTACGGCGGATTGAGGAGGGCGTTGGCCTCCTCGGAGTTGGTGAACCGCCGGGCCTTGGCGTCCCACATCAGTTTCGTCCGCGTCCGGATGGCGCAGTTGCCCAGCAGGACGACGGCGGCCAGGTGGCCGGCGTGGTCGACGAAGTCGCTGCCGGCGCGCTTCCCGCCCTTGGCGGCGATGAGCCATTCCTTGTGATGGCCGGGCGAGCGTTCCAGTTTCCGCGGCGGCCGGCCGTACGTCTTCTGCCGCGATTCCGGAATCAGCCGGTGGCCCAGGATAATGCCCTCCTCGCCAACGATCATCGTCCCGTCGTTCCGTCCGAACTCCCGGCCGGGTTCGAGCCCCTCCGGCCGCGGCGGCCGCATCGCCCCGTCGTACCACCTGAGGGTGATCGGCCCGTGGCCCTTGTGCTCGGGGAACTTGTACGTGGTGATCGAGGCGATCGGCGCGGTTTCGTTGTGGACCTCGGGCGGCTCCTGCTCGTTTGTCGAGCACGCCTCCACGCTCGTCGGGTGCTGGAGGTCGAGCGCCTTGAAGACCGTCGAGAGTTGATGGCAGCCGATGTCGCCCAGGACGCCGGTGCCGAAGTCCCACCATCCCCGCCACGCGAACGGGTGGTAGCACGGATGGTACGGCCGCATCGGCGACGGGCCGACCCACAGGTCCCAGTCCAGCCAGTCGGGGACGGGCGGGGTGTCGGTCGGCCGGCGGATGCCGCGCGGCGAGATGCGGTGCGGGCGGTTCGACCAGGCGTGGATCTCGCGGACGCGGCCGATGGCGCCGTCCCAGATCATCTCGCAGACGAGGCGCGCCCCCTCGGACGCCTGCCCCTGGTTGCCCATCTGGGTGGCCACGCCGTACTGCTTCGCGGCCTCGCCGACGGCGAACGCCTCGTACACGGAGTGCGTCAGCGGCTTCTGGCAGAAGACGTGCTTGCCGCGCTTCAGCGCCGCCATCGTGATGACGGCATGGTTGTGATCGGGGACGGCGATGCTGACGGCGTCGATGTCTTTCTGCTCGTCGAGCATCTTTCGGAAATCTCTGTAGCCCTTGGCTTTGGGCCACTGCTTCAGGCCGCGGGCCACCTGGCGGGCGTCGACGTCACAGATGGCCACGATGGTCTCGCTCGAGACCGACTGGAGGTCGTGGAACCCCTTGCCGGCGATGCCCACGCCGGCGATGTTCAGCGTGTCGCTCGGGGGCTGCCGGCCGGGACCGCCCAGCACGTGGCGCGGGACGACCGTGACGGCGGCGGCCGCGGCGGCGGCGCCGGTCACGAAACGGCGACGCGAGACGCGTTCGCTCCCCTCCCCGGAGGTGCGTTGAGAGGCCATGACGGTTCTCCTGACTGGCGGTGCGCGGGTGTCGCGAGTTTGAACCGGGTGGTCCGGCCCGGCGTTCCTCGCGATCGTGTCCGGCGCCGGTCCCCGCGGGGCTCAGCCTTTGGGTTCGGGCCGGTCGTTAATCGGGTTCGGGGGCGGTTCCGGTGTCTCCTCGCCCTCGCCCGCGTCGGTCTCGGTCCCGGCCTCGCCCGCCTCGGCCTCGGCGCGGAGCCGGGCGTCGATGTGTTCGATGGCCTTGTCGGCCTCGTACGCCTTGTGGTGCTTTGGGAACCGCCGGACGATCTCCCCGAAGTACCGCTTCGCCTCCGCCAACTTACCGTCCTGGTACAGGATGGTGCCTTGGTACCAGACGGCGACGGGGGCCTCGGGAGCCTCGCCGAAGGTGTCCAGGTAATCCTCCAGATTCGCCAGGGCGAGGGCCGAGTTCCCGTCCTCCAGCGGGACGACCGCCAGGATAAGCCGGGCCTGGCTCTTACGGCCGTGGGCGTTCTCCGGGTCGAGTTGGGCGGCTTTTTCCAGATAAGGCGCGGCCCGTTTCAGGTGATTGAGTTTCGCGAAGGCGTTGCCGAGGGCGAAGTTGGCCTCCAGGCTGTCCGGATGCGCGTGCTGCCGGTCCATCAGCGCGGGCAGTGTCTTCACTTGCTCCATGAGCCGATAGAACCGCTCGGGCGTCCGCGGCCCCAGGACCAGGTGCAGCGGTTCGCCCCCCGGGTCCAGGAACAGCACGGACGGGTATACGCGGATCTTGTACGCCTTGGCCACCTTGCCCCGGCCGGCGGAATCGTCCACCCGGACCGGGATGAAGTGCCGGTTCATGAACTGGGCGACCGCCGGCACGAGAAAGGTCCCCTGCTCCATAAGCCGGCACGGCTTGCACCAGTCGGCCCGGAAGTAGATGAGCGTGCACAGACCGCGCTCGGAGGCCTCCTGTCGTGCGGCCTCGAGGCGCTTGCGCCATCCGACGGGAACGACGGGCGTGTTGGGGGCCTCGTCCTCCACCGCCGAGCCGTCCAGGGTATGCTTTTTCCCAGTGTTGTCGGCAGGCCTGGTGCGGCCGGCGGCGGCCGCAGCGGCTTCCTCGGCGGCGCGCGACGCCGCCCCCACCTCCGGCACGAAGGCGAGCAGGACCACAAGGGCAACGGCACAGGCGCTCGACCGCATGGTGTCCTCTGGCTGGCGTCCAAAACGAACGGGGGCCGCCGGGCCCCCGAATTTTGATTCCGCTGCAGGCAGGCTTCAAGACTGTCATTCTGAGGAGGCCTTCAGGCCGACGAAGAATCTCGCCTTGGTCGTTCCCGTTGTCGCGTTCGCACGGCGAGATTCTTCGGCCCCGCAAGCGGGGCCTCAGAATGACATGCTGGTGAGGGCAGCGCCACCGTTCGGAGGTCTCACCCCTCCGGTCCGGGCGAGCCCGCGGCGACCTCCGTCACGACGCCGACGCGGCGGATCTTCTCGTACCGCTGCGCGAGCAACTCGTCGACGGGCACCTGCTTCAGTTCGCGCAGGTGCCGCCCGATACGGCGTTCCAGGGTCACCGCCATCTCCCGCGGATTGCGGTGGGCGGCGCCGAGGGGCTCCGGGACGACCTCGTCGATGACGTCGAACGCCATGAGGTCGCTTGCCGTCAGCCGCAGGGCCTCGGAGGCCTCGGGGGCCTTCTCGGCCGTCCGCCACAGAATGGCGGCGCACCCTTCCGGCGTAATGACGCTACAGTAGGCGTACTGGAGCATGAGGAGCCGATCGGCCAGCCCGATGCCCAGGTACCCGCCGGAGGCCCCCTCGCCGATGATCGCGCCGACGATCGGCACCTTCAGCAGCGCCATCGTCCGGAGGTTGACGGCAATCGAGTCGGCAATGCCTCGCTCCTCCGCCCCGATGCCCGGGTATGCGCCCTGCGTGTCGATAAACGCGATGACGGGCAGGCCGAACTTCTCGGCCAGGCGCATCACCCGCAGCGCCTTGCGGTAGCCTTCCGGGTGGGCGCACCCGAAAAAACACGACACCTTCTCGCGTGTGTCCCGGCCCTTCTGATGACCGACGACCGCCACTTTCTCGCCCGCGATGCGCCCCAGACCGCAGACTACCGCCCGGTCGTCCCGGAACAGCCGGTCCCCGTGCAGTTCTTTGAAATCCTTGACGAAGGCGTCGATGTAGTCGAGGGTCTGCGGTCGGTCGGGATGGCGGGCGACCTGGACGATCTCCCACGGCGTGAGCGCGTCGTAGGTTTTCCGGATCATCGCCACGAGGTTCTTGCGGATGTTCCGGATTTCGGCGCTGTGATCGACGTGCCGGCGGCGCTGGTCCTCCTCGAGTTCGCGGATTTGTTCTTCGAGTTTCGCGAACGGCTTCTCGAACTCGAGGCAGACCCGCGCCATGGAAGTGCCTGTGTGCCTGGACCCGGACTCCGGACCCGTCGGCCGCTTCAGCCGGTCGCCCGGCACGCCGTCGCCGCGGATCGCAACTTCGCACTGACATACCGCATCCCGGCGGGTCGGTCAAGAGGGTCCTTGGCCAGCATGGTCCGGACCAGGTCGTCCACGCCGGGGGGCACGTCCACTCCCGTCTGCCCCAGCGGGGGAATGGCCGCGTACAGATGCTGTTCGAGCAGGCTCTGGGCGGTCTCGCCGGTGTACGGCAGTCGGCCGGTCACCACCTCGTACAGCGTCACGCCCAGGCCGTAGACGTCCGCCGTGCCCGTCAGGCGCTTGTTCCGGATCTGCTCCGGCGCCATATACGACCACGTGCCGGGCCGGCGCCGTTCCGACAGCCGACGCCACAGGTACCGGCCGAAGGAGTCGTCCTGCTGCCGGGCCAGGGCGAAGTCGATAACCTTCACGTCCGACCCGCCGGGCCCGATGACGATGTTCTGCGGCTTGACGTCGCGGTGCACGTACCCCGCTTCGTGCAGGTAGGCGAGCCCGTCGGCGACCTCCGCCAGCCACTCCAGCGCCGGGCCGAGCGGCGGGCGGCCCCGTTCCAGCCGCTGCCGAAGGCTCTTCCCCTCGCGGACGAGGTCCATGGCGATGAACGGCCGGAGGGCCTCCAACTGGAGGTCGTGCACGTGGATCAGGTTCGGATGCTCCAGTACCGAGCAGATCCGGTACTCCGTCTCCAGATGTCTCCGTTCGATGCGGTCGCGGGCGTATGCCTCGCGCAGCACCTTGGCGGCGAACTCGCCACCCCGGCCACGACCGACCAGCCGCACCACGTGAAAAATCTCTGCCGTGTTCGACTGCCCGATACGCCGCAGAATCTGGAAACCGTCTAGGTTCTTATGCATGGAGGTCTCAACGTCGGCGGGGTCCGGCACTTCCAACCGCCCCAACCCACCCCCAAGCGGGTTCCGCTGGGGCGGACGTTGAATTGTAAGCACCCCCAGGAGTCTCATCAATCGAAAACCAGCGGCCTCGGCGCCCACCGGCCAAGGGGCCAGCGAAAATCTGTTGACCGGTCCCCCGGCCGGACCTACAGTACACCGCGCTGCGGCCATGCCAGCGTAGGGGCACCCAACCGTCATTGCCTATGACTCCCTGGAACCAGGTTACCATCATCGGCACCGGGCTCATCGGCGGGAGCCTGGGCCTGGCGTTGAAACAGGCCGGTCTCGCCCACCGGGTGGTGGGCGTCGGCCATCGGCCGAGCACCCTCCGGCGCGCCATCGACTGCGGGGCCGCCGACGCGACCACCCTGGACCCGGCCGAAGGCGTCCGCGGCAGCGACCTGGTGGTCCTTGCCACCGCCGTCAGCCTCTTCGAACCGCTCCTGCGAGCGGCACACGGCAGCCTGGCCGACGGGGCGATCGTCATCGACGTCGGCAGCACCAAGGCCGAGGTCGTCCGACGGCTTGAGCCCCTCGTGCCGGACGGCCGGACGCTGGTCGGCTGCCATCCGATCGCCGGCAGCGAAAAACGTGGCATCGACTGTGCCGACGCACGTCTCTTCCGCGGAGCCGTCTGCGTCCTCACACCCACGGACCGCACGCCGGCCGCGGCCGTTCAGCGCGTCGCCGACACGTGGGAGGCCCTCGGCATGCGGGTCCTGCGAATGGCCCCCGAGGTCCACGACCGGCTCCTGGCCCAGGCCAGCCACCTGCCGCACGTCGTCGCGGCCGCTCTGGTCCGACTGCTCGAGCCGGAGGTCGAGCCACTCGTCGGCTCCGGCTGGGCCGATACGACGCGCATCGCCAGCGGCGACCCGCGGCTCTGGCGCGACATCCTCATGACGAACCCGGACGGTATCGCCGCCGTCCTCGACCGCTTCGACGAGACGCTCCAGGCCCTGCGCCGCGCCCTGGCCGACCGCGACGGCGACGCCGTCCAGCGTCTGCTCGCCGAGGCCAAGCAGCGGCGCGATCGCATCGTCGGCGAGGATTAGTGCCTCCGTTCGCCGCCGCGATTGCGCGGCGCGTGCCGATGGCCCGCGCGACACGGCACGCGCGGGGGCAAGCCCCGCGGCAAACACGAAGTCACATCCCGTGCGGCGGGGCTCCTGCCCGGTCGCGCAGGGCTACCGTGGCGTGTTGCGCGGTGGGCCGGGAGCCCCGCCGCGCGGAATGCGCCCCCCCTTGAACGTACCCTGCTGCTTATGCAGCGGGCTCGAAAGGCTCGCCGCCGCAACGAAAGGCCGACCCCATGGAGTGGCACATTGAAGTCCGGTTCCGGCCCGGTGCCTACGACGCCCACGGGCACGAGGTGCTGGAGGAGGTTCACGACCTCGGCCTGGCGCGCATCGAGGGCGTCGAGGCGTCGCGCCTCTTTTATCTCGATGCCGATGCGCCGGCCGAGGACGTGCGGCGCGTGGCGACGGACCTCTTGACCGACCCGGTCGTCGAGCGGTACGTGCTGGCCGACGGCGGCTCCCGGCCGGACAAGCCGGCCGGGCCACACGAGTCCCGTCCTACCGTCACCATCCGCCGCAAACCCGGCGTCATGGATCCGGTGGCCCTCTCGACCCTCCAGGCGGCCGAGGACATGGGCGTCGCGGTCCGCCGATGCGCCACCGCCCGAAAGTACTATTTCGCGGGCAGCCCCACCCGAGAGGACCTCGAGACCGTGGCCCGCGCGGTCCTGGCCAACCCCGTCATCGAGGACGTGGCGCTGGACGGCCCGGAGGGGTCGGTCTTCCGCAACGCCCCACCCTTCGACTTCCGCCTCGTCCACGTGCCCGTCACCGAGGCCGACGACGACGAACTGCTGGCCATCAGCCGGCGCGGCGGCCTGTTCCTGAACTTGAAGGAGATGCAGGCCATCCGCGACCACTTCCAGGCCCTCGGCCGCGACCCCACCGACGTGGAACTCGAAACCCTCGCCCAGACGTGGTCCGAGCACTGCGTCCACAAGACGCTGAAGGGCAAGATTACGTTTGAGGGCGAGACGATCGACAACCTGCTCGCCTCGACCATCGCCCGGGCCACGAAGGAACTCGACCGCCCGTGGTGCGTCTCGGTCTTCGAGGACAACGCCGGCGTCGTCGAGTTCGACGGCGACGCGTGCGTCTGTTTCAAGGTCGAGACGCACAACCACCCGTCGGCCCTGGAACCCTACGGCGGGGCGGCGACGGGCATCGGCGGCGTCATCCGCGATCCGCTCGGCACGGGGATGGGGTCCAAGCCCATCCTGAACACCGACGTCTTCTGCTTTGCCCCGCCCACGTACCCGGCCGACGGGCTGCCGCCCGGCGTCCTGCACCCCAAGCGGATCATGCGGGGCGTCGTCAGCGGCGTCCGCGACTACGGCAACCGGATGGGCATCCCCACGGCCAACGGGGCCCTGTATTTCGACGACCGGTACCTCGGCAACCCGCTGGTCTACTGCGGCAACATCGGTCTACTGCCGCGGGACAAGTGCTTCAAGCACCAAAGGGCCGGCGACCTGGTCGTGGTGGTCGGCGGCGGAACGGGCCGCGACGGCATCCACGGGGCCACGTTCTCCAGCGGCGAACTGACCCACACGACGGGCGATGAGTTCAGCCACGCCGTCCAGATCGGCAACCCCATTGTCGAGAAGAAGATGACCGACGTCCTCCTGGTGGCCCGCGACCGCGACCTGTACTCCGCCATCACGGACTGCGGCGCGGGGGGGCTCTCGTCCAGCGTCGGCGAGATGGGGGCCGAACTCGGGGCCGAGGTCGACCTGGAGAAAGTGCCCCTGAAGTACCAGGGCCTCTCGTACACCGAGATCTGGATCTCCGAGGCCCAGGAACGCATGACCCTGGCCGTCCCGCCCGACCGCGCCGAGGAATTGCTCGCCCTGTTCGCGAGCGAGGACGTCATGGCCACCGTCATCGGCCGGTTCACCGACACCGGCCGCCTCGTCCTGCGGTACGAGGGCCACCAGGTGGCCGACCTCGACATGGACTTCCTCCACAACGGCGTGCCGCGGCGGGAACTGGCGGCCGAGTGGCACCCGCCCCGCCACGACCAGCCGGCCCTCCCCGCCCGCGACGACTACGCCGACGACCTGCTGGCCGTCCTGGGCGCCTGGAACGTCTGCTCCAAGGAGTGGGTCGTCCGCCAGTACGACCACGAGGTTCAGGGCCAGACCGTCGTCAAGCCGCTCGTCGGTTCGCGCGAAGACGGCCCCGGCGACGCCTGCGTCATCACCCCCCTGCTCGGCAGCCGCAAGGGCCTGGCGGTCGGCTGCGGCATGAACCCGAAGTACGGCGATATCGACCCCTACTGGATGGCGGCAGCGGGCATCGACGAGGCCGTCCGCAACGTGGTGGCGGTGGGCGGTCGGCCCGACCGCGTCGCCCTCCTCGACAACTTCTGCTGGGGCAACTGCGACAAGCCCGACCGCCTGGGCTCGCTCGTCCTCGCCTGCAAGGCCTGCTACGACGTGGCCACCGCCTACGGCGCCCCATTCATCTCCGGCAAAGACAGCCTGAATAACGAGTACGACACCGGCGAGGGAACGATCGTCATCCCCCCCACCCTGCTCATCAGCGCCATGACCCTCGTCGACGACGTGGCCCGCTGTGTCACGATGGACCTGAAGGCGGCCGGCAACCCGGTCTACCTGGTCGGCGAGACGCGCGACGAATGCGGCGGGTCGCACTGGTTCGCCGCTCACGGCGCCGTCGGCATGGGCGTTCCGAAGGTGGACACCGAGACGGCTCCGCGCATCTTTGCGGCGGTCCACGCCGCCATCGCGGACGGCTGCGTCCGGGCGTGCCACGACCTGTCGGAGGGGGGCCTGGCCGTCGCGGCGGCCGAGATGGCCTTCGCCGCCGACCTGGGGCTGGACATCCGATTGGAAGAGGTGCCGCGCGCAGGCGGCCTGCTCGACGACGGCCGGATCCTCTTCAGCGAATCGACCACCCGGTTCCTCATCGAGGTGGACCGCGAGCGGGCCGTCGACTTCGAGAAACACGTGACCGGCCTGCCGTGGGGACGGGTCGGCGAAGTCACCGACACCGGGCGGCTCGTCGTCACGGGCGTCGGCGGCCGAACGGTCCTCGACGCCGCCTGCGAAGCGATGCGCGGGGCCTGGCAAGCGCCGCTGAAATGGTAGTGAGCGCTCCTGCGCGGCGGGTCTCCGCACCCGCCGCGATGCGCCGGGTGCCACGGATTGCTTGCCAATCCGT
>CAYTJE010000077.1:0-13089 GCA_964437855.1 uncultured Anaerolineales bacterium | reverse complement strand
GCATTTGTATGATCGGTACGGGTAGAGCGGGTATGGTACATGCCAACAACTTCGCGAAAAGGATTAGCCAGTGCCGTTTGGTGGCTTTGATGGACAAAGACCAAGCGGTGGCAAAAGAAAGAGCCCAGGAATTGGGTATAGAAAAATACTACACCGGATTGGAGGAAGCTTTAAATGATCCGGCGGTTGAGGCAGTATGTATAGCCACCCCCACTTTTACTCATGTGGATGTAGCGGTAGCCGCGGCCGACGCGGGTAAGCATATCCTGTGTGAAAAACCCCTGGCTCTCGATTTAGAAGAAGCGGATAAAATAGGTCGGCGACGACGACTGCGCGCGGCTCTCCTTCGCCACGAGCATGGACGAGATCGAGAAGGGCCTCGACCGGCTCGAGACCTTCCTGGCGGGGTAGGGTGTTGCGCTGGACCTGAAGCGCCGACCCATGCGCGCCGGTGCTAGCCGCGAACGATAGTGCTGGACCGCTCGCTTGCGCTCGCGGCCAGCCTGAAGCGCCGACCCGTGCGCGCCGGTGCTAGCCGCGAACGATAGTGAGCGGGTTGTTCCGCTCGCGCGAAGGCGCTACGCCCCCACCGCCCCGCCTACGAGGTCCACCACCCGCGGCGCCAGGCCCCGGACGTCGAACTCGGCTTCCACGCGCGCCCGTCCCGCGCGGCCCATCCGCTCGCAGAGGGCGGCGTCGCCGGCCAGCCGGCCGATCGCCTCCACCCACTCCGCCTCGCCGCCCGCGTGCAGGCCGGTCTCCTCCGGCCGGACGTACTCCGCCTGCACGCCCACCGGGCTGGCCACCACCGGCAGCCCCGCCGCCATATACTGGAGTACCTTGAACCCGCACTTGCCCCGCGTGTACGGCGTATCGGGCAGGGGGGCGATGCCCACGTCGCACTCCGAGAGGAGCCGGCCCTCGCTCCGGCGCGACCACGGCACGTTCTCGACCGCCAGGCCGTCCACCGCGAGCGGCGCATCGGCCACGACCCGCAGCCGGGCGCCCGGCACCCGTCGGCCGACGGCCTCCAGCGCGCCTCGGAGCCGGGCCAGTTGCTTCAGCGTACTCCGGCTGCCGATCCAGACCAGCCGCGGACCCTCCGACCGCCCGTAGGCGTTCTTCGGCGGATAGCGGCGGGCGTCGAGGCCGGTCGGCACGACTTCCACCCGCGGCCCGCCCGGCCGGCGGGCGCGCTCGGCCAGAATCGGGCTCCCCGCCAGCACCAGGTCCGCCTGCCCGACCGTCCGGGCGAACCGGCGCGCCCGGCCCCGGTGGGGACGCGCCGGCCGCCGGGCCTGGAACATGACGGCGTCGTCGAAATCGTAGAGCAGCGGGCCGCGGCCCCCGCGCGGGCCCAGCGCCCACGCCTCCCACCACGTGAGGGTCTTGCGATGGAGGAGCAGGCCGTCGAACCCCCGGGCCCGGCGCAACTGTCGACGCCGCGCCCACGCCCCGCCCGCCAGCACCTGGACCGCCGGCTCGATGCCTCGACCCGCCAGGGCGTCCAGGTACGGCTCGATGCGCTGGCGAAACGGCGCCCCGTCGGGCCGGCGGGTCAGGATAAGAAGCCGTGTGGTCACGACGGCGCAGCCTCAAAAAACAATCATGAATATCCAACACCCAACACTCAACGCCCAAAAGGGCGTCGGCCGTTCGTTGATCGTTTGCAACTGTTGTGTCTGCCTTTTCGTTTTTTCCTTGATGATTGAGTGTTGAGTGTTCCTTGTTGGATATTGTTGTTTTGCCGTTTTACGCTGCCGGCAGCGGCACGCCGATATCCGCCAGGATGACCCGGCCGGTGTACGCCTCGGCGCCCTCGGCGCCGAAGCCCTTCTTGATGGCCGCCATCGTCACGGTGGCCTTGGCCTGGACCGTCGGGCCCAGCGGCCGGCCCGTGTCGCAGTCCAGGCCGCTCGGGATGTCGATGGCGAAGACGTCGGCGTGGTCGCGGTTGGCGTTCACCGCTTCGATGATGCCGGCCAGGGGCGGCCGGATCTCGCCCTGTGTGCCGGTGCCCAGCAGACCGTCGACGATCACGTCCGCCACCTTCAGCACCTGTTCGCACCGGGCCACAACGTCCTCATCCGGGCCTTCGAGGACCTCGATGTCGGCGTCCATGGCCTCCAGGATCTTCAGGTTCGTGTCGGCGTCGCCGGTCACCTGGTCGCGCCGGCCGATGAGCAGGACCTTGGCCGTCAGTCCGTAAATGGCCAGGTGCCGGGCCACGACGAAGCCGTCGCCGCCGTTGTTGCCCCGGCCGGCCAGGATGACGACGTGGGGGAACGGCTCCAGGCCGACGTCCTCGCGGACGACCTCGGCGATCTGGCGGCCGGCGTTTTCCATCAGGACCACGCCGGGTACGCCGAGGGTCTCGATGCAGGTCCGGTCGAACGCGCGGATCTCGTCACGGGTGCGGATGGGTTGATCGGGCATGGGGGTCTCCTGTTTGTGTAGGCGCAGCGCCGTGCGAGCCTGCCGTTTCGAGCCCGTACGGGGTACGTTCAAACGGCGGTGTTAGCATCGCGTGCCCGATGGAGATACCCGCGATCTTACGATCGCGGCTCGGGCGCGTCGCGATGCCTTCGCTAGCCGCGAACGATAGTGAGCGGGTCGTGCTCACGCCACCTGCTCCAGCAGGCCGAGGACGTCGGCCTCGGCCACCTGGCGCGGGTTGGCCTTCGTGGACCCGCTGGCCAGGCTCTCCTCGGCGATGGCCGGGAAGTCCGCCGGGTCCAACCCGTACTTGTCCAGCCGCAGGGGCAGGCCGGTCGCCACGAGCAGGGCCTGGGCGTAGCCGACCGGGTCGCCGCCGAGGATGTGCCGGAGCCGCTCGAACTTCTCGCCGACGGCCTTGCGGTTGAAGGCCAGGGCGGACGGCAGCAGCACCCCGCAGACCAGGCCGTGCGGAATGCCGTAACGGATGCCGAGCGGGCTGGCCATCCCGTGGACCACGCCCAGGCGGGCGTTCGTCAGGGCGAGGCCGGCCATGGCGCTGCCCCACGCGGCCGTGGTCCGCAGCGCCAGGTCGTCGCCCCGGGTGACGACGGCCGGCAGGGCCTTCGCCAGTTCGGCCGTGGCCCGGATCGAGATCGCCTCGGTCATCGGCGTGGCGTGTCGCGACAGGTACGACTCGATGGCCTGGACCAGCGCGTCCACGCCGCTCATGGCCGTCACGTCCGGCGGGCACGGAACCGTGACCTCCGGGTCCACCAGCGCCACGGCCGGCACCAGCCACGCGTGGCGGATGCTGGCCTTCCGCCCCTTCTCGCGGTCGCTGATGACGCCGTTGTTGGTCATCTCGCTGCCCGTGCCGGCGGTGGACGGGACCGCGATGGTCGGGATACCGGGGTCGGAGATCTCGGCCCCCTCGTGAAACGCGCGGGTGGGCTGGTCCTGGTGGAGGAGGCCGGCGGCAACCTTGGCGGCGTCCATGGCGCTGCCGCCGCCCAGCCCGACCGCCACCTCGGCCCCGTGACGGGCCAGGGCCTCGCGAAGCCGGTCCACGCTCGTCACGTCGGGCTCCGGCTCCACCTCGTCGAAGACGGTGGCCTGGACGCCGGCCGCCTTCAGGCTCGACAGGGCCCGGCCCGTGACGCCGGCTTCGGCCATGGCACGGTGGCCCGTGACCACGACGGCCCGCGAGCCGAGGCGTGCCGTCTCCTCGCCCAGGGACGCAAGGGCGCCCACACCGAAAACAAACTTATCCGGGGCGCGAAACGTGAATGTCGGCACGGTGTCTCCTTCGCGATGATGATCTTTCTCACGCCCGGTGTCTTTGGCCGCGCGACGGGCACGGCGCGCCGGCGCTAGCCGCGAACGCGAGTGAGCGGGTCGTTCGGCCGCTCGCTTACGCTCGAGGCTGGTCAACACCTCCTCGCGCCGCCACTCGAGAGTACCCGGCTGCTTACACAGCCGGCTCGAAAGGCGGTGCGCCTCGGCGCAGCGAGGCCGATTATAAGGTTCCGGGCGCGGCGGCTGCAACCGTGCGCCGTTGACTTGGCGCCTCGACCGGTCTATCATCCGGAATCCGCCGGGCCGACGGACCACGAGGTGCACCGTGCCCCAGACCACCCATCGCGTGACGTTCGAGCCCGAGGGCCGGACCGTCGAGGTGCCGGACGGCTGGACGCTGCTGGAGGCGGCCCAGGCGGGCGGCATCCCGCTGGAGGCGCCCTGCGGCGGACGGGGAACCTGCGGTGGATGCCGCGTTGAGATTCCCGACCGTCCCCCCGACCCCTCCGAGGCCTGCCGCACCGTCCTCTCCGGCGAGGAAATCCGGCGGAACCTCCGCCTGGCGTGCCAGGCCCGCGTGACGCGCGACATGCGCGTCGTCATTCCCGACGAGACACGCCACCGCGACCAGAAGATCCTGACCGAGGGCGTCGCGTTCGACGTGCCGCTCATCCCCAACGCCCGGAAGCGGGCGGTCCGCGTGCCGGAGCCGTCCGTCACGGACCAGCGCGCCGATGCCGACCGGCTGCTGGACACGCTGGCGGAGTCGGGGCTCGACGGCCTGACCGTGCCGGCCCCGGTGCTGCGGGAGGTGCCGCGCCGGCTCCGGTCGCTCGACTTCCGCCCCGCGGTAGCGGTGGTCGGCGACGAGGTCGTGCACCTGGACCGGCCGGCCGCCGCCGACGCCTGCTACGGCCTGGCCCTGGACGTCGGGACCACCACGCTCGTCGGGTACCTGGTGAACCTGGTGACGGGGGAGGTGGTGGCCACGGCCAGCCGGGCCAATCCGCAGGCGGCCTACGGCGACGACGTCATCGCGCGCATCGAGTACTGCGGCCGGGAGAGGCGGGGCGCCCGCACCCTCCAGACCCTCGTCGTCGATGCCCTGAACGAGATCCTGGCCGAGGTCTGCCGGCTCGCCCATATCAAGCCGTCGGTCGTTTACGAGGCGACGATGGTCGGCAACACCACCATGAACCACCTGCTGCTGCGGCTGCCGGTGGACGCGATCGCGCGGGCGCCGTTCGTGGCGGCCTCGGCGTCGGCCCACTCGGTGCCGGCCAGGGCGGTGGGCCTGAAGATTCACAAGCGCGGCCGGCTGTACACGGCTCCGCTGGTGGCGGGGTTCGTCGGCGCCGATACGGTCGGCGTGATCCTCGCGACCGGCATGCACGCCGGCCGTGGCCTGCGGTTGGCCATCGACATCGGCACGAACGGCGAGATCGTCCTCGGGACGCGCGAGCGGCTGCTCGCCTGTTCCACCGCTGCCGGACCGGCGCTGGAAGGCGCCCGGATCCGCTACGGCATGCGGGCGGCGAGCGGGGCCATCGACCGCGTCACGATCGAGAACGGGCGGGTCACGGTCGGCACGATCGAGGGGGCCTCGCCGGTGGGCCTCTGCGGCACGGGCCTGGTGGACGCCGTGGCGGCGCTGCTTTCGGCCGGCGTCGTCGACGCCACCGGCCGCATGCGCTCGGCCGACGACCTGGACGAGACGGCCTTCTGCCTGGCCGAGCAGAGCGACCGCGCGCACTGCGTCTTGCTGACCCAGCGCGACGTGCGCGAACTCCAACTGGCCAAGGGGGCCATCGCCGCCGGCGTCCAGTCGCTGCTCGACGAGTACGGCGCCACCCTGGCCGACGTGGAGGAGGTGCTCCTGGCCGGCGCCTTCGGGAACTACATCCGGCCGGCGGGCGCCCGCGCCGTCGGCCTTCTGCCCGACGTGCCACTCGAGACGGTCAAGGGCGTCGGCAACGCCGCCGGCGCCGGCGCCCGGATGCTGCTCGTCAACCGGAACCTCCGTCAGGTGGCGGCGGACGTGGCCCGCGGCGTGGAGCACGTGGAACTGTCGCGCCGGCCGGACTTCCAGACCCGCTTCGCCGAGGCGATGGGCTTTCCCGGCGCGTAAGCCACCATGCCCAGACGAGTGACGCGCGCCGTTTGCTATTGAGACCGGCAAAACCAATGTTGCAGCCTTCAGCGGGTGCCACGGATTGCTCGCAATCCGTGATTCAGCGGGTGCCACGGATTGCTCGCAATCCGTGATTCCGGGGCCGCGGCGCACGGTTTGACAAGCAAACCGTGGCCCCTTTCTTGTACCATTGGTTTTACCGGTCTCAATAGCGAGCGAAAGCGAGCGGTGACCCCTCCCGATCACTCACGTTCGCGCCTCGTCAGCAAGCCGCAGCGTGATCGCCAGGACGCCCACCGTGACCTCCCGGCCGGCCTCGGCCGCGGCCAGGCGGATGCGGCGGATGACCTTGTCCGGCTTCGGGTTCGGCCAGCGAAGCGTGTACAGATACCGGACGGGGCCGGCGGGGTCGTCCGGGTCCAGCATCATGGCGCAGCGGGCGCGGTCGCTCGTGAACTGGAGGAACGTCGGCCGGCTGTCCTGGATGGTCGCGAGCCGTTTGCGCTCGGCCAGCCGCGCCTCCTCCTCGGGCGCCTCGCCGAGCGGGACCACGTCGACCCCGGCCGTCGTGCCGTCCGCGTAGACCAACTCGTAGTGGGCGGCCGGGGCGAAGCGGGACCCGCCCGCGCAGCCGTGCAGGATGTAAATCGTTCGCGCCCGCCGGTCCACCGGCACGGTGACCTCGGCGGGCCGCGGCTTGCCGCCCGTCCCCCCCGCGCGGGCCGACCGCAGGACGACGGCGGCCCGGCCGCCGGTCTCCGCCGGGTCGAGGATGTGGAACGGCACGCCGTGGAGGGTCCGCCGGCCGGGGCCGAGTCCCGGCAGCGGCGAGCCGAGCCAGGCGTGCCGGCCCGTCAGCGGCCGGTTGGCAGCGGCGCGGAGGTCCACGGTGTGCCAGCGGGGCGCCTGGGCTTGCGCGAGCGCGGGATGGGGCGGGGCCGTGGTGGCCTCGGCCCGGGCGGCGCGGAACGCCGCCAGCCGTGCCAGGTTGGCCGGCATCGCGGCCACGGTCGGCCAGGCGTCGCGCCGGCGGAGCGGGCTGTCGCCGCGCGGCGCGAAGTCCAGGGCCTCGGCGTCGCGGAACGGCGGGTCCATAAACCGCGAGCCGAGGTCCCGGCCGGTCACCTGCTGCCAGACCTCCAGCGGGAAGCCCATGCCCGCCAGATGGAAGGCCCGGTCCTCGTCCGGCCCGTACCAGAGGTTGCGGTCGGAACGGAGTGAGCGGATGAAGGCCGCCTCGGCCGGCGCGCGGACGAGCGGCGCGCGGGCGTCGGTGGAAACGATGGTGTTGTTCCGCCAGGTCCAATCGGTGGCGCTTTCGCGCGGCGGGTCTCCGGACCCGCCGCGCGCGTCCCCGGCGGATCCAGAAGCGCGGCGGGTCTCCGGACCCGCCGCGCGGGAACCTGGGGGTGTCCGCGTTTCCGCGCGGTGGCTCTCCTGAGCCGCCGCGCGGGCGGCTTCAGAAAGGTGGTGGCTCGGAAGCCTCGCCGCGTCGCCGGACAAGGCGGGGAGGACCTCGATCTGGCTCCGGCGGTTGCCGTAGAGCGTGCTGCCCTCCAGGACGCCGCCGGCGGCGCGGGCGATCAGGAGACCGCTGGCGCCGTTGCGGGCGAGGACCGCGCCGCGGATGCGCACGGGCCCGGGGCTCTCGGAGACGATCAGGCCTTCGCGGGCGTTCTCCGTGGACACCAACTCCTCGATGAACACACGGGCCGAGGTGGGTGACGGGACGGCCCCGAAGGTGGAGACCCAAACGCCCGGGCACGCGTTCTGCGTGGCCGTGACCCGGCGGAGACGGCACGCGCGGTCCGTGAACCCGAACGTCAGGCCGGCGACCTGCCCGCCGCGGGCGCCGCCCCAGTCGCCCCGCCAGTTGTTGTGCGAGACCCGGATGTCCTCGGCCAGCAGGTTATCGCATGCCCCCCATGTCATGCATGTCATGCCCGCGCGCCCGTTGTGCTCGGCGGCGCAGCGGCGCAGCGTGACGCGCTCGGAAATCACCAGCCGGAGGCCGGCGGTGTTGTTCCAGCGAAACGTGCAGTCCTCAATCAGCACCTGCGTACAGTCTTCGATTTCCGCCGCCGCGTCCCATCGGGGGGCGACGGCGAAGTGCTCGACCGTGAGGTTCCGAAGGACGACGGCCGCAAGCCTGGAAAGGACCAACGCGCGCCGGCCGTTACGCCGGGCCGGCCGGACGGAGACGTCAAGGGTGGCCTCGCCCCGCCGGACGCCACGGGGCAGGGCCAGGTACAGCCGGCCGTCGTCCGCCTCGGCCGGCCAGCCGTCGTCCACGAAGAACGTGCCGGGTTCCAGGGCGTCGGCGGAGAGGACCTGGCGGAGGAGTTGGCCGTCCACGAAGACCATCTCGCGGCGCCGCCCCACGGCCGTGGGGCGCGACGTGCCGTCGGGCACGCCGGGTTCGATGCCGACGACCCGCGACGTGCCGCGCTCCCGCCCTTTCCCGTCCAACGCCGCGACCCGGTATTCGTACCGGTGGGGTTCGGCAGGGCCGGTGGGGCGGACGGTCTCGTCGAGGAGCCGGCCGGTCCGGGGGCCGAGGCGGGCGACCTCCTGCCAGCCGGTGCCCTCCGGGCGAGCCGCGGCGCCGAGGGTTCGACGGTGGACGCGGTAGCCGGCCAGGGCCGCGAGGCCCGCCGACGGCTTCCATTCGATGACGGCGGTTCCGTCGTCGCGGGCAAAGCCGCGCAGACCGCCGGGCGGATGCTCGCCCTCGGGCCGGCCGGAGACCTCGACCGCGGCGTCGCCCCAGTCGTGGGGCCAGGGCGCGGCCAGCACGCCGGGCCGGCCCTCGACGGGCTGCCAGCGTTCGGGGTCGCTCCAGTCGTCCGAGCCGCTGAGGATGACGTCGCCCCCGGCATCGCCTTCGATGACGAGCGGGGCGTCGGGGGGAACGGCGTCGTCGGGCCGGAAGACGACCGCCTCGCGGTACGTGCCGGGGGCCAGGCGGATGCGGACGCCCTCGCCGGCCTCCAGGTGGTCGATGGCGAGCGCCGCCGCGGCGCCGAGGGTGCGGAGGGGTTTGCCCCTGGCGCCGCCGGTGGCGGAATCCTGCCCCTTGGCGGCGTCGACGTGAATCGTGTGGCGGACGGCGGATTCATCGACCTGGGCGCCGGTGACGGCGTCGGCCCAGTCGAGAGGGGATTGGGCGGTGCCGGGCTCGCGCTGCGATTCGGAGATACCCCCGACCTGACGGTCGGGGCTCGAAGGCGGCGCGGAAGGGGTGCGCCTCTCGCCCTCCTCGCAGCCGGCCAGACCGATAGCCAGCAGCGCGAGGACGGTCCATGCCGGGCGGCCCAGGCCATTCGGGATGCCGGTGGCTCGTTTCATCAGGGGGCATCTTGCCAGAAGCCCGGCTCCAGTGCAAACCGATTGCGGCTCGCGTGTGGGAGTTCACCTTGACGGTCGGGGGTGCCGGGGTTACCGTGTGAGCATGGAGCGTGGCACGTTCCACAGTCGCCGTCAGAAAGGGGAACAGCATGTCATTGCGAGATTGCCGGATGAACCGCCGCAGGTTTCTGGGTACGGCCGGCCGGGCGGCCCTGGCCGGTGCGTGTGCCGGCCTGTCGCCGACCGCCTTCAGTTGTGCCGCCACCGGGGCGAGGCAGGCCGACCGCGACCGTCCGCCGAACATCGTCATCGTCTTCACCGACGACCAGGGGTACCAGGACCTGGGGTGCTTCGGGTCGCCGGACATCCGGACGCCGAACATCGACCGCCTGCGCGCCGGTGGCATGAAGTTCACCGACGCCTACGTGGCCCAGCCGGTGTGCGGGGCCAGCCGGGCGGCCCTGCTGACGGGCTGCTATCCGAACCGCATCGGCCTCCTGGGGGCGCCCAGCCACAAGGCCAGGCACGGCATTGCGGAAGGCGAGATGACCATCGCGGAACTCGTCAAGCAGAAGGGGTACGCGACGGCCATCTACGGCAAGTGGCACCTGGGGCACCTGCCGCCGTTCCTGCCGACGCGGCACGGCTTCGACGAGTACTACGGCCTGCCGTACTCGAACGACATGTGGCCGTACCATCCCGTCCGTCCGGGCGGCTACCCGCCGCTGCCGCTGTACGAGAACACCGAGATCGTGGACAAGAACGTCACGCACGAGGACCAGAAACGCCTGACCACGTCGTACTCGGAGCGGGCGTGCCGGTTCATCGAGAAGAACAAGGACCGCCCCTTCTTCTGCTACGTGGCGCACAACATGCCGCACGTGCCGTTGTTCGTCTCGGACGAGCGGGCCGGCCGAAGCGCCCGCGGGCTGTACGGCGACGTCATCATGGAGATCGACTGGGGCGTCGGCCGCATCCTCGAGACGCTCGAGCAACACGGCCTGACGGAGCACACGCTGGTCATCTTCACCTCGGACAACGGCCCGTGGCTCTCGTACGGCACGCATGGCGGCTGCGCGCTGCCGCTGAGGGAGGGGAAGGGCACCACGTGGGAGGGCGGGGTCCGCGAGCCGACCGTCATGCGATGGCCGGGACGCATCCCCGCCGGCTCCACGTGCGCCGAGCCGATCATGACGATCGATGTTCTGCCGACCTTCGCCCACCTGGTCGGGGGAACCCTGCCGGACCACGCGATTGACGGGCTGAACGTCTGGCCGCTCATGGCCGGCCGCAAGGGCGCGGCCTGCCCGCACGACGCGTTCTACTTCTACTGGGGCCGGCACCTCCAGGCGGTCCGGATGGGCAAGTGGAAACTGCACTTCCCGCACGCCTACCGCACCCTCGCCGGCCGGGAGGGCGGCACGGGCGGGAAGCCGGTCAAGTACGAAACCGCCAAGACCGGCCTGGCGCTCTATGACCTGCGGGCCGACATCGGCGAGACCACCAACGTGGCCGAGGCGCACCCGGAGGTCGTCAAACGCATCCAGGCCCTGGCCGACGCCATGCGCCAGGACCTGGGCGACTCGGCCAAAAAGATCCGTGGCAAAGGCCTGAGGCCCGCCGGGCGCGTGTAGGCTGCGCGCCGAGGTCAGGACGCCTCCCAGAAGGAAGCCGCCATGAAGACGCCTGATCTCCGACCCGTCTGGCTGGGTGCGGTCCTGGTCCTGCTGGCCTCGGGGGCCTCGGCGGAGAACTGGCCCCAGTGGCGCGGGCCGCACTTCAACGGGTCCAGCACCGAGACCGGCCTGCCGACGACCTTCTCCGCGACCGAGAACGTGGCCTGGACGGCCGACCTGCCGGGCGTCGGGGGGGCCACGCCCGTCGTCTGGAACGATTATGTGTTCGTCACCGCCCAGGTGCCGCGCAGCAACGAACTCTGGGCGCTCTGCCTCAGTGCCCGCGACGGCACGGTCCGCTGGGCCCGCCGCATGGGCAGGGGGTTCCGGAACAAGCAGGGCAATACCGGGGCGTCGCCGTCGCCGATCACCGATGGCCGGAACGTATGGTTCCATTTCGGGACGGGCGAGTTGGCGGCATTCGACCTGGCCGGCAGACAGGTCTGGCGGCGGAACATCGCCGAGGACCACGGCCCCTTCGAGGTCCTCTGGGACTACGGGGCCACGGGCCTCCTGTACGACGGCCGGCTCTTCATCCCGGTCATCCACGGCGGCCCTCATCGCGGCAGGGGAAAGGGGGACGGCACGGGTTTCCTCCTGGGCGTCGACCCCGCCACCGGCCGGGACCTCTGGAAGCGGCCGAGACCCGGCGACGCCGTCCGCGAGTCGAGGCAGGCCTACACGACGCCCACCCCCTTCGAGGCCGGCGGCTCCAGGAGGGTGCTGGTCACCGGCGCCGATTACGTGACCGCGCACGACGCCGCCACCGGCAAGGAGGTCTGGCGCTCGCCGACGTACAATCCCCGGCGCGACCCGAACTACCGGACGGTCGTCTCGCCGGCGGTAACCGATGGCCGGGTGGTGGTGTGCCCGCCCCGGGGCGCGCGGCGGTTCTACGCGGCGGCGGTCGGGCGGGCGGACTGGGCGTGGGAGAAGGCCGCCCCCTCCCCGGACGTCTGCACGCCGCTCGTCTATCGCGGCAAGGTGTTTGTCCTGGTCGGAACGCACAAACGCCTCCTGTGCCTGGAGCCGGAGACGGGCCGGACCGTCTGGGACGGCGACCTCGGCGGCCGGGCGCGGTTCCAGGCCTCGCCCACGGGCGCGGACGGCAAGATCTATTGCATCAGCATGAAGGGCGAGGTCGTGGTGCTCGCGGCCGGGGACCGCTTCGAGGTGCTCCATCGGGCGGACCTGGGTGGCACAGGGGTCCGCGCCAGTATCGCCGTGGCGGGCGGACGACTCTTCGTGCGAACCGACCGGCGGCTGTACTGCATCGGCCGGCCCACACCGTGAGACGCCGGCCGTCCCCGACAAACGGAAAGGGTTCCCGGTGGACGAGGCGCCCCGCCCGCAGCCGGTCACCTATCACCCCATCGGCGTGGTGCGCAGCCCGCACACCGCCGCGGCCGAGGTGCCCATCCAGCCGGTCTATGCCCGGGGTGTCGAGGGGCGGGCCGAAATCCTTCCCGAGTTTGCCGAGGGCCTGGCCGACGTCGACGTCCTGGACGGCACGCCGCTGCTGGACGTCAAGCCGTACATCGCGCGGTTCGACCGCCGGGACGGCGTCCGGAGCGGCTGGCAGGACCGGGTGGACGAGCCGACGGCCGAGACCCGCGGTCGGCGCCGGGCGGGCGGGCCGGGGCCGCTGGCGTAGGGAGCGCGGGTTCCGCGCGGCCCGCCGGCTGGCCGCGGGCATGCCCTCTCCACGAGATCCAAGACCCCAAAGATTCATCGTGCTCAACAGGCGGGCCGTTCTTTTGCCGGTTCGGGCGGAATTAATGCATCCGACGGCCGAATCTGACGATGGTAGAGGCGACGGGCCGGGCCGGGGCCTGGACCGCCCGGCGGCCGTCGCGCGCCTGGGTCGCGGGACTTCACGGACGCGGCATCCTTGAAGGAGCGAGACCATGGGTGCGCCCTCCCTGGCGACCTCGGTGTTTGTGGCCCGGCAGCCGATTTTCCACCGCGCCAAGAACGTCCACGGGTATGAACTGCTGTTCCGCTCGGGCCAGGAGAACGCCTACACGGGCACGGACGGCGACGCGTGCACGCGGGACGTCATCGCGTCGAGTTTCGTGGACATCGGCCTGGACGAACTGACGGGGGGCGCGCGCGGGTTCGTCAACTTTACGCGGAACCTGCTCCTCAGCGACGTGGCCGACCTCCTCCCGCCCGACCTCGTCACGGTCGAGATCCTCG
>CAYTJE010000076.1:0-13255 GCA_964437855.1 uncultured Anaerolineales bacterium | reverse complement strand
CCGTACGGCATTTCACTTCCCTCTCCCCTGGCGGGAGAGGGTCAGGGTGAGGGGGCACGCGGCTCGCGAGTTCTTCACCCTCACCTGCTACTCTGCGAAGCGGCGCTTCGCTGCGAAGCACGAGCCGTCCCTCTCCCATCGAGGGAGAGGGAGATCCACCACTCACTCCTCGACGAGCGGTTCGGCCTCGGCCGTGGCCAGCCAGCCGGGGATGATCGGCCGATGGATGAAGGCGTCGAAGACCGACATCAGCAGGGCCGCCGCCCCCGCCAGTTCCAGCGTCTCTTCCCAGAAATCGTCGCGATAGGCCCGCACGCCGCACAGGTCCCAGCCGTACTCGTCCAGCAGGTACCCGGCCCGGTCGTAAAACTGGGCCAGGGCGTACAGGCCGATGCCCACGAGGAACAGGACCACCGTCACGCGGACGTGCGGCCGCCGGACCGTTTCCAGCAGCAGCGGCAGGTGCCGGAGGCAGACCACCAGCGTCGTAATCGCCAGGGCGGTGCTGGGGATGCCGAGGAGGAGCCGCTTCCAGATGGGCATGTGGCCTTCGAAGAGGTACTTCCAGGTGAAGGCGTTCTCGCCGAGGCCGAGCCAGTCGCTGTCGATCTCGGCCTCGCGCCAGAACATGAAGAAGGTGATGAACGCCGGGGCGACCCACCAGTAGAAGTCCGCCTGCCGCCGACCGCTCCGGACCATCGCCGCCAGACACAGCAGGCACGAGAGGGCGTGGAAGGCGGCCTGGGCGATCTCGACCGGCGAGGATTCCTTGAAGTCCGTCGGCTGCTCGGGCGTGACGAGGAAGCGCACCGCGGTCGCCACCAGCAGGATCCCTGCCAGGATCGACAGCGGAACGACCCAGCGGGCCGCCCGCGGCTTGCCCCGGACCGGCACGGTGACGGGGGGCGACTCGGGTGCCATGGGCGGGTATTGAAGCAGAAGTGCGTCCCCCGTGCCAGCAAGAAATCGACATTCCGCGACGGTCGGCCGCGGGCCCGTACGGGTGGGGCGACGTCCCGGCCTCGGCCGGACCGTCCACCGTCAGTCGGGCCCGCAGGGGTCGCTACCGCTTCAGCAGTTTCACCATGGCCCGGCCCATGGCCTCGCCGATGAGGAAGTGCGTCTCGGCGTTGTGGTTCCAGTGGTAGCCCTGGCCGGACGGCGACACCTCCTTCGGCCGCCAGAACGGGCGGGTCTCCACGGCCGCCACGGTACCCGCGAACTCGGGGTACGTCTTCGGGTCGGCGACGGCCCGTTGGGCCTCCATGATGCCCACGCGGCGGGCGTTGGTGTTCTCCCAGCCGCCGAAGCCGCTGGTGGCGACCACGACCGGCAGGTCCGGCCGCTTCCATTCCTTGCGGAGGTCGCGGATGAGGTGGGCCAGGTTGGCCTCGTACTCCTTGACGAACTCGCCGTTGCACCCGTCGTTCCAGCCCTGGTGCCAGCCGAAGCCGGCAATCTCGCACCGCCGGCCGGCCAAGGCGGGGAACGTCTCGCCGAGGTTCCCGGTCACCTCCCGCACGTGCCGGAGCATGAGCCGGTAGTAGCGGCCGACGCGGTCGGGCTCGGCCTCGATGGCGGCCTGGCGTTTCTTGCCCAGGGGGCAGGTGACCTTGCCGGCCGAGGGCGGCCGGAAATCGACCGCCAGGTCCTTCCCGCCCCAGGCGGTCTTGATCAAGAGGACGGGCTCGGCCAGCGCCTCGCCCACCACGTGGCCGAAACCGAACTCCGGCCCGATGGTGTCGCGGGCGCCGAAGCCGACGGTCAACCGGCCCGACTCGCCGCGGTCGGTCGTGGCCCAGACCCAGACGTCGTCGCGGACGGCCCAGGCGCCGTCGGCGCCGGCCAGGCCGTCCACGCGGGAGCCCTTCGGCGGATGCGCCGCGACGTGCCGCAGGCTCCCCACGCCGCCCTCGACCTTGTCGTGGCCCTGTTCGACCTTGCCGTGGCCCTCCATGTTCGACTGGCCCGCCAGGACGAAGACCTGGACGGGTCCCTTCGGCGGTTCGCCGGCCGCGGCGGGCGGGGCGAGGGCGGGCACGACGGCCGCCAGGCCCAGGGCGAGCGAAGCGGCCAGGACTCCGGCGAGCGGCTTGTGTGCGATCATGGGCAGGCTCCTTTCATGTGGCGCGCAACCCGGCGGCGGACGAGCCGACCCCCCGGCGCCGTTCGGCCGGCCGCCAGGCGGGCGCTTCCCCTCATCCCGACACCACGCCGTCGGTGTACGGGTGATCCGGTTCGCCCTCGACGGGCCAGAGGTACCGGGCCTTCTTGCGCATCTCCTCCAGGTCCCAGTCGGGGCCTTCGGCGAGCACCTCGCGGTGGAGGGCCAGGAACGCCCGCTTCATCGCCTCGAAGCGGTCGGGCTCGGCCCCGGAGAGGTCCTTCGACTCGGTCGGGTCGGCCCGGAGGTTGACGAGTTGCCAGCGGGCCATGTCGCCGGACTTGATGTGCTCCAGGACGGTCCGGCCGTCGGGCAGCGGCGGGGTACCGGCCAGGATTTTCCAGTCGCCCTCGCGCATGGCGTACTGAAACCCGCCGCGGCCGGCCCACATGGACCAGTACAGCGGCCGGGGACGGGTGAGCGGGTTGCCCTCCAGCGCCGGCAGGAGGTTCGTGCCGTCGATGACCCGGTCCGTCGGCACCGCCGCCCCGGCGAGGGCGCAGAGGGTCGGCAGGACGTCGGTCCCGTTGATGGGCTGGTCGCAGACCGCGCCCGGCTTCGTGCGGCCGGGCCACTGGAGCAGACCGGGCACGCGGATGCCGCCCTCGTGCAGGTGCCCCTTGGCACCCCGCAGCGGACCGGGCGAGCCGAACGAGAACCCGGCCCGGTGCTCCGGCCCGTTGTCGCTCGTGAAGAAGAGGAAGGTGTCGTCCCGGAGCCCCCTCTCCTCCAGCACCTCCAGGAGACGGCCGAACGCCGCGTCCAGTTGCGAGACCGCCCCGTAATAGACCCGCGGGTCGCCCGACCGCGACCGCTTGCCGTACTTCGGCACCCAGCCGTACGGCATCCCAGCGGCGGCGCGGCGGGCCTCCGCCTGACCGTACATCGCGCGGTACCGCTCCGGCGACCACTTCTGGACGGGCTCGTGCGTCTCGTGGACCGCCAGGTAGGCGAAGAAGGGATGGGAGGCGTCCCCGCGGCCGTCGAGCCAGCGGGCGAACGCGGCCACCGTCTCGGTCGCCGACCCGGACCGCGGCTCCGTGACGTCGAAGCCGTGCGTCTTCGCCGCCTCGGGGGCCTCGTCCTTGCGCGACAGGTGCCACTTGGCGGCGTGGAAGGTATCGTAGCCGACGCCCTTCAGGAGTTCGGCCACCGTGATCTCCGACTCCGGGAGCGTCCGCTTCGCCGTGGCGCCGGTCATGATGTCGTACATGCCGACGCGGAACGGCGTCCGGCCGGTGAGCAGCCCGACCCGCGACGGCGAGCAGTTCGGCGCCGCCGCATAACAGTGCGTGAACTTCACGCCGCCCGACGCAAAACGGTCCAGGTTCGGCGTCTTCGTGATCGGGTTGCCGTAGCAGCCCAGGTCGCCGTAGCCGAGATCGTCGCAGAAGACGAGGACGACGTTCGGCCTCCCGGTCCGGCGCCCGGCGGCGGAGGCCGCCAGGCCCGGGGCGGCCGAGGCCGCCGCCCCGCCGGCCAGGGCCCTGAGAAAACCGCGCCGGTTCACCATGGGTTCCGCTCCGCGTTCCGCATTCGCTTTACGTTTCCACCGGGTCGGCCCCCCGGGCGTAGACCTCGTCGGGGATCGTCAGGCCCATCGTCCGGAGGCGGTCGAGGAATCGCGGCCGGGTGCCGGTGGCAACCCATTCGCCCCTCTCCCGGCCGGCGTCGTCGGCGCCGGTCCGGCGGTAGGCGAACAGGTCCGCCAGGGCCACGTGGTCGCCCTCGACCCCCGCGCACTGGGTGATGCGGGTGATGCGGCGGGAGCCGTCGGGGCGCATCTCGTGCTGGACGATCAGGTCCACCGCCCCGTCGATCTGCCGGTGGATGGCCCACAGCGGCAGCATCAGGCCGCGCGCCAGCGCCATCATCTCCAGCCGGGAGACCGCGTCCAGCGGCGAACTGGCGTGCAGGACCGCCAGGCACCCCTGGTGCCCCGAGGCGATGGCCTGGAGCATGTCCAGGGCCTCCGGGCCGCGGATCTCCCCGACGATGATCCGCGTGGGCCGCATCCGCAGGGCGTTGCGCAGCAGGTGGGCCAGCGTGACCGCCCCCTTGCCCTCGATGTTGGCCTCGCGGCACTCGAGGCGGACCACGTGCTCCTGCTGGAGAGCCAGTTCCGCCGTGTCCTCGATCGTGACGATCCGCTCGTCCTCCGGGATGTACCGGCTCAGGATGTTCAGCGTCGTGGTCTTGCCCGTGCCGGTGGCCCCGGCAAAGAGGATGTTGGCCCGTCCCTTGACGGCGGCGGCCAGCAGGTGGCCCATGCGGCGGGAGAGGGTGCCGGCCTTCAGGAGGTCCGCCACCGTCGCCAGCGACCGCGTGAACTTGCGGATCGTGACGGCCGGGCCGTCCACCGCCAGCGGCGGAATGATCGCGTTCCCGCGCGACCCGTCCGGCAGGCGGAAATCCGCATTGGGCGCCGACGCCGACACCGTCCGCCCCGACGGCTGAAGCAGCGCCTGGATCAGACGGTCCAGCGACCTCTCGTCCAACCGGACGGCCTCGGCCTGCATCCGGCCGCCTCGCTCCACGTACACCCGCTCCGGCCCGTTGATCATGATCTCGGTCACCTGCGCGTCTTCCAGCAGGTGCCGGATGGGGGCGAGGCCGGGATGGTCCAGGTACATGGCAGGCGTCTCCGAGCCGCGACCGCTTGCCCGCCCGCAGCCTCGGCGAAGGCGGATGAGGGAGCGGGGCCGGCATCGGCATTGTGCCGGAGACGCGCTCCCGACGCAAGGCCCCAGTCGCCGCGGCCCGCCAGACCGACCGCTCGCAAGCGCTCGCGGCTAGGCAGCACTGCTCGCTCACCCAGCGCACCCGCTAGCCGCGCACGATAGTAAGCGGCGCTACAACAACCGCTCGCTCACGCTCGCGCTCGCGCTTGGTAACGACGATCCGAGCCGCGACCGCAAGGGAGCGGCTTCTCCAAAGACCCCTGGACCGTCCCCCCGCCGCCGGCTACAATGAGCCTCCTCCACGAACCCCCGCACGGGACAGCCGCGATGAAGACCGAGGCCCAGGTCCTGACGGCGTTCAAGCGTCCGCTCGAGATGCAGGAGTTCGACCTGGCGCCTCTCGCCGACGGCGAGGTCCTGGTCCGCGTCACCGCCGCGGGCGTGTGCGGGTCGGACCTGCACATGGCCTCCGGCGGGGACCCCCGCACCCCCCTGCCCATCATCCTCGGGCACGAGGGCGTGGGCGAGGTCGTCGAGGTGGCCGGCGAGAAGCCGAGCGCCGACGGCCGGCCCCTCGCCCCCGGCATGCCCGTCCTCTGGAACCGCGGCGTGGTCTGCGGCCGGTGCTTCTACTGCACGCACGGCCAGCCGCACCTGTGCCCGGAGCGGTTCGTCTACGGCATCCACCGCGGCATCGACGTCCCGCCGCACGTGAACGGCTGCTACAGCCGGTACCTGCCGCTCGACGCTCGAACTGATATATTTATTATCGACGACCTGCCGGCCGAGCACCGCAAGACGCTCGTGACGGCGTCGTGCTCCGGGGCAACGGCCGCCCACGCCTTCGACCACTTCGAGCCGACCGGGGGCGAGACCGTCGTGGTCCAGGGCGTCGGGCCGCTCGGATGCTTCATAGTGGCCCTCGCGCGCGACTGTGGCGTCGAGTCCATCGTGGCCGTCGATCTGGCCGACGCCCGCCTCGATCTGGCCAGGCGCTTCGGCGCCACGCACACGCTGAGCGCCGCCACGACCACCCCGGACGACCGCCGCCGGGCCGTCCGCGACCTGACCGACGGCCGGGGCGCCGACGCCGCCTACGAAGCCGTCGGCCGGGCGGACGTGGTCCGCGAGGGCCTCGGCCTGGTCCGCCCCGGCGGCCGGTACGTCAGCGCCGGCTTCGGCCAGCCGGGCGGCTCGATCGACTGGGACCCGTTCGCCGACCTCGTCCGCCCGGACCTGAAATATGTAGGCGTGTGGGTAAGTCATACGCGCCACATGCAGCGGGCGGCGGCCCTGATGAAGCGGAACCTGGACGACTTCGCCCGGATGATTACGCACACGATGCCGCTCGCGGAGGCGAACGCCGCCCACGACCTGATGCGACGCGGCGAGGCCCTGAAGGTGGCCCTTGAGCCGTAGGCGCGCGCCTGCACACGAGCCCGACGCGGCAGCGGCGGGACACGTTCGATTCGCAGCGCCGTGCCCGCGTCGCCGTGCGAACGTACCCGCGACCTTCCGGTCGCGGCTCGGTGAGCGCTCGCCGCTCGGAAAGGAGCACGTCATGCCCGCACTGACCCGTCGACGTTTCCTGCACTTGGCCGCGCGTGCCGGCGCCGCCTCGGCGGCCGTCGCGCCGGCGCTCCTGGCCGGCTCCGCCACGCGGGCCGCCGCAGCGAAACGCCTCAACGTCCTCTTCGTCGCCGTCGACGACCTCAAGCCCCTGCTCGGCTGCTTCGGGGACAAGACGATCCGCTCGCCGAACATCGACCGCCTGGCCGCGCGCGGTACGGCGTTCGCCCGCGCCTACTGCCAGCAGGCCGTCTGCGCCCCGTCGCGGGCCAGCGTCATGAGCGGGTGCCGGCCCGACACGACCCGCGTCTGGGACCTCCGGACGCCGCTGCGCCGGACCATGCCGGACGTCCTCACCCTGCCCCAGCACTTCAAGCAGAACGGGTACACGACCATCTCGCTCGGAAAGATTTATCATCACTACATGAAAGACGACCCGCCGGGGTGGAGCGAGCCGGCCTGGCGGCCGTCGGGCGACTGGAAAGGCCGCGGATACCTCACGCCCGGGGCCCAGGCCGTCGCCGCCAAGGCCGCCAAGGGCCGCGGACCCGCCTACGAAGCCGCCGACGTGCCCGACACGGCGTACCCCGACGGCGTGGTGGCGACGAAGGCCGTCGAGACACTGCGCCGCCTCAAGGACAAGCCGTTCTTCCTGGCGGTCGGCTTCTACAAGCCGCACCTGCCGTTCAACGCGCCGAAACGATATTGGGATATGTATCCCCTCGAGACGATCGACCCGGCCGACAACCCCTTCAAGCCCAAGGGCGCGCCCGACCTGGCCATGACCAACTGGGGCGAGTTGCGCAACTACCCCGGCATGCCGAAGCGCGGCAGCCTGACCGACGACCAGGCCCGGACCCTCATCCGCGGCTACAAGGCGTGCGTCTCGTACGCCGACGCCCAGATCGGCCGCGTCCTGGACGAACTCGACCGCCTCGGCCTGGCCGACAACACGGTCGTCGTCCTCTGGGGCGACCACGGCTGGCACCTGGGCGACCACGGCCTGTGGTGCAAGCACACGAACTTCGAGTCCGCCACCCGCGCGCCGCTGGTGCTGGCCTCGCCGGCCGTCGCGGGCGGCAAGCGGACGCAGCGGCTGGCCGAGTTCGTCGACATCTACCCGTCCACCTGCGACCTGGCCGGCCTGCCCGTGCCCGACCACTGCGAGGGGACGAGCCTGGTGCCCCTCATGCGCGACCCCGGCCGCCCGTGGAAGGCCGCCGCCTTCAGCCAGTACCCGCGCGGCCGGGGCATCATGGGCTACTCCATGCGGACCGACCGGTACCGCTTCACCCGCTGGCAGCACCGCAAGACGGGCAAGGTGGCGGCCACCGAACTCTACGACCATCGGGAGGACCCGCAGGAAAACGTGAACCTGGCCGGCCGGCCGGAACACAAAGACCTGGTGGCCCGGCTCGCAAGGCAGTTGGACGCCGGCTGGAAGGCCGCCCGGCCGGGATAGGCAAAGGCGAGGTGCCCTCTTTGCCCGGCGGTAGGCAACAAATCACGGAACGTCCATGGTGGGCGCTACAGGACTTGAACCTGTGACCTCGTGGGTGTGATCCACGCGCTCTGCCAACTGAGCTAAGCGCCCACGCGCCGGTGACTGTCGGCCTCCAACTATACGCGCCCGCGGGCCGGCGTGCAAGGTCAATCCGGCACAAGCATGCCTCGATACGGCGTCCCGCCGATGCTATACTACGGGCCATGACCGACCGGCGTTTCGCCTATCCCATTGTGCTGGACCTGGCGGGCCGACGGGCCGTCGTCGTCGGCGGGGGACGGGTCGCGCTGCGGAAGGCCCGGGCCCTGGCCGACGCCGGGGCGGCCGTCACGGCCGTCGCCCCGCAGTTTCTGCCGGCGTTCGCGGAGGACAGCCGCCTGGAGCGGGTCACGGCAGCCTACGAGGCCCGGCACCTGGAGGGGGCGGCCGTCGTCATCGCGGCCACCGACGACCCGGCCGTCAACCGCCGCGTGGCCGACGACGCCCGCGACGCCCGCGCCCTCGTGAACGTGGTCGACGTGCCGGAGCAGTGCGACTTCATCGTGCCGGCCCAGGTCCGGCGGGGCGAGTTGCTCCTGGCCATCACGACGGGCGGGGCGGCGCCGAGCCTGGCGCGGCGGCTTCGCAAGCGGCTCGGTGAGCAGTTCGGCCCGGAATGGGCGGATTACCTGGAGGCCCTGCGGGCCGTCCGCGAACGGATCCTGGCCGAGGGCGACCCGCCGGCCGTCCGCCGACGCCTCTTCGAGCGCCTCACGCAGCCGGATATGTTCGAGGCCGCCCGCGCCGGGCCGGACGCCCTCCGCCGGGCTATCGACGCGGCAATCGACGAGGCCCGCCTCGCCGAGCCGCCATCGCCCGAGCCGCCATCGCCCGAGCCGCCATCGTAAGATGGCGGGTAGCCCAACCCCGCACAGACCTCTCGAGCGCCGGGCGCCACCTGCGCTTCGCAGGTACCCGCGACCTCACGGTCGCGGCTCGAAGCCCCTTGCGCATACGATCGCGGCTCGGCGCCTCACGGCTCGACGAGTTGTTTGGCGTCGGGCAGGTCCTTCAGGCTGCCGAGGCCGAACGCCTGGAGGAATTTTTTGGTGGTCCCGTAGAGCAGCGCCCGGCCCATTCCCTCGCTTCGGCCGGTCACGCGCACGAGGCCCTTGTCCATGAGGGTCCGGATCATGTCGCCGCACGCCACGCCGCGGATATCCTCGACCTCGGCCCGGGGCACCGGCTGCTTGTAGGCGATGATGGCGAGGGTCTCCAGGGCCGCCTGCGTGAACCGCTGCCGCCGACGGGCCGCCAGCACCTTCTTCAGGTACGGGTTGTACGCGGGACGGGTGAACAGTTGCAGGCCGCCCGCGATCTCCTCGACCGTGAACGTGCGGCCGGTGGCGTCGTAGTCGGCCACGAGGTCGTCGACGGCCCGTCGGACCTCGTCGGCCGTCACGCCCTCTCCGGCGGCCTCGGCCAGGCGATCCGCCGACACGGGCTCGTCGCTGGCAAAGAGGATGGCTTCGACGATCTCTTTGAGGGTGGCTTTGGGCATATCGCCTTAACTTTTTCGACGACCGGGTTCCCGCGCGGCCCGTACGGGCCGCGCTTTCGGATTCTTTACGCGGTGGCTCAGGAGAGCCACCGCGCGGAATGCTTCTGCTAGCCGCGAGCGTAAGCGAGCGGCGCTGCTTGAACCGCTGACTATCGTTCGCGGCTAGCCTTGGCGCGAGCGAAGCCTCTCCCGCTGGGCCTCGCGTATCCGCGCCAGCGCCTCTTGCACCGCCTCCTTGGTCGCGTTCGAGGTAATCGTGGCCGCCGTAATGGCCTGCACGTCCGGCACCTCGTCCGGCCGCTTGCCGCGGAAGCGCTCGAGGAACGGGTTGAATCGGCGTTCCGGCTCCTCGGCCCCGAACAGTGTCTGCCACAGGGTGTAGGTGCTCCGCTGCTCGGCGACGTTGGCCCCGAGCCCGGGCGTCTCGGCCTGGGCCGTCACGACCACCTTGTGGATGACGAGGCCGTCCGGCGCCGGCTTGGCGCCGACCATGACGCGGACGGTGCTGGCGTAGCCCCGGGCGGCCCCGGCGGCCACGTAGCCGACCGGCCGGCCGGAGGCGTCGCGGGCGGCGTAAACGGCCGAGGGCGTGCCCGGCCGGCCGGCCACGGGCGCCGAGGCGTCAACGGTGGTCCCCTCCGGCGCGACGGTCCGGATGGCCTGGCGCCGGGCGGCGGCCTGGCGGTCGGCGATGCGCCCCCGCCACAGGCCGTACAGCCCCGCCACCCCGCCGCCCATCACCATACACACGAGGCCGAGGGTCGCCGCGTATTTCAACACGGTTCGGATCATCGTTTGTGCCCGAAGATGCGGGGCGGCGTCCACCGGTCGATGAGCGGGACGGCCGTGTTCATCAGGAGAATCGCGTAGCAGACGCCCTCCGGATACCCGCCGTAGAAGCGGATGACGACCGTCAGCACGCCGCAGCCCGCCCCGAAGATCCAGAGGCCCTTCGTCGTCATCGGACTCGTGACCATGTCGGTGGCCATGTAGAGGGCCCCGAGCATCAGGCCGCCGCCGAGCAGGTGGCAGGCGAGAAACCGGACCGCCGGCGCCGCCGCGCCGCCCTGCCACGCCCCGGCCTGCCACACGACGGCCACCCACCCCTTCTCGCCGCAGTCCAGCGGCAGGAGGAGCGTCCCGACGGCCACGGTCGCCAGGTACGCCACCGGCACCTGCCAGCGGACCCAGCCTTTATAGATGAGATAGACCGCGCCGAGCAGCAGGAGGATGGCACTGGTCTCGCCGATGGAGCCGCCGGTCGTGCCGACGGCCATCTCCCAGAGGTCCGGCAAATGGCCGGGCGGCCCCGTTGTGCTCGCGTCGGCGATGGCCTTGAGATGGGCCAGCGGCGTGGCGCCCGACACGGCATCCACGCCCTCGGGCAGGCCGCCCACGGCCGTGCCGACGTCCCCGACGAAGTGGTCGCCCGTCAGCATGGGCCAGGCCGACGGGTTCATGTCCTGCGGGAACGAGACGTGGACGAACGCCCGGCCCACCAGGGCCGGGTTCCAGATGTTGCACCCCAGTCCGCCGAACGCCTGCTTGGCGATGCCGATGGCCACCGCCGAGGCCACCACCGGCACGAACCACCGGGCGTGGGCCGGCAGGCAGAACGCCACCAGCAGGCCCGTGACCACGGCGGAGCCGTCGCCCACGGTCACGCGCTTGAGGCGGAGGCGGGTGATGAGGGCCTCGACCGCGACCGCCGTCCCCACCGCCAGGGCCATGTGAAGGTAGGCCCGCCAGCCGAAGACGTAGCCGGCAAAGACGGCCGCCGGCGCCAGCGCCGCGGCCACCGACCACATGATGCGGGCGGTGGTGTCGCGTCCGCGCAGGTGCGGCCAATGGCCGACCACCAGGCCGGCCTCGGCGGGCTTCGGGGCGGATTGGGCGGTATCAGAACCTGTCATCACCTGGGGCGCGGTGGGTCTCCGTACCCACCGCGCTTCTGCCTTGTACGGATTCAGCGCGGCGGGTGCTCCAGGCCCGCCGCGCGAGGAGTTTACTCGCCGACCGCTTCACTCGCCCGTTTCAGGTCGGCCTGTTGGGCGCGCTGCTTTTCGCGCTTTCGCTGCTCGCTCCGGCGGCGCTCGGCCCGGAGCATCTCGATCAGGTGGACCATCCGCCGCCGCGACGGGCACACCTGCGCGCACGCCCCGCACAGAATGCAGTCCATCAGGCCGAACGCCATGGCCGTCTCCACGGCGTCGTTGTTCCCGTCGAGGAACGATTCGCCGAGGATCGAGAGCCGGCTCGGATTCAGGTACGCCGGGCAGTGGCGGACGCAGGCGCCGCACCGGATGCAGGGCCCGCCCTCGTAGACGGCCGCGCGGCGGAAGACCAAGACGCCGCTCGTCCCCTTCAGGACCGGCAGGTCCGTCGTAAACTGGGCCTTGCCCATCATCGGGCCGCCCAGGATGAGTGCCTCGAAGCCGTCCTCGACCTGCGCCTCGGCCAGGAGGGCGGCGAGGGGCGTGCCGATGCGTGCCCGCACGTTCACGGGCCGGCGGGCCGCGTCGCCGGCCACCGTCAGGACCCGCTCGATGAGCGGGACGCCGCGAGTGCAGGCGTCGGCGACCGCCACGGCCGTCTGGACGTTCTGGACCACGACGCCGACGTCGGCCGGCAGCCCGCCGGTGGGCACCTCGCGGCCGAGGCAGGCCAGGATCAACTGCTTCTCGGCCCCCTGGGGGTACTTCGTCCGGACGACGCGAACCTCGCAGCCGTCGGCGTCGGCCACGGCCCGGCGCATGGTCTCGACGGCCTCCGGCTTGTTGTCCTCGATGCCCACCAGGCCGCGCCCGGCCCCCGTGGCCCGCATGCAGAGGCACAGGCCCGTGACGATCCGCTCCGGCGTCTCGCGCATGACGCGCGCGTCGCAGGTCAGGTACGGCTCGCACTCGGCCCCGTTGATGAGGACGGTATCGACGGGCTTGCCCTCGGGGGGCGTGAGTTTGACGTGCGTCGGGAAGGTGGCCCCGCCCATGCCGACGACGCCGGCGTCGGCCACGGCCTGGCGGATGGCCTCGGCGTCCAGGTCGCGCCAGGGCCGGGGCGAGTCGGGGATGGATTCGTGCCACCGCTCCTCGCCGTCGGCCTCGATCACGACGGCCGTGGTGGTCCGGCCGGTGACGGCGTCGACGACCCGCTCGATACCGCCCACCGTGCCGGAGGTGGGCGCGTGGACCGAGGCCGAGATAAAGCCGTCGGGCCGGCCGATACATTCGCCCCGGGCCAGGGCCTGGCCCTTCTCGACGGTCACCACGGCGGGGGCGCCGAGGTTCTGGGCCATCGGGACCACCAGGCGCGGGGGGACCGGCAGCGTGCGGATGGCCTCCTCGGCGGTCCCCTTGTGCTGGGGCGGATGGACCCCGCCCGGAAAGGTTGCGACGGTCACGGTGTCTCCCCGCTCAGAAAGAGCGCCGAGTATAGCCGCCCCGCGGCCGGCCGTAAACCGTTTTCGGCGACCGGGGCGCCTGTCCGCGGGCCGTCGAAGGAGTTTGACGCGCGGCCGGGGTGCCCGCATAATTCGAGGCGGAGGTACACCCAGTCACGTCTTGCCAAAGGGGCACCGCATGCCGAAGGCGGTCTCACGTCTCCTGGTCTACAGCGGCGCGTTGGTGCTGGCGATGACGGCGGCGGCCGGGGCGGCCGAGGCGTCCGAGGCGTCGGACAGGGCCGCCCAGGCGGCCGCCGAGGCGCTGGAGCGGCTCTACGGCCAGGACCTGGAGCGCGTCCGCGGCACGCCGGACCCGGCCGACGACGTGGCCCTGGCCGGGCGGCTCCTGGCGGCG
>CAYTJE010000075.1:0-13271 GCA_964437855.1 uncultured Anaerolineales bacterium | reverse complement strand
ACCGCCTGACGGTGGAAGTACCCGCCGGCCAGAAGGTGGCGGGCGTGTTCGACCCGAACGTCCGCGAGTGGTCCGTCGAGGCGGGCGACGGCGTCCAGACCATCACGGTTGACCTGTTCGAGCCGGCCAAGGAGCAGCAGGCCCTGGCGCTGGAACTGGAGACCTTCAGCCAGACCCAGCCCCCGCAGGTCGCCGTGCCGGTGGTCAGGGCGCTGGGCGTGGGCCGGCACCAGGGGGTGGTGGTGGTCAAGGTGGCCGACGGGCTTCGGGCCGAGGCCGCCGCCCGCACGGGCCTGCTGCAACTGGACCCGTCGGAACTGCCGAAGCCGCTCGCGGGGAAGGCGTGGGACTTCGCGTACCGGTACGCCGCCCTGCCGTTCGAACTCACCCTGGCCGTCGAGAAGGTCCAGCCGCGCATCGTCGCCGACTCGCTCGTCGAGGCCCACCTGGGGACCGAGGCGCTGGAGGTGGCCCTCCTGACGGTCTTCACGATCGAGCGAGCGGGCGTCTTCCGGTTCGAGGTGGACGTGCCGAAGGGGTTCGACGTTCGCAGCGTCCGCGGCACGAAGGTGGCCGGCGCGGCTGCCGCCCAGGTGGACGGCCATCACCTGGAGGGCCCCGACAAGACGGACCTGGTGGTGGACCTGTCGCGGAAGGCCATCGGCAAGGTGGCCCTGGAGGTCCGCCTGCACCGGACGCTGTCGGAGCCGGACCTGCTCGCGCCCACGGGGAAGGCGGCGCTCGTCCCGCTCCCCCTGCCGCGAGTCGACCCGGAGAGCGTCCACCGCGAGACCGGCCGCCTGGTCGTCTACGCCCCGGAGAGCCTGCGCGTGAATCCCGGCAAGACGGAGGGCCTGCGGACCGTCACCGACCAGGAGGCCACGAAGGACATGCGGCAGGCCCAGCGGGAGCGGGAACGGCCGGTCCTCTCGTTCGCCTACACCCAGGAGCCGGTGGCCTTCGGCCTGACGGCCGAGCGCCGCAAACCGCACGTGACGGTCCGGCAACTGCTGGTGGCCCACATCGATTCCGGCGTGGTCAAGTACACCGCCACGTTCTACTACGACGTGCGGTACAGCGGCGTGAAGACGGTCCGGATCGACGTGCCGGCCGACCTGGCCCGGGAGATTCGCGTCACGCCGCTCTCGGTCCGACACGAGACGATTCCCGACGCCGAGGCCCCCGACGACCTGCCCGAGGGGTACGTGGCCTGGCGCCTGAGCGGCGACGCCGAGTTCATGGGCTCCCAGACGATCACCCTGACGTGGGAGGAGAAGATCGAGAAACTCGACGTCGGCAAGAGCGTGGACCTGGCCGTCCCGCGCCTCCTGCCGCGCGGCGTGGACCGCGCCTGGGGCCAGATCGTCCTGGCGAAGGCCGAGTCCATCGACGTGCATCCCGCCGAGGGCAAGGAACAGGTCACGGGCCTCCGGCCGATCGACCCGCAGCACGACCTGATGAGCGGGGCGTCGGTGCCGGGCGCCGCCCGGGCCTTCGAGTTCCACGAGGACTGGGCCCTGACCGTCGTCGCCACGATGTACCGCCTGGAGGAGATCAAGCACACCAGCATCGAGCGGGGCCTCGTGCGCATGGTTATCGGCCGGAACGAGCAGGTGAGCGTCCAGGCCCTGTACCGGGCCCGCAGCGCGCGTCAGCGGCTGCGGATGGAACTGCCCGACGGGGCGGAGTTCCACGGCGAACCGCTGCGCGTGGGCGGCCGGCCCGTCTCCCTGGAACACGGCGACGCCGAGGGCCGGAGCGTCTACGTGCCCCTGACCGGCCAGACGCCCGACGAGCCGTTCCTCCTGGAACTCCGGTACATCCTCGACGAGGCGCACGGCGGCCTGGACCTGGCGCTGCCGGCCTTTCCCGAGGAGCCCGCCGTCCAGCGCGTGTACCTCTCGGTCTGGCTGCCGAGCGGCGAGCGGGGATGGGATTACATCGGCGCCGCCGGCCCCTGGACCGAGGAGATGACCTGGCGATTCGACACCGACGAGGTCGGCTGGCGGCCGGTGCCCAACCGGCACAGCGACGACCTCGTCAACTGGGTGACCGAGGGCCTGAACGTGGAGGGCAGCCCCGGCCAGACGTTCGCGACCGACGGCCGGCATCACCTGTTCTCCACGCTCCAGCCGGACCCGCCGCCCGAGGGCAACCTGCGCCTCTGGGCCGTCGGGAGCCGGACGCTGGCCGTCCTCGTCTTCGCCATCGTGTTGGCGGCCGGGCTGGTCCTGAACGTCACGCGGTGGACCGTCCGGTGCGTGGCGGTCGGGGCCCTGGTGGCGGTGCTGGTCCTGCTCGGGGTCTTCGCGCCCGCCTTCGCCCACCAGGTGGCGGACTGGGTCCTGGCCTCGGCGGCTTTTGTCGTCCTGGTCATCTGGGTCCTGTGGTACGTGGTCGTCGCCCGGCCGAGGGACCCGGACGTCCGGGCCCGCAAAGAGGCCCGCCGGGCCGCCCGCGAGGCCCGCGTGGCCCGGCTGCGGGACCGGGCCGCCGGGGCCGCAGCGCAGCCCGAACCGCCGCCGCAGGATGCCGAAGGCTCCGATGAGGACGCAGGCTCCGGCGACGCCGGTGAGGCCGACCAGGAAGGAGGGCCGACCGATGCGTAAGCCCCTCCCACGGATTCCCGCGCGGTGGTCCTCCCAGGCCGCCACGCCCCAGCGATTGCCGAGAGTCGCGGCGGCTTGGGAAGGCCGCCGCGCGGCAACCGGTTCTGATCGCTTTTTCCGCTCCGTGCTGGTGCTGGCCGGCCTGGCCGCCTTCCTGCTCGCCCCGATCCCAGGGGCCACGGCGGCCGCGCCGAATGCGCGGCGGGTCTCCGCACCCGCCGCGCCCACTGTGCCGCCCACGCGGCCGGAATCGGAAACCGTCCGCGAACTCTACGTCCCCTTCGAGGACCTCCATCCCCTCCTCCAGGGCGACCCGAATCGCGTCCTCCTGCCCCGCGACGAATACGAGGCGCTCCGCAAGAAGGCCAGGAAGGAGGACGAGCGCCGACCGCCCTGCGGCGTCCTGCTCGCCGCCGCCGACTACCAGGCCCGGCTCCAGCAGGGGCGGGCCGAGATCACCGGCCGCCTGACCGTCTCGGTCCTGGCCAAGGGCCTCCACGCCGTCGGCCTCGACGTGGCCGGCGTCGGCCTGCGGGCCGCGACGCTCGACGGCAAGCCGGCCCCCATCGGCCTGGCGGACGACGGTCGGCTCACCCTCTTCGTGGAGGGGCTCGGCCGGCACGAACTCGCCCTGGAGGTGGTGGCCCCGCTGGAGACGACGGCCGCCAGGCAGGTCCTCGCGTTCCGTCTGCCCATGCCCCCTGCGGCCCGCATGCGCCTCGCGGTGCCGGGCGACGTCGAGGTCGAGTCCGGCGCCCCGGTGGCCTCCCGGCACTTCGACGAGAAGGCCGAGGTCACCCACATCGAGATCCTGCCGAAGCCGGGCGACGTCTCGCTCGTTATGACGCTGAACAGCCGGCTGCTGCGGCAGGACCGCGTGGTCGTGGCCCGCAGCGTCCTGCTGGAGGAGGTGACCGCCGCCCAGCGGCGCCTCCACGCGACCGTCTCGATGGAGATCCTGCACCGGGCGGTCCGCCGGTTCCGCTTCGCCGTGCCGGACGGCTTCGAGGTCACCGACGTCCGGACGCCGAATCTCTCGCGGTGGGCCATCGAGAGGGAGGCCGGCCGGGCCGTCCTGGCCGTCCACCTCCGCGACGAGACGACCGACGCGGTGGTGCTGAACATCTCGGCCGTCCGCACCGGGCCGGACCTGGCGTCGTGGTCGCTCTCGACGTTCCGGCCGCTGGAGGTGGTCGGGCACGTTTCGGTGGTGGGCCTGGCGGTGGAGGACCGGCTCAAGGCCGAGGCGCTCGCCCCGCGGGGCCTCATCCCGATCGACACGGCGGTGCTGACCCGGGCGCTGCCGGCCACGGTCCTGGACCCGGAGCCGGGCGCGGTGCGGATTCGTCCGGTGGCGGCCTACTACGCGCCGCACGCGGCGTTCAGCCTGTCGGCCCGGATCGTCCGGCCGCCGGCCCGCCTCCGCGTGACCACCAACGTGCTGGCGGTCCTGGCCGACGCCGGCCTGACGGTTCGCGGCGGGTTCGCCCTCCTGCCGGAGCAGGAGCGGCTGTTCGCCCTGGACTTCTCGGCCCCCGCCGGCTGGGACGTGACCGAGGTGACCGGGGCCGACGGCAAGCCCATCCCGTTCCAGCGGTACGCCCGGCCCGAGGGCGGGGCGCGAATTCACGTTCGCCTGCCCGCCGGCGTCACGCCGGGAACCGAGCACCGACTCTTCTTCAAAGCCGTCCACGTGCCGGCCGGTTGGTTCGGCCAGTGGACGGACCGGCAGCGGACGGTCGCGTTCCCGGTCTTCGCGGTGCTGGGCACCGGCCGGGGGGCCGACGTGACCCTCCGCGACACCGGGGCCGTCGCCGTCGAGGCCCGCGACGACATGGTCGTCCGCCCCGACGCCCTGGAGGGCCTGACGCCGCTCGACTCCGGCGAGAAGAAGCGGTACGGCCTGGAGGGCGCGAGCGCCTCGCTGGCGTACCGGTACGACCGGCCGCCGTACCGGGCCCGCCTCGCGGTCCGCCGGGCCGAGCCGCGGATCACCGCCCAGACGTTTTCGTTCTTCCGGGTCGAGCGCGACGCCCTGGCGGCCCATTACGAGATCACCTACGAGGTGGGCCGGGCGCGGACGCGCCGGGTGGCGCTTCGGCTGCCGCCGGGGACGCCGACGGCCCTCTCGATTCGCGGCCTGGGCGGCGTGGAACTGAAGGAATACGCCAGCCGGATGGTGGGTGAGGACGACCGGCAGGCCCGCCTCTGGACGGCCATGCTGGCCGAGCCGCGCCGCGGCACCGTCCGCCTGGCCGTCGACTTCGAGCAGCGGCTCCAGGAACCGGAGCCGGAGGCCCTCGCGCTGCCGCTGGTGGAGGCGGCCGAGGTGGCCTATCAGTCCGGCCTGGTGGCGGTCGAGGGCAGTGCGGAACTCGACGTCCGCGTGACCGAGCACCCTCGGCGGGTGGACATCGGCGAACTCGTCGACGCCGAGTACCAGCCCGGCCGCCGCCTCCTGGGCGTGTACGCCTTTCTGGGCGCCCCCCCGGCGGTGCGGGTGTCGGTGGGTCGGCATCCGGGCCTGGGGCTGCCGCCGGCGATCGTCCAGCGGGCCGAGTTGGCCACGATCCTCTCGGCCGACGGCCGGGCCCACACCTCCGCCCGGTTCCTCCTTCGGACCCGGTCGCTGTTCCTGGACGTCCGCCTTCCGCCGGAGTCGGTCCTGTGGTCGGCGACGCTGGACGGCCGGCCCGTCAAACCCCGGCGTGAGGGCGGCCGACTGCTGCTGAATCTGCCGGCCGGGCCGACTGCCCGGACCCGCGACCTCCGCGTGGTCTTCCAGACGCCCGTCTCCGGCCTGGCGTTCTGGAAGGGCGTCCACGTGCTGGCGCCGCGGCTGTTTCTGCACGCGGCCGAGGGCGCGGGCGCCGTGGAGGTGCCGACGGCCGACCTCCGCTGGCACCTGTATCCGCCCACCGGGTACCGCGTGGTGCGGACCGAGGGGACCGTCGTGACCGACGCGGTCCGCCCCCCGCCGCTCGCCGTCGCCAACGTGGCCGGGGCGCTGTACGCCGGCACGGGCGGCGTGGACTTCGACCACGGCGTCCTGGGGCTGGTCCTGGAACACGGCCTTCTGCCCTTCGGCGGCTGTGCCATGGAGGCGGACAGGGCAGGCGAAGTGCAACGTATCGCGAGCCGGCCGGAGGGCGAGGACGCCTACGCTTATACCGAGGTTCCCGAGAGACCGTCCGAGGCGGCCTCCCGGGAAACCGGCGGGATCCGCGGTCGCAAAGGTCCCGTTACCTCCAGCGGCGTGAAGCCGGGCATGGAAACCGAGGAACTGAAGACCGACCTGCCCAAGCACATGCTCGAGGGCGTGCCCAGGCAAATCACGCCTGCACCGGCGCTCGACGCAAGGCCGGCCGACGAGGCGGACCCTTCCCTCGAACTCAGAAACGGGGACAAACCGGTGCCCGACGATCTCGGGACCGTTACTGAAGACCTCACGGGGGCTGACCGGCCGCCCGGAACGGCGGCTGAGCCTGCGGCCGGTCCCGAGACGGCGCCGGCCGAAAAGCCGCCCCCGCCCGGGGAGGCGCCCAAGGCGCCCGCCGAGCCGGAGCCGCCCGTCAAGAAGAAGCCGACCGCGGCCGTCTGGGCCCTGGAGGGCCTCAGCAGCCTGACGATCGCCCTCCAACAGGCCGGCCCGGCCGTGGAGTTCCGGAGCCTCGGGGCCGACCCCGCCATGGCCGTCACCTGCGTCCACGAGACCCGCCTGAGCGCCCTGGCCTGGGGGCTGGCGCTGGCCGTCTTCGTCGCGGGCGTGGCCCTGACGACGCGCTCCTTCGCCCGAAAGGCCGCCTACGTCCTCGGCGTCGGTGTGGTGGCGACGCTCGTGCCGATCATCACCGGCCGCATCGAAGTGGCCCTGGCCGTCAACGGCACGTTCTATGCGGCGTGCCTGCTGGTGCCGTACTACCTGGCGGCTCACGTAATCCGGTGGGTGTGGCGGAAGGCGGCGGGGCTCTTGCGTCCGCGGACGGCTGCCGCCGCGGCGGCGGTCGTGTTCCTGGGTCTGCTGCCGGCGCTCGCGGCGGTGGTGACGGCCGATGAGAAGGGACGGCCGTACGTCGTCCAGGTCGTCCCGCCGGAGCCGCCCGTGCGTGTGCCCGCCGATGCCATCATCGTCCCGTACGACCCGGAGTCGAAGACCGGCGTCCGGGGGGCCGACCGCCTGCTGGTGCCGTACGCGGAGTACGTCCGCCTGTGGAACCGTGCGTACCCGGACAAGCCGATCGGCGAGAAGCCGCCGCCCGCGCCGTACGCGCTGGCGGGGGCGTCGCTGGCGGCCCGGCTCGAAGGCGAGGAGTTCCTGCTGGTCGACGGCCACCTGGACATCGACGTGTTCACCGACGAGTACGCGACGGTGCCGCTGCCCCTGTCGGGCGGCGTGCTGGCCCGGGCCGACCTGGACGGTTCCCCGGCCCGGGTGAGCGTGGTGGAGGCTCCCCCGCCGCGGAAGGCGGCCAAGCGGGCCAGGCCGGCGCGGACGCCGTTCGTGGTGCTGTACGTGGCGGGGAAGGGGAGGCATCGGCTGGAGGTGTCGGTGCGGATGCGGTTGGACCGCCGCGGGGGCTGGCGGGTGGCGGAGGGCCATCTGCCGGCCGCGCCCGCCACCGCGCTCGCCCTGACCGTCCCGAAGGCCGGCACCGAGGTCCGCCTGGAACGGGTGCAGGACCAGTCCGCCTACGAGACCGACCAGGCCGACCAGGTCCTTCGGACCGCCCTTGGCGCCGGCGGGGCGCTGCATCTCCAGTGGCGGCCGAGGGTCGGCGAGGGACGCATCGAGCGGACCCTGACGGCCGATTCCTTTGCCGTTCTCGACGTCCAGGAAGACCGGCTCGACGTGCTCTGGCGGCTGGGGCTGGAGTTCCGGCACGGCGAGCGCGAGGCGTTTACGGTCCGGGTGCCCGCGGGCTACATCGTGGAGGCGGTCGAGGGCACGAACGTGCGGGGCTGGCAGCGGGAGGGGGGGGCGGACGGCCATCGCCTGACCGTGACGCTCCTGAAGCCCGCCAAGCAGCGGGAGGAGTTGACCGTCCGGTTCTGGCGTCAGACGGCCGAGGGGGCCGCGCCCGGCGGCGGCGGGCCGGTCTCGGCCCCGATCCTCTCGGTCGAGGGGGCCATCCGCCACACCGGCACCCTGGCCATCCGGCGGAGCCCGCTGATTGATCTCCGGACCGTCGAGACGGAGGGCGTCCGGCGGACGAATCTGCCCGCCCCGGCCGCCATGCCGGAGACCAAGGCCCCCCTGGGGCTCCGGCCGTACCAGGCGTACGGCTTCGTGCGGACGCCGTTCGTCGTGCGGTTGGCGGCGGCGCCGGTTGCGGAGCGGGTGTCGGCGGTGGTCCAGACGATCCTCCGCCTGGCCGAACGCGAGCGCCGGCTGGAAGCCCGGGCCGTGCTGACCGTCGAGGACCGTCCGCTGTACGTGGCCCGGCTGGCCATCCCCGAGACGCTGGACCTGGAGCGCGTGCAGGCGCCCGGGACGTTCGAGTGGGCCGTCACGAAGGAAGGGGACCGGCGTGTGCTGACGGTGTACCTGTCGGCCGGGGTGCAGGGGCGGTGCCCGATCGTGGTCGAGGGCAAACTGGCCCGGGGCAAGGTGGGGCTGGAGACGCCCCTGCCGCGGCTGGAGGTCCTGGACGTGCGCCGCCAGCGGGGCGACATCGTCGTGCAGGTGGACCCGGCGTTCGACGTCCGGCCGGCGGACCTGGCCGGCGTGGAGCGGGTCCTGCTGGAGCGTGTCGGCGGCTGGCTCGGTGCGGGCCAGAAGGCGCTGGCGGCCGTGGCGCTCTCGTACCGCGGGCCCGATTACAGCGGCCGCCTTATCCTGGAGCCGCGGCGGCCCGACGTCTCGTGCTTCACCGTCACGAACGCCCGCGTGACGGACCGGTCGGTCGACGAGACGATCCTGCTGGCCTGGACGATCCAGAAGGCGGGCGTCCGCGAGGTGGCGTTCCTGCTGCCGGCCTGGATGGCCGAGGCCCGCATCAGCGCCCCGCTGCTCCGTGACAAGCGGGTGGAGCCGGTGGGCGGCGAGCCCGGGGCGCCGGTCCGCGTGCGCCTGACGCTCCAGGACCAGGTGATGGACCAGTTGCGGGTGCTCGTGGAACACGACCGGCTGCTGGAGGGCGAGGCGTTCGAGGCGCCGATTCCCGTGGTCGAAACGGGGCGGACCACCCGCCGGTACGTGGCGCTGGAGAGCGCCGGCCGCGACGAGGTGGTCGTGACGGCCCGCGAGGGGCTGGACCCCCTGAGCCGCCGGCAGAAGGAGTGGGCGGCCGTGGCGGGGATGCTCCAAGGCGGGACGACCCGCGCGTTCATCGTCTCGCCGGGGGCCGAGCGGCCCCGCCTGGCCTTCCGGACCAAGCGGCGCAAGGCCGTCGAGACGGTCCAGGCCCGCATCGGCCTGGCCGAAACGGACCTCGTGATGGACGCCAGCGGGGCCTACCGCGGCCGGGCGGTGTATCGCCTGGACAACCGGACGGAGCAGTTCCTGGAGATCGCGCTGCCGGCGGGGGCGGCCCTCTGGACGGCCGTCGTGGCGGGCCGGCCCGTCAAGCCGACCCGCATCGAGGGGGGCGAGACCGCCCCGGACGGTCAGGCCGGCCGGGTCCGTATCCCCATCGTCAAGACGGCCGAGGGCGACCTCGACTACGCCGTCGTCCTGAAGTACGGCGGGGTGGTCCCGCGCCTGGGGGCGATGCAGTATCGCGTCCGGTTCCCCCTGGTGCGGACGCTCAACATCGAGGCGGAACTCGGCCAGGTCCGACTCTACGTGCCCGAGGAGTACGCGTGGTTCGGGTTCGACACCGACATGAGCGAGGTCGAAGCGGCGGGGACGCTGGACGCGGGCGTCCTTCAGTACCAGTGGAAACAGGCCCGCCGGCTGCTCCAGACCCTCCGCTCCGACAACCCGTTCGCGCAGACGCGGGCCCGCTCGAACCTGAAGGCAATTGGCCGGTCCATCGAAGAGCAGCAGCAGACGCTTCAAACGTACTATGGCAACAAAGCCGTGCAGGTGGAGTTGTCCAACGCCGGCGTTGTCCTGGAGCAGGTCAACAAGGAACTCGGCGAGCAGCCGCAGGCCGGACAGGTGACCGCCGACTTCAACGACGCCCTGATGCGCGAGGCGTACGCGCGCCAGCGCAACCGGCGGGACCGCAACCTCGTCCAGGACCTCGGCGCCAACTGGGATATGGCCCCCGGAGAGCCCGAGGGGCGGGAGGCCAACGCCTACCGGTTCGATGCCGACTGGTTGGCCAGGACCCAACTCGAGAACAAGGCGGCCCAGGCCGAGCAGGCCAGGCCGCAGGCACGGTTTCAGCGCGGCGCTCCGCCGCAGCAGATGCAGCAGGCGGCCCGGATGCCGCAGGGCCAGATCGCCGGCGACATGTTCAAGCAGTTCGCCGACAAGGCCGCCAAGGACCAGGCCAAGGTCGAGGAACACCGGAAAGCCGCGGAAGACCTCAAACGCCGGCACACCGCCGCTGACGTCGTCGAGCGGTACCAGCGGAAACTGGAGGCGCGGGAGAAGGCGGACGAGGAGGTCCGCGGCCGCAGGGTCGTGAAGCGGCGGAAGCGTACGGGGGGCGAGATCGGCGGATGGGAGGGCCTCGGCACGGGCCGCGGCTTCTTCGGCGCGGGGGAGGCGGCCGCCGCCGAGGAGGCCCCCGGGGGCCTGGCGAGCCTGGACGTCGAACTGCCCCGTCGCGGCCGGCTGTTTCGGTTCACCATGCCGATGCCGCCGGAGGACGTGGCGATTGAGGCGACCGCCGCCTCGGCCGGGACCATCGAGGGCGCCGAGCGGGCCGCCGGCGTCGCGGTCCTGGTCCTGGTCCTGCTGGCGGTCCGGCGGTGGCTCCGGGGCCGGTCGTTCGGCGTGCGGGCCCAGTCGGTGACGGCGATTGTCCTGATCGTGCTCGGCGTGGTGGGCGCCTTCGTGGGCCTGTTCCCGCTGGCCGGCGTCCTGGCCGTCCTGGTCGGCCTGGGGATGCAGATTCGGCTCTTCTTCGCCCGCCGGAGCCGTCCGGCGGCGGCGTAGACGAAACACGCCCCGGAGGGGCGTGAAGAGGATAGCACCGGGCGTCAGCCCGGTGGTATGAGGGCGCGGGAAGAAACGAGAGCCCCGGCAGGGGCGAAGGAAGCCGCCCTGGTTCTTTCGCCCCTGCCGGGGCTCAGGCGTCTTGCTCTCTCGACGCGCTCCCCGCCCTTGCGGGCGGGGCTACCGGCTTCCGCCCCTGCCGGGGCTGGAAGTGCGCGGTGTTTGCCGCGCTTTCCCCGTGACAGGCCACCGCCACCCGGGCTACACTGGGTCCGCGGCAACGGGCGAAAGGAGATCGGCCATGCAGTGTCCCGCCTGCGGCCGGACGCTTACGGAGCGGACGGTGGCCGAGGTGACCGTCGACGTCTGCGACGGCGGCTGCGGCGGCATCTGGCTGGACAACCAGGAACTCCGGAAACTGGACGACCGCGAGGAAGCCGCCGGCGAGGAACTGCTCGACCTCGCCCGCGACCCCGCCGTCACGGTGGATCACGACGCCCCCTGGGGCTGTCCGCGGTGCGGGCATCCGGCCATGACCCGCCACTTCTACAGCCCGAAGCGGGCGGTCGAGGTGGACGAGTGTCCCCGGTGCGGGGGCGTCTGGCTGGACGCCGGCGAACTCGCGACCATCCGCGCCCAGTACGCCAGCGGGGCCGACCGCTCCGACGCCCACCGCCAGGCCGCTCGCCGGGTCTACCGCAAGCAGTTGGCGGCGCTGAAGGCCGAGTTCCAGGGCGAAGCCGTGGCCCGGGCCTCCGCGCCGCCGGGGTACGAGGAGGGGGGCGTCCCGCGGCCGTCGGCCTCGGGCGGTCTGCTGGACCGGCTCATGCGGTTCTTCTGACGCAGGAGGTGTGACTTCCCGCGTGGGATTCAATGGGTTTCCCGCGCGGCAGGGCTCCCGGCCCGCCGCGCAGCAGGCGCGCCGCGGCCCACGGCTACAGGTTGCGCATCACGGCCTGCACCCGCTGCCAGTAGCGGCGGGTGCTTCGCTTGCGCCAGCCCGTGGGCCCGCCGTTCCAGATGCGGGCGTAGACCTCGGCCGTCGCCGGGCGGCCGGTCCGGCGGGCGTAGGCCTTCCCGTAATGCTCCAGGTACAGGGCCCACATGCGGCGGGCGGCGGACGGGTCGTGGCGGTCGGCGCCGGTGAACCGGTCGTCCTCGCCGCGGAGCCGGGCGATGCGGTTCACGTCCTTCAGGCACACGGGCCGAATCTGGGCGATGCCGGCCGCCCGTTCCTTGCGGTTGTACGCGTCCGGGTCGCCCCCGGACTCGACCGTGCAGATGGCCTGCCAGAGCCGGCCGCTCGGGCCGGCGCCGCCGGCGGCGGCCGATGCCAGGAGCACGGTGGCCGCGGCGGAGACACAGGCAGCGGCGGTTCTTTTCATCGTTCAAGCCCCCATGGTGCCGCCCCCACCGGCTGGAGCCGGCTGGAAGGCGGGGCGGCGGGTCGAATGATTCCTCGGTCCTCGCGACCGGCTTGACCGATGCGGCGCGACATCCCGACCGGCACGGCGGGTGTGGGGAAACAGCGTCAGGGGGAGAGACTCAGGGAGACTTACGGCGCGGTGGGATGTCAGCCGTCCGATGGTCGGTCGCTACTGGATCCGATCATCACCTCCGTCTTGGCCCCGGAAAAAGCGAGGTGACGGGTCAGCCCGTCACCGTTGGACGCATTATAACGGGTGGGGATCGGCGGAAGTCAAGCGCCGATTTTCGCCGGTGCGCCGGAGAGGTGCCAGGTACCTTTCAGGGTCTGTGTGGCCCGGCCGGCCTTGCCCGGCCGGGGCGGTGCCCTTTCGGTTGGCGGGTGGCCACGGGGTCTTGAGGCGCCCATGGCCACGCAAGCGTGGCCATGTCACCTGCGGTGCCACACGCCCCGGAGGGGCGGGAAGAGGGTCGCACCGGGCGTCAGCCCGGTGTAGGAATCGGATTGGGCTGAGTGGCGAGCCCCGGCAGGGGCGAAAGAACCGGCGCGGATTCTGCCGCCCCTGCCGGTGCTGAAGATACTGACCCGCGCACCGTGCGCGCATACGCCGCCGCCTACGCCTCCTCGGCGGGCTGCTCCGCCGACTCCTCGGCCGGGTCGGGCGCGTGGGTCTCGATCTTCAGTTCCCCGTCCGCCGCTGTCACGGTGACGCGGGAGCCGTCGGTCACCTCGCCGGCGACGATGGCGCGGCCGAGACGGCTCTCCAACTGCCGCTGGAGGTACCGCTTCAGCGGCCGGGCGCCGTAGACCGGGTCGTAACCGGCCTCGGCGATGTGTCGGCGGGCGGCCTCGTCGAGGTCCAGCGTGATGCGGCGGTCGCGGAGCCGGTCCGCCAGGTACACGGCCTGGAGGTCGACGATTTTGTTGATCTCCTCGCGCGTCAGCGGCTTGAAGAGGACGACGTCGTCCACGCGGTTGAGGAACTCGGGCCGGAAGCCGCTGCGCAACTCGCCCATGACGCGCTTCCGCACCTCGTCGGGGATCTTCCCTTCCTCCCCCGCGCCCTCCGAGAGAACCTGCGACCCGATGTTCGACGTCATGATGATAACGGTATTTTTGAAGTCGACGGTGCGGCCCTGGGCGTCGGTGATGCGGCCGTCGTCCAGGATCTGGAGCAGGGCGTTGA
>CAYTJE010000074.1:0-13339 GCA_964437855.1 uncultured Anaerolineales bacterium | reverse complement strand
GACCTTGACTCTTTAGGGCTACTTTGTCAACGCTTACCAACCGACAACGACTCTATCGCGGTGGGCCGTCTTGCCCACCGCGCGGTGCCCACGACGGGGCACCGCGCCACGGCCTTTGTGGATGACGGCGAAGTTGACAAAGTAGCCTTAGCACGCCCCCGGAGGGATGTCAACGGCAAAATGCCGGGCAACGAGCCGCGAGCGTAACGGAGCGGGGCGTTCGACCGCTTGCGCTCGCGGCTAGCAACAGCACTCGATCCGGAGGACGGCGCGTCCGATTTCTCCACAGGCTTTCCACGGCCGGCCGGAGCGGTGGACAAAAAAATCCGTGTTCCCCGGCGGACCACCTAACTCCCTGACGCAGGCGCGGTTGCACCGCTTCGCGCCGCGCAAGTCGAACCTGAAAAGAATTTTCACCTTCGCGTCCCCGACCGACGGCGGTACCATGCCTCCACCGTGCGACACGGCACGGGCCGTTCTTCTGTGGCCGCATCCACCGGTCACGCAGAACCGTGGGGAATTTGCAACCGCCGTCTCGCGCCATTCCAGGGGGTGCGTTCGTGGCGCCGCTCCAGGACACGCACATCGGGTCGTTCGTCACGAACCTTCGAGAGGCCGTCGGCGCCGAACGCTGGCGCGTGTGGTTCGAGGGGGCGACCGATTTCCACGCCACCGCCCAGGGCCTGACCGTCGGCGTGGCCAACCTCTTTATCGGCGACCACCTCAAGACCCACTTTGCCGACCACATCGGCGAGGCCGTCAAGGCCACGTTCGGTCAGGACCTCCCCACCACATTCCGGGTTCAGCCGGACCTGTTCCAGAAGCGGCGCCGCGAGAACCTCGAAGGCGAGGCCGAGGCGATGCAGCGCCTGGGCCAGCCGCCGTCGCCGAAGCCGTCGCAGCGAACCCAGGGGGCGGACGCCCGTCCGACGGACGCGGACACCAGGCCCGGGCGAGGCCGGTTCCTGTTCACCCTGGAGAACTTCGTGGTCGGCCCGTGCAACCAGTTGGCGCATGCGGCAGCGCGGTCGGCGGTGGCGTCGCCCGGGCGGGCGTTCCACCCGCTGTTCATCCACGCGGGGTGCGGGCTGGGCAAGACGCACCTGCTCCAGGGCATCCTGGCGGCGCTGGGACCCCGGCAGGGGATGCGCGTCGCCTGCGTCTCGGCCGAGCAGTTTACGAACCAGTACCTGACCGGCATGCGGACCCGCCGGCTCGACGCCTTCCGCCACCGTTACCGGAACCTGGACGTGCTGGCCATCGACGACGTCCACTTCCTGGCGGGCAAGGCCTCGACCCAGGAGGAGTTCCTGCACACGTTCAACGAACTGGACGACCAGGGCCGGCTGGTCGTCCTGGCCTCCGACAACCATCCGCGAGACCTGGAGGCGATCCAGGACCACCTCATCAGCCGGTGGGTGGCGGGGCTGGTGGTCCGGATGACCCCGCCGGGCCGGGAGACCCGCCGGCGGCTCCTCCAGGCCAAGGCCGCCCAGATGGGCCATCCCCTGCCGGCCGAGGTCCTCGACCTCCTGGCCGACCGCCTGGCCGGCAGCGTCCGCGACCTGGAGGGCGCCCTGACGCGCCTCATCGCCTACGCGGCGCTGCTGCGGACCCGCGTGACGACCGACCTGGCCCGGCAGGTGGTGGCCGAGGCCGCCGCCACCCTGCCCAAGGGGACCGACGTCCAGGCCATCGAGCAGGCGGTCACCGGGTTCTTCGGCGTCTCGCCCTCCGACGTGCGGAGCCGGCGCAAGGCCCGGCCCATCTCGCTGGCCCGCCAGGTGACCATGGTGCTGGCCCGCGACCTGACGGACCTGAGCCTCTCGGAGATCGCGCGGGCCCTGGGAAGCAAACACCACACCACGGTCCTCTCGGCCTGCCAGAAGTGGCAGCGGCTGGTGGCCAACGGCACGGAGGTCACCTGGACCGACCGGACCGAGCGGCGCACGATGTCGGCCGAGGCCGTGCTGGAGCACCTTAAGCAGCAGGTCCAGGCGTGAGAGGCGACGGAGCGCGGTGGGCCTCGGCGTACGCCTCCGTATGGACGTACCCACCGCGCGAGGCGGAGGGCCATTTCGGATTGCGGACCGGCCTTCGCCAAGGCTACGGCGGGCAGGTTTCGGATTGACGAGAACGACGGCAGCGCCGCGAGCGGGTTGAGCCGCCATCGTAAGATGGCGGGTACCTTCGAGCCGCTGGGGCGTTTGCGCGCGACGATCGATGGCGGGGGCATATACCCGCGATCTGACGATCGCGGCTCGACCCGGCCAGGAGGCTCCGTGGCGAACCTGATCGTCAGCATCTCAGGGATTCGCGGCGTGGTGGGCGACGGCCTCGGCCCGCGCGAGGCCGTCCGGTTCGGCCTGGCGTTCGGGACGCACCTGGGCGGCGGGACGGTCGTCCTCGCCCGCGACAGCCGGCCGACCGGCCCCATGCTCGTCTCGGCGGTCCGGGCGGGCCTCCTGGCCACCGGCTGCCACGTCCTGGAGACCGGCATCCTCTCGACGCCCGGCGCGAGCGCCACGGTCCTCGACCGCGGGGCCGGCGGCGGCGTGGTCGTCACCGCCAGCCACAACCCGACCCCGTACAACGGCATCAAGTTGCTCTCGGCCGAGGGCCAGGCCGTTGACCGCGACACGGGCGCGGCCGTCCTGGAACGGTACGAGCGCGAGGCCTTCGCCGAAGCCGGCACCGACGGTGTCGGGCAGGCCGAGCCGGCGCCCGACGCCGCCGAGCGGCACGTGGGGCGGGTGCTGGCCATCGTCGATGCCGAGGCCGTCCGCCGCCGCGCCCCGGCCGTCGTCCTCGACCCCGCGAACGGCGCCGGCGGGCGGGAGATGCGGATCCTGCTCGAGCGCCTCGGCTGCCGGGTCACGGTGATCCACGGCGAGCCGACCGGCCGCTTCGGCCGGGGGCCCGAGCCGGTGGCGGCGAACCTGGGGGACCTGGGCGCCGCCGTCCGCGAGGCGGGGGCCGACGTGGGCCTGGCGCTGGACCCCGACGCCGACCGCCTGGCCCTGGTGGACGAAGCGGGCCGGGCCGTCGGCGAGGAATACACGCTGGCGCTGGCGGCCCGGCATCGGCTGACGCAGGCCAAGGGGCCGGTGGCGGTCAACCTCTCGACCTCGCGCCTGATGGACGCCGTGGCCGAGGAGGCCGGCGTCACGCTCCACCGGACGCCCGTGGGCGAATTGAACGTGGCCGAGGCCATCCGGGCCCACGGGTGCGTCATCGGCGGCGAGGGCAACGGCGGGGTCATCGACCCGCGCGTCGGACCCGTCCGCAACAGCCTGGTCGGGGCGGCCCTGGTGCTGGAGACCCTGGCCGAGGCCGACGCCTCGCTGGGGGAACGTGTCGACGAGTTGCCCGTCTATAGTATGGTGAAGGACACGAGCCCGCTCGCCGGCGGGGCCGACGCCGACACGATTATCCAGGCGGTGGCCGCCCGCTTCCCGGAGGCCGAGGCCGATACGCGGGACGGCCTGCACCTGTCGTGGGCGGACGGGTGGCTGCACGTCCGACCGTCGAACACCGAGCCGATCCTGCGCATCCTGGCCGAGGCCGCCGACGTGGCCACCGCCCGGGCGCGGGTCGAGGCCGTCCGGTCCCTGGCGGACGCGGGAGCCTGAGGGCCCCGGCCGGGCCGCGGCGCGGCAGCCGGGCCGGGCCGCGGCGCGGCAGCCGGGCCGGGCCGCGGCGCGCAGGGCGGCGGGTTTTCTTGCTGTCGCACGGCCGGTTTGTCCCGTATAATAAAATGACGCAATAACTGCGGGCATATCACCGTTTCACCTAGACTGAAGGACGGCGAAAGGGGGTGGCCGATGAGGCACCTGGCACGTCGTATGGCAGTGGCTGCGGCCCTTCTGGCCTTCAGCGCCACCACTTGGGCGGCCGGGATTCCCTGGAAGCACGCCGACCGCGACACGCCCGTCGTGCCCGCCACCCTCGAGGAGATGAAAGCCGACCTGGGCGAGGCCCGCTTCAACCGGGTCGTCGGCCTTATCGAGACCAAGGTCACCCTGGCCGAGAAGGCCATGGACGCCTACGAGAAGGAGATGGCCAAGCCGCTCAAAAAACGCCAATCGACCCTGCTTCAGCGATACCGTGTCCGGGCGGCCCAGATGCACGTGGCGGCAGCCAAGGCCGCCCTGCGGGCCAGGAACATGGTCCAGAAGGCGAGTCACCGGGCCTGCATCCGGGAAACGTTCGAGGGCCCCAACAAGCAACCGGCCGTCCGGCTGTACCGTGAACTCGGCCTGGAGGCGCGGGCCGACGGCAACCTCCCCCAGGCCGTCCTGTTCTACAGGCGGGCGCTGGCGATCGACCCGGAGAACACCGAGGCCAAGATCGCCCTGAAGCAACTGGCCCAGGAATACCAACACGCCCGAGGGCTCAAGAAGCATCGCTCCAAAAGCAGCGGGGGCGGAAGCAACAAGAAGAAGCCCTGGAAGATCGACGACGACGATTACACCGACCGCGACTGGGGCGACTGGCGGGAGTACGGCGGTTTCCCCCGGTAACGTTGGCCGGCACGCGGCGCGGATTTCCCTGTACCCTCCGCGCCGACTGACGATACAATACAGGCCGTACACACGAGGAACCGAAGGCACCGCCCATGCGGTGGAGAAAGGAGCCGAACGATGCATCGCTTCCTGCCCGCAGTCCTGGCGAGTCTCCTGATCCTTGTCGGCCCGATCGGCGCCCAGGCGGCCGGCGTGCCCTGGAAACAGGACGACGCCTCCAAGCCGGCCGGCCCCGTGGACCTGGAGACCGAACTCAGCAAGGCCCAGTACACCCGCCTTGTGAAGCCGATCGAGGCCAAAATCGAGGCCGCCAAGAAGGCCATGGAACTCCACGACAAGGAAATGCAGAAGCCCGTCGATAAGCGCAACCCGAAACTCCTGCTGGCCTGCAAGGAACGGGCGGCCACCTCTTACGTGGGGGCCTCCCTTGCCGCCAAAAAGGGCGCCAACCGCCACCGCGACGACCGCCTCAAGAACGCCATCAAGGAGCAGTTCCAGGAACCCAACCAACAGAAAGCCATCGACATCTATCTGGAACTCGCCATGAAGGCCCAGGAAGCCAACGACATGCGCCGCGCCATCGGCTACTACCGGCGAATCCTCCAAATCGACAAGGAGAACAACCAGGCCAAGGAGGCCCTGACCCAGATCGCCAAGCAACTCAAGGAAAACGCCCGAACCGGAAGGGGCGGACGCAGCACGGGCGGCGGCTCGGAAGATGACTCAGACAAACCCTGGAAACGCGACGACGACGACTTCAAGGACCACGGCAGGGGAGGCTTCTAACGCCATCCCCCTTTGACCGGAGCCCGAGGCCGTGGCGCGGTGCCCAGTCGTGGGCACCGCGCGGTGGGCAAGACGGCCCACCGCGCTAGAGTCGTTGTCGGTTGGCAGGAGTTGACAAAGTAGCCCTAACCCCATCCCCCTTTGATCTGACTCCGAGCGGGCCGCGCGGCAGGCGCGGTCCGCTCGTTGTGCGCTGTGGGCCGCGGCGTGACGGTTATCGGACGTTTCCCCCCTGCCTTCCCCTATCTTACTACCTTCCGCCAGCGAAAGCCTGGAGTTGACAAACGGGACGGGTCGATACATAATTTGTAAAACTGGGGGAGATGGGCAACCCCGATGGCGCGCACGGGACAGGACTCGGAGCGAGGGACCAAGTCATGAAAGACGTCTACTCGACAGGCGAAGCCGCCAAAATCTGCCGCGTCAGCCAGCAAACCATCATCCGCTGCTTCGATTCCGGCCGGCTCAAGGGCTTCTACGTCCCGGGCTCCCGCTTTCGCCGCATCCCGCGGGAAAGCCTCGTCAAGTTCATGAAGGAAAACGGCATCCCGCTGACCAACCTCGACTCCGACAAGGAGAAGGTCCTGGTGGTCGACGACGAGCAGGAGATCGTGGACCTGCTGGTCGACGTCCTGGAACGCGACGGCCGGTTCGAGGTCAAGACCGCCACCAGCGGCTACGACGCCGGCCTTCTGACCCAGCAGTTCCGGCCGGACGTCATCATCCTGGACTACATGCTCCCCGACATCAACGCCGACGTCGTGACCAAGACCATCCGGAGCAACCCCAGCCTCGAGGACACCCGCATCATCCTCATCAGCGCCCACATCGACGAGACCGAGCAGGCCAAGATCCAGGAGATGGGGGTCGACGCCTTCCTCCACAAGCCGTTCCAGATCGAGGAACTTGTGGGCAAGGTCTCCGACCTGCTGAACCTGTAAGCACCAGACAGGACGGAAGCCATGGCGGCCGTCGGCCTCAGGCGTCGCAAGATCGAGTTGCTGCTGGAGGACCTGGACCAGATCCCCACGCTTCCGGGGCTGGCCCACCACGTCCTCGGCGTGGCCACGTCCGAGCAGCCCACCCGCCGCGACCTCCAGATGGCCGCCGAAGTCGACCCCGCCATTGCCGCCAAGATCCTCCGCCTCGCCATCGACCTCGGGCACCCGGCCGACGACCTGCTCAGCATCGACGCCGTCTTCGACGCCGTCGGCACCGACGTGCTCTCGGCGGCCCTCCTCAACACCCAGGCCGTTGATCGCGACCTGCTGGAGACGGTCCAACTGCCGCGGCTCTGGCGGCACGCCCTGGCGGTCGCCCTGGCGGCCCAGGTCACCGCCACGCGTCTCGGGACCGTCTCGCCGGAGCAGGCGCTGCTGGCCGGCCTCCTGCACGACATCGGCCAACTCGCCCTTCGGATTCTCATGCCGCGGGCCTACGCCCAGGTCCTGGACCAACTCGACGCCAGCGGCGAGGACCTCCTCGAAGCCGAACGCGACCTCCTGGGCATCGACCACGCGGTCTTCGGCAAACGCCTTGCCCAACAGTGGGGCTTCTCGGAGACGTTTCAGAACGTCATCTGGCTGCACCATCAGGCCCAGGTGCCCGAGGGCGGCCGGCCCGGCGCGGCCTCGCTGATTCAGGTCATCCGCCTGGCCGACCTCCTGGCCCGCCAGCACGGGTTCGGCTACTACGGCTCGGAGCAGGTCAAGGCGAACCCCGCCGAGGTGGCGGAGCGGCTCGGCCTGTCGGGCGTTCAGGCCGACCACATTGCCCGCCAGATCGACCCGGCGCTGGCCCTGAACACCGAGCCCGTCGGCTTCGACGCCCTGCCCTCCGACGCCCAGTTGCAGGAGGTGTACCGCCAGGCGAACGTTCGGCTCGGCCGGCTCCAGCGGCAGCGGCAGAAGCAGGCCTGGGCCGCCGAAGCCAAGGCCGACCACGCCCGCCGGCTCATCGACCTGAACGCCGACCTGGCCACCCTGACCAGCCCCCGCGAGGTCATGCAGCGGGTCGCCGACGCCGCACACGGGGCGCTCGGCTGCCGCGTCGTCGTCCCGTTCCTGCTGGCCCGCGACGGCGGCTACGTGGAGGGTCTGCGGCACACGGCGGACCGCGGCGTCGAGGACCACTTCCTGTACGACCGGCGCGCCGGCGACGACCTGGCCCCGCCCCAGGAGTCCCCGCCGGCCGCCGGCCCCGTCCGGGCCGAGCGCGCCGAGCCGTGGCTCTTCGACCGCCAGGGCCCCGACCTGGGTCCCGGGCCCTTCTACACGGTGCCGATGTGCGCGGGCGAGCGGCGGATCGGCGGCGTGACCTTCTCCTGGACCGGCCGGCCGGAGGAACCCGCCCCCCACGAGGCCGACCAGATGGCGGACCTGGCCCGCATCGCCGCCGTCGCCCTCCGCCGGGCCCAGGCCGAGGCCGACCTGGTCGCCCTCTCGGAAGAACTGGCCGACACCAACCGACGCCTCCAGGCCACCCACCGCGCGACCCTTCAGCAGGAGAACGTGGCCTCGCTGAGCGAGATGGCCATCGGGGCCGCCCACGCCATCAACAATCCGCTGGCGATCATCAGCGGCCGGATACAGCAACTGGCCGCCGACGAGCAGGACCCCGACCGACGCCAGACCCTTGAAACCGTCATCCAGCAGGCCCACCGCATCAGCGAGATCATCGCGGAACTCCGCACCTTCGCGAAGCCGCCGGCGCCTGCGCCGGCCCCCGTCAACCCGCGGGACCTGGCCCGCGAGGTGGCCGGCGACCAGCGGCCGGACGAGGACGAGGCCGGCGTCCGTCTCCAGGTCGAGGGGCCGCAAGAGGCCCCCGCCATTCACGTGGACCGGGGCCAGGTGGGCGGAGCCGTGGCGGAGGTCGTCCGCAACGCCGTCCAGGCGTGCACCGAGGCCGGCGGGGGAACCGTGACCCTACGGGTCGAGTTCCTCCCGGCCCAGGCCGCCGTCCGCTTTGTCGTCCTCGACGACGGTCCCGGCATGGCGCCCGAGCGGCAGGCGCGGGCGTTCGACCCGTTCTTCAGCGGACACGAGGCCGGCCGACGCCGCGGACTCGGCCTGTCGAAGGCGTACCAGGCGGTCCGGATGAACGGCGGCCAGATGGCGCTGGAATCGGCGCCCGGCCGCGGAACCACCGTCCGGGTCACGTTTCCGGCGGGCGAGGGCCGGCAGACGGCCCCGCAGCAGGACCCGACCGACGCCGCCACGCACAAGGAGCCTGAATGAACCCTCGGCCGCCACTGACCGACCGGACAACGGATCGTGGGCCACGGCGAGCAGTGATGCCTTCTCCCTCCCCCCTCGCTCTCGCGGCTAGCTCTCGCCGTGGCCTTAATCTTCGACGGGGGCCGACCGACCCGCAGCCGTCGGTCGGCCGCCCTGGCGAATAAACCCGGAGCCCCGAAGTTCTGGAGACCGACGATGCCGGCGACGGACACCCCGACGGCCGAGGTCCTCGAAGGGCAGCAGCAGGTCCGGATCCTCGTCGTGGACGACGAGGCGGAGGCGGCCGCCCTCATGACCGACGCCCTGAGCAGCGCCGACGCCACCTGGTGCGTCGAGGCCGAGACCGACCCCGCCCGGGCCGCCGACCGGCTCACCCGCGAGTCGTTCGACTGCCTGATTACCGACCTGGTCATGCCGACGGTCGGCGGCCTGCGTCTGGCGGAGCAGGCGCGGTCGGCCAACCCGAACCTGGCCATCATCGCCATCACGGGGTGCTCCACGGTCGATAGCAGCATCGAGGCGCTGCGCCTCGGGTTCGACGATTACCTCGAGAAGCCGTTCGACCTGACCACCATGCAGCAGGCGGTGTCCCAATCGCTTCAGCGCCGGCACCAGGAGGAGGCGCGCGACGGTCGCTTCGCCGAACTGGCCCAGGCCAAGACCCAACTGGAAACCGCCAACGCGCAGGTAAGCCGGAAACTGGAGATCGCCAGCCAGGACCTCGTCCGCTCGAACCGCCGCCTGGCCCGCCGGCTGGACGGTGTGGCCCGGCGCGCCGACGTCGCCCGCACCCTCATGGGCGTTATCGAACTGGAAGACCTGCTCGGCCTGTGCGCCGAACTGGTCGGCGACCGCGTGGCCTGCGACTCCTGCACCGTGGCCCTGTACGAGACGCGCGAGAACGCGGTGGGCCTGATGGTCCGGGCCCGGCCCGAACGCGACGACCCGCCCGCCCTGTCCTGGCTGCGGTCGCCCATCACGGCCGGCGTCATGTGCCGGGCGGCCCAGACCACCAGGACCGTCCACGTGGAGCGCGCCGAGGAGAGCCGACTGCTCGACGACCAGGAACGCGACCTGTGGCCCGACGGCCGGCTGCTCGTCGTGCCGATTCCGCTCCAGGGGCTGAGCGTGGGCACGGCCGTGCTTCACCGCCCCGCCTCCGAGGGCACCTTCAACGCCACCGACGTCCAGGCCGTGACCGCGCTGGTCCAGGTGATGGCGCCGGCGATTCAGACCGCCAAGGCCCACCACCGGCAGCGGTGCCAGATCTACGCCTCGCTCGAGGCCGTTGCCGACGGCGTCGAACGGCACCTGGAGTACCTGAAGGGCCACACCGCCCGCGTCGTGGCCTACGCCATGCCGGTCGCCGAGACGCTGGAACTGCCCCAGTCGCAGATCGGCGCTATCCAGATTGCGGCCCGGCTGCACGACATCGGCCTGGTCTCGGTGCCCGATTCGGCCGTCAACCACCCGGGGCCGCTGACCGAACCGCAGTGGGACCTGGTCCGCCGGCACCCGGAGACCGGGACCGAGTTCCTGAAGCCGCTCGATTTCCTGGGCGAGGTCGGCCAGGTCATCCGCGCCCACCACGAGTCGTACGACGGGACGGGGTACCCGGACCGGAAGGCCGGCGAGGAGATTCCGGCCCCGGCCCGCGTCATCACCCTGGCCGACGCCTTCGACGCCATGACCAGCCCCCGGCCTCACCGCGAGGCGATGGAGACCGAGTCGGCCCGGGACCAGGTTCGCCGCCTGGCCGGCCAGCAGTTCGACCCCCGGATGGCCGAGGCCTTCCTCGCCCTGCCGCCGGGCCTCCTGACCGAGATTCGCGCCAGCCACCGCTGACGCTGCCAACCACTCGCGGCGTCGCGCGGCGGGTCTCGGCGTACGCCTCCGTATGGACGCACCCGCCGCGCTCAGTCGGACTCTGGCTTCACCGGGCTCAACAGCCCTTTCGCCTCGCGCGGCGCTTGACTTCTCCCGCCCCTGCCGCTCTAATCCCCGGCAGGACGCGCTGGGCACCTCCAGCCTTGCCGCACAAGGGCCGACCAAACCGATGGACACCCGGACGGTCGTCATCACCGATCCCGCGTCGGACCGCGAGCCGGTCCGCGACGCCGGCGCCGTCCTGGCGCGCGGCGGGCTGGTCGTCTTCCCGACCGAAACCGTCTACGGGCTCGGGGCGAGCGCCGTCAGCCCGGACGCCATCGAGGCTCTCAGCCACGTGAAAGCGCGCCGTTCGAACAAACCGTTCACGCTGCACCTGGCCGAGCCCGGCGAGGCCGAGACCTACGCCGGCCCGCTGCCCACCGCCGCGGCTCGCCTGGCCCGGAAACTCTGGCCCGGGCCGCTGACGCTGGTCGTGCCGGACCGTCGGCCCGGCGGCTCCGCCGCGCCGGACCTGGTCGAGGACGCGGTCTACTACAAGGGGACGGTCGGCCTGCGGTGCCCGGACCACGCGGTGGCGTCGGCGATTCTGCGGTCGGCCGGCGTGCCGGTGGCGGCGACCAGCGCGAACCGCCGGGACCGCCCCCCGCCCCGGCAGGCCGCCGAGGCCCTTGCGGACCTGGAGCACCGGGTGGCCCTGGTCGTCGACGCGGGACCCACGCGCTACGCGGCCCCCTCGACGGTGGTCCGCGTGGAGGCGGACGACGCCTACCAGGTGCTCCGCGAGGGGGCGGTGGCCTCTCACCGGATCGCCCGGCTCGTTCGGACCACGATCCTCCTGGTCTGCACCGGCAACATGTGCCGCAGCCCCATGGCGGCCGGCCTGGCCCGGCGGATACTGGCCGACCGGCTCGGCTGCCGGCCGGAGGCCCTGCCGGACCGCGGCATCGACATCGTCAGCGCGGGGACGGCCGCCGCCGCCGGCGCCGGGGCCAGCGACAACGCCGTCCAGGCGGCGTCGGAGCGAGGCGTGGACCTTCGCGGCCACCGGGCCCGGCCGATGACCGTTGACCTGCTCCTCGCCGCCGACTATATTTGGGTCATGACCCGCGGGCACCGGGACACCGCCGTCCGGCTGGCCCCGTCGGCGGCGCCGCGCGTCGCCCTGCTCGACCCCGGGGGGGACGACATCGCCGACCCGATCGGCGGCGACCTGGACTGTTACCGCGCCTGCGCCCGACGCCTGGAGGAAGCCCTGACGCAGCGGCTTCAGGAGGTGGTGCCATGAAGATCGCCATCGGCGCGGATCATCGCGGCTACCACACCAAAGAGCGGTTGAAGGCCTACCTGATGGAGATGGGGCACGAGGTGACCGACTGCGGGTGCCCCTCGGAGAAATCGTGCGACTACCCGGATTACTCCATCCCGCCGTGCCTGAAGGTCACGCGCGGCCAGGCCGAGCGGGCCATCCTGCTGTGCGGGTCGGGTATCGGCATGGCGATGACCGCCAACAAGGTGGCCGGCATCCGGGCCGCCCTGTGCCACGATGAACTGACCGCCGAGATGAGCCGGCGGCACAACAACGCCAACGTCCTCTGCCTGCCGGCGGACCTGCTCGGCGACGAACTCATCCACCGGATGATCCAGGTCTGGCTGGAGACGACGTTCGACGGCGGCCGGCACGCCCGCCGCGTCGGAAAGATCATGGCCGCCGAACGCCACCTCTGCGCCGGCTCCCCCGACGAGGCCGCCACCGCCGAGGCCCGAAAGCGACGCCACACGCGAAAGGCCTCACGCCGCAAAACCTCCTGATCCAACTACGGCTACTTTGTCAACTTCGCCGTCATCCACAAAGGCCGTGGCGCGGTGCCCCGTCGTGGGCACCGCGCGGGGGGCAAGACGGCCCACCGCGCTAGAGTCGTTGTCGGTTGGTAAGCGTTGACAAAGGAGCCCTACCCTGCTTCTCGCGCGGCGGGTCTCCCGGCCTGCCACGATTCGTGGGTTTGTGCGCGGTGGGTCAGGAGACCCACCGCGCAGAACTCGCCGGGCAAGGCCGGCGGCGAACATCCACCCCCTGCGCGGGACGTCGCGCCCGGGCCGCCGCGGCCGTCCCGTCACGAGGGCAGGTTTTGCAGGCTATCGGTTTCGCCGACGAGCACCAGGATATCGCCCTCGCGGATGATGGTGTGGGCCATGGGGAGGTCGAGGACCTGCTCTTCGGGCTCGGCCTCCTGAGCCGTCTCGGCGCCGGCGGCCTGCGTCTCCTTGGCCGCCACCGGCCGGCGGATGGCCACCAGGTTCACCTCGTATTGTCGCCTCAGGTCGATCTCGCCGAGCGTCTTGTCGTGCCAGGCCTTGGGCGCCCGGATTTGCACGAGGCTGTGGCCCTCCGAGAGCGTCAGGTGCTCCACGATGTTCGGGTTGACGAGTTGCCGGGCCAGGCGGTCGGCGACTTCCTCTTCGGGCAGGATGACCACGTCGGCGCCGACGCGGGTGAGGATTCGCCGCTGCGTGCCCGTGGAGGCCCGGCTGATGACCGTCGGCACGCCGATGGCCTTGAGGGTGGTGGTGGCCAGGACGTTGGCCTCGAAATCCTCGCCGATGCTGACGATGGCGGCGTCGACGTCGCCGAAGTCCTGGTTCTGAAGCGGCTCGGCCTCGGTGGCGTCCAGCCGGACCGCCAGCGCCACCTCGTCGCGCATGCGTTCGACGAGGTCCTGGTTGACGTCGACCGCGATGACCTCCTGGCCGGCCTCCGTCAACGTCTGCGCCAGCCGCCGACCGAACCGTCCGAGGCCGATAATCAGGAACCGTTTCATTGTCGTGCCCTCCTGCCGATGATACTCACGTCCCGCGCGGCGGGTCTCCCGACCCGCCGCGCACAACCGTAATGCGAAACGG
>CAYTJE010000073.1:0-13634 GCA_964437855.1 uncultured Anaerolineales bacterium | reverse complement strand
CGCGCATCTACACGCCCGTGGGGCAGGAGGACCGGCTCGAGCGGCCGCTCGAGGAAGCCGTGCCGCCGGCCGACCGCCTGCTGACCGCCGGCGGCCTCTTCATCGTCAAGCCCAGCCGCCAGTCCTGGGTCGGGTTCCTGGTCACCCTGGGCATCTGCCTGGGCTGCCTGGCCGGGATGCTCTGGATTCTGTCATGAGGTCGGCTATCGCTTTGGAGGTTTCATGAAACCCGTCGACCGCCTGGAAGCGGCGCTGGCCGGCCGGATGCCCGACCGCTGGCCGTTCATCCCCTCGGTCTACGAGCACGGGGCGACCCTGCTGGGCAAGGGCCCCTCGGAGGTCAGCCGCGACGCCGGCCTGATGGCCGAGGCCGCCCTGGCCGGCTACCGCACCTACCGGCACGACCTGGTGACCGTGGGCATTGATATCTACAATATCGAGGCTGAGGCGTTCGGCTGCCGGCTGAAGTATCACGGCGCCTCGGCCGGCATTCCGGGTATCACCACGCATCCGCTGGCGGGGCCCGAGCCGCCCGACGCCGAGGCCCTGCCGATTCCCCGGCCCGGACCGGAGAACCGTCTCGGCCTCATCACGGAGGCCTCGGAGCGGGTCGTCGAGGCCATCGCCGACGAGGTCTGGGTCTACGGGTGCATGGGCGGGCCGTTCTCGCAAGCGGTGGAACTCCGCGGGTACGACGATTTCATCATGGACATCCTGCATCGGCCGGAGGCCGCCCACGCCCTCATGGAACGGACGACCGCGCTGGCCCTGGAGCAGGCCGAGCGCCTCAGCCGGGCCGGTGCCGGCATCTATCTGTATGAGTCGTGGGCAACGATCCCGCTGATCGGCCCCGGCATCTTCGGCAACTACGTGGTGCCGTATAACCGGCGGGTCATCCGGGCGGTCCGGGAGCAATTCGACACGCCGCCGGCGGCGATCATCATGGGCGGCAACATCACCATCCTCATCGACTTCTTCGTCCAGGCCGAGAGCAGCCTGGTGGTCTGCGACTACAACGCCGATTTCGACCTCATCCGGGCCCGGACCGCCGGCCGGCCCATCCTCGTCCGCGGGTGCGTGGACCCGAAACGCATCGAGGCCGGCGACTGGGACCACATCGGGCACGCCGTCGACACGCTGGCCCGGAAGGGGCGCGGCCTGCCGAACTTCGTGTGGGGCTGCGGCTGCGTGTCGTACCACACGCCGCCGGAGTCCGTCCTGCGCTTCAAGGACCTGTGCCTGGCGGCGGGGGCGGAAGAGGCGTGAGGCCGGGCCGGCAGGACCGGGCGCTTCACGGCCGGATGGCGCGGCCGGCCGCGCGGTGGCACGGGAGAGCCACCGCGCGGGACATTCGGGCCGCTCAGGCCAGCAGCAGCCACATTGCGGCGACCAGGGCCAGGCAGATGACCAGGGTGATCAGGAACCCGACCCAGGACTGGCGGCTGGGCTTGACGAGGAAGAGTCCGCCGGCCGTCAGGAGGCGGCGGGCGGGCGGGACGGCCTCCTCGAGCGGCAGGTGGAGCCGGTCCTCCTGCCCGATGGGCGTGTAAATCTTCTTGAAGAACGGGTCCGTCTGTTCGGGTCTGGGCGGCCTCGTGACGAGGCTGCCGACGATGCCGCCGACGCCGCCCGCCGCCAGCGGGAGGCCGGTCGTCGCCGCCTGCCCCATATCCAGGCCGTAGCGGGTCGTGAGGAACGTCGCGGCCGCCATGATCGTGCTGACAAAAACGCCGGTCGAGTTCATCCGCCGCCACAGGATGCCCATAACCACGCTCACGCCGACACAGGCGGTGAGTTTGAAGTAATCGAGGATGGTCTTGACGACGCTCTCGCGCATCAGGACGGCGCAGACGAGGGCGCCGCCGATGATGGCGAGCCCCGCCACCCGGGTGACCCGGACGTAATGCGTCTCGCTGGCCCCCGGCCGGATGTACCGCCGGTAGACGTTCTGCGAGAACAGGCCGGCGATCGTAACCTGGAGGGCGTCGCCGGACGACATCGCCGCCGCCAGCACGCACGCCAGCATCAGCCCCTGAAGCACCGGGTGCAGCAGGAACCGGACGCTGTCGCCGAACGCGGCGTCGGCGTGGACCGTGCTGCCGCGGGTCACGAGATATGCCAGCCATGCCAGGGCCAGCACGCACCACCCCATCGTGCAGACGCGCTTCAGCACGTTGCCGTAGGTGAAGCCGACGCGGCCCTCCCACTCGGTCCGGCCGGCGGCCGAGACGCTCATGATGTGCGGCTGGGCCATCATCGAGAACGGCGCGTTGATGCACAGCACCAGCACCGCCGCCAGCGAGAAGTACTCCGGGTCGAACAGGGCCAGGTAATCATCGGTCGGGGTCGAGTGGGCCGAGAGGGTCTCGCGGACCGCCTCCCAGCCGCCCACGAGCCCAATAGCCGACGGAATCGCGACGAACGACAGGGCGATGATCATGAGGCCCTGGGCCATGTCGGTCTTGATCGCCGCCACGATCCCGCCCCAGTAACTGTAGACGACGAAGACGGCGGTCATCACGAGCAGGATACCGAAGAACCAGGCATCGGCCTCCGCCTTGGTCGCCACGCCGCGCGCCTGCCAGGCGGGTCGTTCGGCGGCGTGGGGCGCAGGCTCGCGGCCGGCCTCCTCGGCCGCCGCGTCGACGGCGCCGGCGGCCCGGGCCTGGGTAGCGCTCCGGAGGACCGTGGCCTTGCCCATCATGCCCTGGACCGTTCGGGTCGTCGCAAGCAGGATGCTGGCGGTGGCCACCGTCATGCCGAGCGTGGCCACGATCACGTAGAGGGCGGCGGCGGCCCGGCCGAAGCGATCCTCGAAGTAATCCGCCACCGTCAGGCACCGCATCCGCCGCATGATCGGCGCGATGAGCCAGTAGAACGGCGTGCCGAACATCCACATCCAGGAGACCCAGATGCCGGAGCCGCCGGCCTCCACGGTCTTGCTCGTCACGCCCGCCACGTCGCCGGGGTGCGTGCCCGCGCCGAAGGCGTGCATCACCATGTACCACGTGCCGAACCGGCGGTTGCCCAGGAGGAAGCCCTCGCGGTCGACGATGCCCTTCTTCGACCACCACCCCAGCAGGAGCATCCCCGCGAAGTACAGGACGAGGACGATCCAGATGGCCCAGTGTAAGCCCAGGAGCATGGCCGGAACCCTTACAGAAGCCGCGAGCCACAAGGCACAAGCGGCAAACACGCGCCGCGAGGCAGGTGCCGCGGCTTGGGCTACGCGTGGTCGGGCACGTCGAACGGCGGCCGGGGCGGACGGCGAAGCATCCGGTTGGCGGCCGCGGGCGCGTCGACGAACCGCTCGGCCGCCGGGTCGAACCTCAGGGCCGGCCCGACGCGCATCGTGCACGTCGAGAGGTCGAGGCCCTGGTTCTCGCGCAGGTGGTGGTTGATCCGGTCGAGTTGCTCGTTGGCGTAATCGTCCTCGAACGGGTCCCTGACCTCGCTCCAGGTTTTCTCTTTGCCGAGGCGCCACGAGATGGCGCCGAGGTGGCAGATGCCGGAGGAAAGCCGCCCCTCCTCGTAGGGGGCGTTCAGGTCCTCTTTCTTGCGGCTGCGCATGGCGGCGATGAAGTTGCCGAAGTGCCCCTTGCCCGGGCCCATCTTCACGTCCACGTCGGGGATCTTCTCGACGTCGCTGCCCTCGGCGGGCTTGAACTTGCCGGTGTCGATGACCTTGCCCTTCTCGTAGACGAAGTCGTTGCTCACGCGGCGCGTCTTGCCGCTGACGAGGTTGCAGTTCTCGAAGAACAGCAGCCGGCCGTCGCCGTAGCGGAACACCGTGAGTTGGACGTTGGGCGTCTGGCCCTGGTCGTCCCACTTGATGCGGCCGCCGACCGACATGACGTACGTGGGCCAGGTGGCGTCGGCCAGCGCCCAGCGGGCCACGTCCATCTGGTGGACGCCCTGGTTGCCGATCTCGCCGTTCCCGAAATCCCAGAACCAGTGCCAGTTGTAGTGGACCAGGTTCCCGTGGTACGGCTGCATGGGGGCCGGGCCGACCCACAGGTTCCAGTCGAGCCAGCCGGGCGGGTCCTTGGGTTTCTTGTGGCCGATGCCGCCGCGCGGCTTCGAGGCGATGCCGTGGCTGACCTTCAGGGTGCCGAGTTTGCCGGAGCGGGTGAGTTCGGCCAACTTCGCCCAGCCGCTGCTGGAGCGCCGCTGCATCCCCACCTGGACGATGCAGTCGGACTTGGCGATCAGGTCCGTGCACACCCGGCCCTCGTGCACGCGGTGCGTGACGGGTTTCTCGACGTACATGTCCTTGCCGGCCTGGACCGCCCAGATGGTCTGGAGCGTGTGCCAGTGGTTCGTGGTGGCGCAGGTGCAGGCGTCGAGGTCCTTGTCGTCAAGGGCCTTGCGGAGGTCGGCGGTCACGGTGGGCGTTTTGCCCTGCTCCTTCTTCGCCTTATCGGCCTTGGCGCCGGCGCGGTTGGCGTCGGGGTCCACGCACCAGGTGACCTCGCAGCCGTCGGCCTTGAGAAACGCGCCCAGGTGACCGCCACCCCGGCCGCCGCAGCCGGTGACGGCGACGTGAATCCGCTCGTTGGCCCCGAGCACGCGATGCCCGGCGTGGCTGACGACGAAGCCGGCCCCCGCCACGGCAAGGGACCGCTTCATGAACGTCCGGCGACTGATGCGAGACATACCCTCTCCTTCCAGGCCCCATCTGTTCTGGTTGTACGCAACCCATGGCCCGGACGTACACGTGTACGGAACGGGCGGTCGCGATGCAAGAAAGTTCCGCGCCCGACGGTTCCCGGGCCGCCGGCGGCGCGGCAGGCGGACGCGTGGAACGTCCGCTTTGCCAGTCACCCCCGCGGGCAGGGCCGTGTTTGACTGAAAGCGGGTTCATGCCTGCCGCGTGGTGGCTTTCCCAGGCCGCCACGCTCAGAGACGGTTGTGAGTCGCGGCGGCCTGGTCCTTACGTAGGCGTATACCGACGGCCGCCGCGCCGACCCAAGAGGAAGGAGTTGCCCCATGCGGTATCGTCACCTGGTCCTCCTTGCCGGCCTCTGTGGCCTCGCGGCCGGTTCCAGCCTCGCCGCCACCAAGGTGGACGATACGCCCGGCCGTCCGGGCGAATGGGGATTCCGGCCGGCCGAGGGGGCGGTCAGCCCCACGAACCCGCCGGCGCTGGTCTGGCGGCCGCAGAAGGGCGCCGTCGCCTACGAACTCGCCCTCGCAGACGAGCAGGGCCGGGCCGCCTACACGGCTCGCGTCGAGCGGTACAACTGCCACTGCCCGCCGCGCACCTTCGACCCCGGCACGTACCAGTGGCGGTTCCGCTTCCTCGACTCCGACGGCAAGCGGAGCGCGTGGAGCAAGGTCCGCGCGTTCGTCATCGACAAGACATCGGTCGCCTTTCCCATGCCGACGCGCTCCGACCTCATCGGCCGGGTGCCCCGCGAGCACCCGCGGCTGTTCGTCCGCCCGGAAGGGCTGCCGGCCATGCGCCGCCTGGCCAAGGGCGAACTGGAGGACCGCTATGCCGCGCTCCTCAAGCACTGCGACCGCCTCCTCAAAAAGCCGCCCAAGACGAAAGAGCCGCCCAAGTATCCCGAGGACGGCGAGCGCAAGAGCGAAGCGTGGCGCAAAATCTGGTGGGGCAACCGCACCTACACCATCCGGGCCCTCGGCGCGGCCGCCAACCTCGGCTTCGCCTGGCACCTGAGCGGCAAGCAGCCTTATGCCGACCTCGGCAAACGCCTCCTCCTCGCCTGCGCCCGGTGGGACCCCAAGGGCGCCACCGGTTACCGTTATAACGACGAGGCCGGCATGCCGTACGCCTACTACTTCGCCCGGGCCTACACGTTCCTGCACGGGCATCTCAGCGAGGCCGAGCGCCGGGCGTGCCGGAAGATCATGGCGGTCCGCGGCGGGGAGATGTACGACCACCTGTCGCGCTATCACATCTGGCGGCCGTACGGCAGCCATCGGAACCGCGCGTGGCACTTCCTGGGCGAGGTGGGCGTGGCCTTCCTCGACGAGATCCCGGAGGCCGAGGAGTGGCTCTGGTTCGCCATGAACGTCTTCTACAACGTCTATCCCGTCTGGAGCGACGCGGACGGCGGCTGGCACGAGGGCGTCTCGTACTGGCGGTCCTACATCCACCGGTTCACCTGGTGGGCCGACGCCATGCGCGTGGCCATGGACGTGGACGCCTACCAGAAGCCGTACTTCTCCCGCGTGGGCTATTACCCGATGACCCTCCAGCCGCCGGGCACCCGCGGCGGGGGTTTCGGCGACCTGTGCGCCACCAAGCGGGCCCGCCACAACCGCCGGCTCATGACCGTCCTGGCCGCCCAGGCACAGAATCCGCACTGGCAGTGGTACCTGAAGGCCATCGGCGGGCCCGTCACGTCTCACGGCTACTCGCACGAGGGGGCGTACATCGGCTTTGCGCGCGGCCGGCTGCCGGACGTCGACGCGAAGCCGCCCGACGCCCTGCCCTCGTCCCGCTGCTTCCGCGGCACGGGGCAGGCCATGCTCAACACGAATCTCAAGGACGCCCGCGACAACGTCGAGGTCATCTTCAAGTCCAGTCCCTTCGGCACCCAGAGCCACGGGTACGAGTCGAACAACTCCTTTCTCCTGTACGCGTTCGGCGAGCGGCTGCTCATCCGCACCGGCCGGCGCGACATCTACGGCAGCAACCACCACCGGAACTGGATGTGGCACACGAAGTCCACGAACTGCATCACCGTCGGCGGCGAGGGGCAGAAGAGGCACAGCGCCGCGGCCCAGGGCGAGATCCTCGGATTCCACGCGTCCGACGCGTTCGACTACGTGGCCGGCGAAGCGGGGCCGGCCTACGAAGGGCGCCTCGACCGGTTCACCCGGCACATCCTGTTCGTGAAGCCCGGCCTCGTGGTCCTCTTCGACCGCGTCGAGACGCCGGAGCCGAAGCCGCTGGGGTGGCACCTGCACGCCCCCAACGAAATGGACGTGCGGGGGCAGGACGACATCCGCGTCGCAAGCGGCAAGGCCGCCTGCCGGGTGGCGCTGCTCGCGCCGAAGGGGCTGAAGGTCTCGCAGACCAACCAGTTCGACCCGCCGCCCCGGCCGCGCGTCAAACTCACCGAGTGGCACCTGACGGCCGAGACGAAACCGGTCAAGGCAGCCGCGTTCGTGACGCTCCTTCGGCCTCATCGCAAAGGCGAAACACCGCCCACCAACGCCGACCTCAAGGAGATCGAGAGCGGCTACGCCCTGGAGGCCGGCCTCTCCGAAGGACGCGTCCTCGTCCTGATGCGAACGCGCGACACGAACGCGCTCGCCTATGGCAATCGTCGCGCCTCCGCGGACCTGGCGGCCGTCCGGTTCAACAAGGCCGGCCGGCCGGTGGCCCACCTCCTCGTCAACGGCCGGAAGGTGACGGCCGGCAGGGGCGCCCTGCCATAGTCTCACTCATTCCGCCCCGACGTCGCGCGGCGCCAGGGCTTTTGCCACGTGGAACTCGATGTGGAACCATCGCTGCGTGCCCTCGGCGGGCGGGTTGGACGCCTGGCTGACCCACGTCCGCCGGACCGCGTCCGGGCGGTTGGTCCAGAAGGCCCGGTGGGCGGGGTCGCAGGTGCTGCCCTCGACCTCCGCGGGGAACGGGAACCGCACCCGGAGCCGCTCCTGGCCGCCGATCGTCAGCAGGTTGATCGTCACGTCGGAGCACTCGACCTGGTAGAGGGGCTCGCGCCGGGGCGCGGTCCCCTGGAGCCGTTCGCGCCGGCGCGAGTCCGGGCGGGGGCCGCGGCCGGGCCGACGCGGCGGCCCGCCCCCCTGCGGCCCGCCCCGCGGCGGGCGACGGCGGGGGCGTCGCCCCGGGTCCTCGCCGGTCTTCCGGAACGTCTCGAGGGCCTCCATCGCCTGCCGCCGGCCGTCCTCGGTTCCCGGGTAGACGCTGTGCCAGGGGTGGACCTCGCGCCACAGGCACTTGGCGTCGGTGTACCAGTCGGAGTGGATGATGGGCCCGGCGTCGATGGCCGTCAGGTGCACCTGGCTCATCCCGACGCTCGGGAAGCCTTTCTGCGTGTCGCCGCGCTCGCGGTAGGCGGCCCGGCCGCCGTTGGTCGACATGCTGGACCAGTAGCCGGAGCCGTCGGGCATCTGGACCCAGAACTGGCAGCCGTACGGCTTGACGGGCCGGGCCGGAATGCCGCAGGCCCGCAGCATGGCGGTCGCGAGGCGGGAGTGCTCGATGCAGATACCGCGTTTCGCCGCCAGGCACTCCGACGGCTTGTAGAGCCAGTCGGTGAAGTTGTGTCCCCAGCACCAGCCGGAACCGCTGATGGTCTGCCACTTGCCGGAGGTGGTGTCGGTGAAGTTCGAGGGCGCGAAACGGGGCGCCGGAGCGGACGGCCGGGCCCGCCCCGGCCCCCGGCGGGCGTCCCCCGGGTCGTAGGTCGTGTCGAACTCGACGTGACGGATGATCCACTCGAACACGGCCCGCGCCACCGGCAGGGTCCGGCCGCGGTCGGCCTCCGGCACGGCCGCCAGGATGCGCTCGGCCGTCGCCCGGACGGCGGGGTGCTGGCTGTCGATGAACGCGTCGGGGGCCAGGTACACCTTGACCGCCTCCGGGTAGCGGTCGCGCCCGATGACCGCGTGGGGGTCGACCGGCCGGGGACGGCTCGGCTCGATGCGGCGGAGGCAGCCGAACTTCACGCGGAGGAGCGGGTCCGGCGGATCCTCGCCCGGCTCCAGGGCGACGTCCACCTGCCGGGGGCGGCCGTCCTCCACGCCCAGGTCACCGACGACGGCCGTGCGATACCCCTCCTTCGCGGCCATGAGGATGTACCGCGGCGAACGGACCGGAACGCCCCGAAGGGCGTACCGGCCGGCGGCGTCGGTGGTCGCCTCGAACGGCGAGCCGTACAGCCACACCCGGACGCCCTCGACGCCGCGGCCGTCGCGCGCGACGGTGCCTCGGATAGCCCCCTCGGGCGGCGGGCCGAAGTAGACCTCGTCGAACCAGGCCGAGCCGCTGCCCTGGAGACACAGGTTGACCTCGGCCGTGGCCGCCGTCTCCGGGGCCCGGACGAGCATCGGCACGGGGTAGGCGACGAACCAGTCGATGGTCTCGCGGTGCGGGAGGAGGTCCACGAGTTGGAGCATCCGTCCGGCGTCGTCGCGGAAGACGGCGTGGAGGAGGGCCCGGCCGCGAACGTCGCGGACCTTCATGCGGGCGGAGAATTCGTACACGCGGCCGGCCTCGACCGGCACGCGCTGCTGCCACATGGCGAACGCGCGGTCGCGGCTGCGGATGAGGAAGGCATGCCCGCCGCCTTCGGCGGCGTCGGCGGCGACCTCCAGGCGGGCCTCGCCGCGATCCAGGAAGAAGCGTCGCCAGCCGGTCTCGCCGTCCTCGGCGCCGGGGTTGGTGAGCCGGTTCTCCCGTGCGGCGAGGGCCACCGCGGCCGGGAGCAGAAGAAGGGCCGTCGCAGAAAGGATTGTTCGCCTGGTCATCGTTTCACCTCCACCGTCCTGAACGCTGTAGGGCCGGAGGCATTGCACGCGCTCCGGGCCGTCATCCGACGATGCCGGCGATGTCGATGAGGTGGAGTTGTCGGCCCTGGCCGGTATGCGGCGAATCGATGCAGACCATCCGGCCGTCCGGGCCGGAGCGGGGATGCGTGTCGCACCGCCACTCGCCCTTGTACTCGGGCGGCAGGTGGAAGCGGCCGAGCGGCACGCGGCGGCGCGTCGGCACGTGGTACAGGTACACGTGCTGGAGCCGTTCCTTCCCCCGGGGATACGTGTCGTTCAGGATCCAATCGGTGTCCGGCAGGTAGGTGCAGTGGCCGTTGTGAGGCATGACGCCCTCGCCCACCCGCCGGACCTCGCGCGCCTTGTCCGTAAAGAGGTAGAAACCGGCGGGCTTGCCCTTCGGCCGCGTCCAGGCCAGGACGTGCTGCGGGTCGCGCCAGATGAAGTGCGACGTGTAACCGGACGGGTCCAGGACGTAGGGGTCCGTGCCGTCGGGCCGGGCGGTGAACATGCGGGTGTAGAACCGCCCCTTGCCGTGGTCGGGCCGCCAGCGGTGCAGAAAGATGAAGCGGGAGCCGTCCGTCGAGAAGAGCAGATGGTTGACGTAGTGCTTGGCGCCGTCCATGGAGGGGTGGCGGGCGCCGAAGGCGGCAATATCGGCCAGCGAGAGGATGAGCGTCCGCTCGCCCGTCGCCAGGTCCACCCGCCAGATACCCGAATCCTTCGGCACCATCTCGTCGGCGTGCGGGTCCGGCACGCCGGGATAGCCGTAACCGGGACGCATGTCCTGGATGCGGGCGAAGTCGGGCGTGACGGCGGTGCGTCCGTCCGGGCTCAGGCAGTAGATGGGCGTGGGGAGGGTCCGCCGCTCGCCGCTGGCGGTGTCGAGGACGTGGCAGACGAAGCGGTCGCCCTGGCGGTCGTTCCAGAGGACGTGGGTCCGAGAGCCGGGCACCCACTGAAGCATGCATCCCTGCTGCCAGCCCCAGGCGCGGCTGTGGCCGAGTTCCGTCCAGCGGTCGTCGCTCGCGAGGTCGATCATGCCCATGGCGATACGGTCGTCGGGGCGGGGCGAGCGGCCCTCGAAGTCCACCTCCATGCCCAGGGCGTACCGGCACGTGGGGTCGAACTGGAGTTTGTCGTAATAGCCGAACCAGTGGTGCTTGGGACCGCGGGTGATCTGGCGGACGGGCGGCAGGGCGTCTTTCGGCTCGGCCGTCCAACCGGGCCGGGCGCGCAGCCCTACGGCCGCGGCGGAGGCGGCGGCGGTCTTCAGGAACGCGCGGCGTCGGAGCATGGGGCGTCTCCTCCTGCAAACGAGGCCGGTGCCACCGCCGGCCTTGCCCGGCCGGGATCACGGAGGTGCCACGGTTTGCTCGTCAAACCGTACCGCCGGGTCACCAAGCACGGATTGGCAAGCAATCCGTGGCACCCGGCAGGGTGGCACCCGGCGGGGGTCACCCTACCGCGGAGGCGGCGGACCCGGCAAGAAGAAACTGGACAAACGGCCGCCCATTCGGCATAACCGTGGCCGAGTTCCGCGAACCAGGGCGAGGAAACGGAGACCGGCATGAGTGAAACACTGATCGGGGCACTCACGTTCGGCGGGTTTCTGCTCACGGTAGTCGTCATCTCGCTGTACGCCGGCCGGCGGGAGAAGAGCGGCCTGGATTACTTCCTGGCGGGCCGGACGCTCGTCTGGCCGCTCATCGGCTTCTCGCTGATCGCCTCGAACATCTCGACGGAGCACTTCGTGGGGATGGCGGGCCAAGGCTTCGGCGTGGCGGAATACGGGCAGGAATTCAGTCCCACGGGGCTTGCCATTGCCAGTTACGAGTGGATGTCGGCCATCGTGCTGGTCTTCGTGGCGTGGTGGTTCCTGCCGAAATTCCTCAAGGCCGGCATCTACACCATGCCGCAGTACCTGGAGCACCGCTACGACGCCGGGGCGCGGACGATCATGGCCACGTTCATGATGGTGGCGTACGTGGTCGTGTTTCTCGCGACGGTGGTGTACAGCGGGGCGAAGTTGATGAACACGATCTTCGACCAGGTGCCGGTCTGGTTCCAGGAGCAATTCGGCCTCACGGAGGACGACGGGCAGTTCTGGGGGCTCGTGCTGTGGATCTGGGTCATGGGCCTTATATGCGCATCCTACACGATCTACGGGGGACTGAAATCGGTCGTATGGTCGGACCTGCTCCAGGGCGGCGGGCTGCTGCTCGGCGGGGCCGTCATCGCCGTCCTGGCCCTGAACACCATCGGCGAGGGCAATCTCGTCGAGGGGTGGAAGACTTTCAGCACGGCCCAGGAAGACAAATTGCACACCGTCCTCGAATGGAACCATCCGGAGGTCCCCTGGCTGGCGGTGTTCCTTGGAGGGCTGTGGATCCCGAACATCTTCTACTGGGGCCTCAACCAGTTCATCACCCAGCGGACCCTGGGCGCCAAGAACCTGGCCGAGGGCCAGAAGGGCATCTTCCTGGGCGCCTGGCTCAAACTCCTCATCCCGTTCATCATCGTCCTGCCCGGCATCATGGCGTTTCACATGTACGGCCCGGGGGGAACGGGCGAACTGGCTGCGGGCGAGGGCGATAAGGCCTACGCCTTCATGTTCAAAGACCTGCTCCCGCCGTCCCTGTGGGGGATCATGCTGGCGGCCCTCTGCGGGGCAGTGATGAGTTCGTTCAACTCCGGCCTGAACTCCGCCTCCACGATCTTCACCGTGGACCTCTACGAGAAATACATCAATCCTGGTGCCAGCGAAAAGAAGGTCGTCGCCGTCGGCCGATGGGCCACCGCGGCCATCGTCATCGTCGCGTGTCTGTGGGCCCCGATGATCTACCTGTTCGGCGAAGGGGTGTTCCACTACATCCAGGAGTTCTGGGGCTTCGTGTCCCCCGGCATCGTGGCCTCGTTCCTGGTCGGCATGATCGTGAAGAAGGCGCCGGCCATTGCCTCGAAGGCCGTCATGATCCTCGGCGTACCGATCTACGCCCTGTTCCGGGTACCGGGATGGGTGCTGGGCAAGATGATCGAGAACGGCGACTTCGCCCCCGCCAAGGGTTCCTTCTGGGACCTGGTTCACCGCTTCTGCACGGCCTCCCTGCTGCACCACATCGGCATCACGTTCGTGATCCTGGTCGTCATCATGCTGCTGATCACCTGGCGGAAGCCGCTGATGGAGCCGCGCACCATGCCGGTCTCGGAAATCGACATCAAACCGCACAAGCACCGGTACCTGATCGGGGGGATCACGATCGCCGCCACGGTCGTGCTGTACCTCATCTTCTGGTAAGGATTGTCGCGCCGGGCAAGTTTACCCGTATGGGGCCGGCGGATAACGGTGCGAGGCATCACGTTTTTCGCGGCGGCCGGCCCCGGGCATCGAGGCCATGGCGCGGTGGACAAGACTGCCCACCGCGCCTCCTCCAATCGCACGAGAGCGCGAAACCCGCCGGCCGCAACGGGGTTACACCTGCGGGGGCCGCAAGGTTCAACCGTCATGGCCGAGTCCGAGCATCCGTTTCGTCTGACCCGCCGCCAGACCCTGCGGGCCGGTGTGGTGGGCGCCGGGGCCGTGCTGGCCGGCCCCGCCGCCGTCCAGGCCGGTCAGCCGGCGGGCGACGGAACCAGCGAACCCCGCCGGCCCAACATCCTGCTCATCATCTCCGACCAGTTGGGGCTCGACGCCATCGGCGCGCACGGCAACGGGGGCGTCCGGACGCCGAACCTCGACCGCCTGGTCCGCGGCGGCACGACGTTCCTGGAGTCGCACAGCACGAACCCGGTCTGCTCGCCCGCCCGCAGTTCCCTCATGACCGGGTTCATGCCCGCCGAAACGGGCGTCATCACCAACGGCCGGCCTATCCACGCGAAGCGGCGGAACCTGGGCCAGATTCTCCGCCCGCACGGGTACGACACGGTTTACTGCGGCAAATGGCACCTGCCGCACGGCTACCAGGCGGCGATCGACGGGTTCGACGTGCTGCCGGCCGGCATGGGCCAGGGCGACCTGGCCGACACGGTCGTCTCCAGCGCCTGCGCCGCGTGGCTGAAGAACCGGCAGACGGAGAAACCGTTCCTGATGGTCGCCTCGTTCATGCAGCCGCACGACATCTGCTACTGGGGCAACGCCCGGG
>CAYTJE010000072.1:0-13775 GCA_964437855.1 uncultured Anaerolineales bacterium | reverse complement strand
CTGCGTCGTGAAGGAAGGCATTCATACACCCAGCAGATTCGTCGTAAAGTTCTGGGGTGTCTCGACTTCCACGATTTGCTTGACAAGAAAAGGCCCATTGCCGAATCGTTCGTACCCGTGCCGGATGGCATCTTCGGCACTGTCGAGCACGTCAACGTCGTCGCTGCCTTTGATCAGGGCGAATTTGCCCGCTGCCCTAGCGAGCAACTCGTCCTTTTGCGCCTCATAGGTTTCTTGTTCTTCCGAAAGGTCGTTTGCCATGCCGTCACCCTTCCATCTTAACCTGCTTCACAAGTATTATACTACCCAATAGCGGCCAGGCAAGGCTCTCGCGGTGCCGTTCAACAGATTCGCGGCAGGTCCTCGCCGTAGGGCATCTCCAGGACCCGCTCGCCGCCGATGCGGGTCCGCAGCGTCACGCGCGGGCCGCGGTCGGGCGCCGGGCGGATCTGGCCGATCTCGGCCGCGTCGCGCCCCAGCGGGTGGCCGCGCATCGCCGCCAGCGCGGCCTCGGCCTCCGCCGACGCCACGACGACCACGAACTTACCCTCGTTCGCCACGTTCAAGGGGTCCAGGCCCAGGGCCTCGCACGCCCCCGCCACGGCCGGCCGGACCGGCACCCGCGTCTCCTCGACCCCGATGCCGACGCCCGCCGCCTCGGCCAGTTCGTTCAGCGCGGCCGCCAGGCCCCCACGGGTCGGGTCCTTCAGCACCCTGAGATTCGGGCACGCCGCCAGCAGCGTCTCGGCCAGCGGCCAGAGGGGGGCCGCGTCGCTCACGACAGCCGAGGTAAACGCCAGCCCCTCCCGCCGGCTCATCACCGCCACGCCGTGGTCCGCCACCGTCCCGGAGACGAGCACGCGGTCGCCGGGGCGGACGGCCTCGGCCGCCAGGGGCCGGCCCATACGGGTCCCGTTGGGACCGCCCGCGATGCGTCCCACCCCGGCCGTGTTGATGAACAGGCGGTCCGCCCCGCCGCGCTCCACCACCTTCGTGTCGCCGCAGACGATCGGCGCCCCGACCTCGCCGGCGCAGGCGGCGGCGGAGTCGAGCACCCGGCCCAGGACGGCCCGCTCCAGGCCCTCCTCGATCACCAGGGCCAGCGAGAGCGCCACGGGCCGGGCCCCCACGCACGCCAGGTCGTTGACGGTGCCGGCCACGGCCAGTCGGCCGATGTCGCCCCCCGGAAACTCCAGCGGCCGGACGGTGTAGGAATCGGTCGTGAAGGCGATGGCGCCGGCGTCGGCGTCGAGGACGGCGGCGTCGGCCAGGCGGGCCAGTTCCCCCCCGCCGTCGGGCGGGGCGAAGCGGGGCAGGATCTCCTGCCGCAGGAAGTCCGTCATCCGCTCCCCGCCCCCGCCGTCGGCCAGGAGGATCAGATCGTCGTCGTGCATGGCATCTCCCGTATCCGCCCCCCGGCGCCCGTCCGCGCGACCCCGGCGCGCCGGGATGGCGGGCCGATGACCTCACAGTCTCTCGTACCGGGCCGCGGCGCGGAAGACCCGGGCGATGGCCGCGGGCTTGACCGTCTGCGGGGCGTACCGCTCGTTCCGGGGCTGAAGGCGGACCTGGTCCGGCCCGTCGAAGAAGACCCGCTTGAAGGTGCTCTCGTCGCCGCCCGGCCCGCTGCCCGGTGCGAAGCGGACGAAACAGTCGTCGCCCGACTCGACCGCCGCCGCCGGCGAGAAGATCACCACGTCGCCCTCGCGGTATTTCGGCGCCATCGAGTCGCCCACCACCCGGACGCCGAAGGCGTTCGGGTCCGCCATCTCCGCCGGCACCGAGACGTACTCGTCGGCCACGCCCACCGGGTAGCCCAGGTCCGTGAACTCGCGCGGGTACCCGGCCGCCACCTGGTTGATGATCGGCACGGACCGCAGCCGGCGGGCGCGGGCGCGCTCGGCGTCGTCGGCCCGGGCCAGGTGGTGCAGCAGGCCGCTGCGGTGCAGGGCGTCAAGGTCGAGGGCGACCGACGGCTCCGGGGCCCGTACGGGGCCGCCGCCCGTCACGGGGGCGCCGGACTCTCGGTCGGCGGCCACGAGGGTCTCGATGACCTCCTCGGCGGCCTCCACCATGCGGGCGAGCCGGCGCTTCACGTCCTGGGGCAGTTCCGAGAGGTGGGCCTGCGGCAGGAGTTCGTCGGCGTCCAGGCCCAGCGCCGCCGCCAGCCGACGAACCTTCTCGTCTCGCGGCGGGGGCGCGTAACCGGTCTCGATCTGCGAGAGGTACGACTTGGCCATCCCGGTCGCCTCCGCCAGGGCCTCCAGGGTCATGGCCCGCTCGTGGCGTGCCCGCCGGACCTTCTGGCCGAACGACTCGCCTTCTCGGCTGACGGTCAGCAGCCGACGGATCATCTCCAGTTCCCTCAGGTTCTCGCTCAGGCCCATGGCCTCTCTCCTAGAGGTCGGGGGCCTGCACGGACCCAGGCGGCCCACCGGCCCGGGTTCTTCATCCCCCACCGGCAGCCCCCGACAGCCGCCTGACACCTAAGTTTACCATACAACAAACTCCCGTCAAGGCCCGTTATCGAAATTCGGGGGTTTTGTTTGTCAGAAGCCGAAAATTTTTCGGGCTTTGTTGGTTGACAATCACCAAACATCCCGTAAACTGGACTGGGGAGTTTGTTGAAAAGCAAACATCGTGCCCGAAAAGGCCCAGGACACCGAGTGCCTCACCCTCGCGGGTTTGTCGGACGCCGAACTCCAACGCCTCCGATGCCGCAGACGGGACCTCCGACGCCTCCTCCGTCTCCTCCCCTGTCGGCACCGCTACCTCCTGCGGCTCGTGCACGTCCGCGGCGCCAGCCAGCGGGAACTGGCCGGCCTCCTGGGCGTCAGCCCGCGGACCGTCCGCCGGACCCTCCGGCGGGCCCGCGACCGGCTCCGCGACCCGCTGAACCTGACCCTGGTCGCCTGCTGGAACCGGCTGACGGAGGCGGAACAACGGCTCCTGCGGCTGCACCGCCTTCAGGGCGTGCCGCTCCGTCGGCTGGCGTGGCTGGGGCTGATCCCCGCGCCGCCGGAGCGCGAGCCCCCGGGCGCCGCCGCCACCCTGACGGACCTGCGAAGCCTGCACCGGCGGCTGGAGCGGAAGGCCCACCGCCTCCGCCGGCGCCGCGAGCGGCCTATCCGTCCGGATCCCGCCCGGGCCGCTCCGCCGCCTCCTCCTCAATCGGATAGGTGAACCGGATGCGAAAACACGGCGCCCCATCCAGCCGACCGCCGTACAGACCCCGCAGTTCCGCCAGCAGGGCCTCGCGGGAGTCGAAGCCGTCCAGGCGGGCGTCCTCGTCCGTGAGGTCGGCCGGCGTCACCCGATCGAACGCCGTGATGCGAATCCGGCCCAGCCCCGGGATGTACTCCCGCTGGCCGGCCCGCAGCCGCCGCTTCGGCCAGAGGCGGATGGTCTGCCGCTTCTTCCCCTGCCGCACCAGGTCCAGGAACTTGCGTTTCAGCAGAATCATGGAAAGGAGCATACACATGAGCGTCTATACCATCAATGAAAAGTTTCGGGCCGTCGAGCCGCCCCCGTCCCAAAGGGATCCGCATGGAGCGGGACCCGACCGGGGCGGCCCCGCCGCCGGACAAGGATCCCCCAGCCACCGCCAGGTCCGCCTGGCCGAGATGTTCGGCCTCGGTCTCGACGAGACCTACGAGGTGACCCTGTACGACGGCCTCGCCCTCGACGTCCGGCCCGGCGACGTGGTCTTCATCACGGGACCCTCGGGCAGCGGCAAGAGCGTGCTGCTGGCCGGCCTGGTCCGGGCCATCCGCCGCAGAGGCCCCGCCCGGAGCCGCATCGTGGACCTGGCGGACGTGGTCCCGGCGGCGGACCGGCCGGTCATCGACCTGCTGGACGCCCCCCTGGAGGCCGCCCTCCGATGCCTGAGCACGGCCGGGCTGGCCGACGCCTTCGCCCTGCTCCGGCGGGCGCCCCAATTGTCGGACGGCCAGCGGTACCGGCTGCGGCTGGCCCTGGCGCTGGAGCGCCTCCTGGCCGAGCCAGGTGCCACCGATTGCTCGTCAATCGGTGTTACCCATTCCGGAGTCACGGATTGCGAGCAATCCGTGGCACCCGCATGCGCAGATGCCGAGGCGGATAGGGATGACCGGCCCTTTTACGGCGACGGGTCCCACGGACCGCTTCCGCGGCCGGCTCGAACGTCGCCACACCGTATCCTGGTGGCCGACGAGTTCTGCTCCACGCTCGACCGCCTCTGCGCCCGGGCCCTGGCCTACCGCCTCCGACGCCTCCTCGACCGGTCCCAAGGGGACCCCGACGGCCCCGCCCTGACGGTGCTGGCGGCCTCGGCCCACGACGACCTGGTCGAGGACCTCGCGCCGGACGTCCTGGTCGTCAAGGGCGCGGGCGAGGCGGTCGAGGTCCGCTACGCCGACCCGTCGCGCGGGACGAAAAACGACCGCTCCCTTACGGTCGCGGCTAGCCAAGACGATGGCGCATCGCGCGGTGGACCTCCCGGCCCACCGCGCCAACCCGACCAAGGCGCCGACGCCGGCGGGGAGGAGGACCGATGAGCGTCTCCCCTCCAGTCCGCACGTGCACGCTGCTCGCCGGCCTCCGCGTCGAACCCGGCGCCATGGCCGACTGGCACGCCATGGCCCCCCTGCACTACCGCAGCCATCACGCCGGGGCCGTCACGAACGTCTTTCGGATGGTCTATGCGGCGCCCGGCAACGAAATCTCGCGCGACCTATCGCGCGGTGGGCCTCCCGGCCCACCGCGCGCATCAAGCCGCAATCGCCAGGTCGCGCCGGGCCCGAGCCGCGATCCGAGCCGCGTGCGTGAGCACGCGGGTACGCCAGAAGCACCGGGGTCGCCCGGCGCGGGAGAAGCGTCGGCGGATGACGATACCCGCGACCTCACGGTCGCGGCTCGGCCCCCGGCCGAGCGGCTCGAACGGTCGGTGCGGGTCGGCGTCATCGTCTACGCCCGGCCGGCGCTGTCGCTGGCGGCGCGCGACCGGGCGACCGCCGGCCGGTACCGCACCGCCGGCCTCGGCCGGACCGCCATGGCGCCGCAGTTGAACCGGGAGGTCCGCGTCATCAGCCGGGTGGTCATCGCGCCGAACTGGCGGGGCCTCGGCCTGGCCGCCCGCCTGGTCGCCGACACCTTGCCGCAGGTCGGCACGCCGTACGTCGAGGCGCTGGCGGCCATGGGGCACGTGCACCCGTTCTTCGAGCGGGCGGGGATGACGGCGTACCCGTCGGCACCCTCGCCGGCGGGGGAGCGGCTGACGGCGGCCCTGGAGGCGGCCGGCATCGGCCGGACCGACCGCCGCAGCCCCGCCGCCCTGGAGGCCGCCCTGGCCGGCCTCGCCCCGCGCCCGCGGCGCCTGGCCGAACGCGAGATCGACCGATGGGCCCGCTCCTACCTGGGAGCCAAGAACCACCGGACGAACCGGCCGGACCGCCGGCGGCGCCTGGCCCTGGTGGCCCGGCACCTGGACGCCCGGCCCGTCTATTACCTGTGGCGAAGAGGGGAGGAGACGCCATGAACCTGACGAACCGCCATCGCCGAATCGCCCGGACCATCTGGGAATGCGGCGGCCGGCTGGACGAGGTCGCCCAACGCGAAAAGGTCCGCCCCGTCACGCTGCGCAAGTGGCTGGCCGACCCGGCGTTCCGGTCGCTCCTGGCCGAGGACGCCCTCGAACCCGTCCTCCAGGCCACCAGCGCGGTGCTGCGGTGGGCCCCGGTGGCGGTGTCGCGGCTGATCCAGGACCTGGACAGCGAGGCCTCGGGCGACGCCCGGCAGGCGGCCCGGGAGATCCTGAAACTGGCCCTCGACACCCAGCGGGAACTGGCCCGGCCGGCCGGCCGCTCGGACACGAAGGGCGAGGCCGCCCCCTCGCCGCCGCCGGGCAACGACCCCCTCTCGCGGACCGTGGCCGACCTCTCCGACGACCAACTCGTCCGCATCCTCACGATCCTGAACGACGCGAAAGGAGCCGCACGATGACCCTCCAATGGATTCCGCTCTCGTCCCTCCGGGACCATCCCGAGAACGCCAACCGCATGCCGCCGCGGCTGGTGGCCAAACTGAAGGCCCACATCGCCCGCACCGGCCGCTACGAGCCGCTCGTCGTCCGGCCGCTGCCAGACCATGACAAACAGTCGCGCGGCGGGTCTCCGCACCCGCCGCGCGCGACGCCGAGCCGCGACCCGAGCCGCGACCCGAGCCGCGTGCGTAAGCACGCGGGTACGCCAGAAGCACCGGGGTCGCCCGGCGCGGGAGAAGCGCCGGCGGGCGAAGGTACCCGCCGCCTTACGGCGGCGGCTCGGGAAGGCACCCCACGCTACCAGATTCTGAACGGCCATCACCGGGCCCGCGTGCTGCGTGACCTCGGCCACACCCACGCCCGGTGCGACGTGTGGGAGGTGGACGAGGAGGAGGCCCGGCTGCTCCTGGCCACGCTGAACCGCCTGGAGGGCCGCGACGACCCGTCGGCGCGGGCGGCGCTGCTCTCGCGCCTGGCCGAGGGCCGATGCGCCGACGACCTGGCCCGCCTCCTGCCCGAACCGCCGGACGCCCTGGCCCGGCTGCGGCGCCTGGCCGAACCCCCGCCGGCGCCCGCCGACCCCGCCGACGCCGGCCCCCTGCCCCGGGCGATGACCTTCTTCCTGGACGAGGACCAGGCGGCGCTGGTCCGCGAGGCGCTGCGGGCGGCAAAGGAGGAGCGCGGCGGCTCTCCTGACCCACCGCGCGCCGGGCGCAATGAGAGCGGCAGGTTCGGGCCGCGCACGAGCCGCGACCCGACCCGCGTGCGTGAGCACGCGGGTACGCTCGATGAGCCACGGGCCCCCGCCGCGGGAGATGCATCGGCGGATGACGATACCCGCGACCTGGCGGTCTCGGCTCGAAGGGCGGGCTCGAACGGCAAAGGCCCCCCGCGCGCCGAGGCCCTGGTCCGCCTGGCCCAGTGGTATCTGTCCCGAAGGGATCCGAACGGAGAGGCGGCGGGGATGCGATGAACGACGCCCGCGCGGCAACCCGAGCCGCGATCGCCAGGTCGCGCCGGAACCGAGCCGCGATCCGAGCCGCGTGCGTGAGCACGCGGGTACGCCAGAAGCACCGGGGTCGCCCGGCGCGGGAGAAGCGTCGGCGAGGGAAGGTACCCGCCCGTACGGGCGGCTGGCGGCCCATGCAACCCCTGCCACACGAAGGAGCAGCCGATGAACCGCATGGCCTATCGCACCCGCGCCCCCGCCGCGCCGCGAAGCGTCGCGGACCTGCGGTCGGGGCTGGCCCGGGCGCTGGCGCGGGCCCGGCCGACCTCGCCGGAGGCGCTCTGGCACTTCGTCCTGACAGCGTACGGCCTGGCGGTGCCGCGGCGGGCCGTCTGCCCGGACCACCAGGCGCCGCTGGAGTACCTGGTCCGGGCCATCCTGGACCCGGGGCGGGACCTCGTGGTCTGGGCCTGCCGGGGCGGGGCCAAGACCGAACTGGGCGCCGTGGCGGCCCACCTCGACTCGATCCTGCACCCCGGGTGCCAGACGCGGATCCTGGGCGGCAGCCTGGACCAGTCCGAAAAGATGTACGAGTACCTGACGCGGAAATGGGAGGGCCCGTTCACCCGCATGCTGGCGCGCGAGCCGACCGCCCGGCGGACCGACCTCGTGAACGGGTCGGCCGTCGAGGTGCTGACCCAGTCGCCGCGCTCGGTCCGCGGGCACCGGGTCCACCGCCTGAAGTGCGACGAGGTGGACGAGTTCGCCCCGGAGGTCTGGCAGGCGGCCCAGTTCGTCACGCAGTCCGGGCGGGGGACCGACGGCGCGTGGATCCCCGCCCAGATGGAGGTCTTCTCGACGATGCACCGGCCGTTCGGGCCCATGGCGGAACTGGTGGAACGCATCACCGAAACGCGGAATGTGGAAGGGGGAGCGGGCGCAGTGCGCGGTGGGTCTCCGCACCCACCGCGATCCCGTACCGATGCGCGCGGCCGGTACGGAGACCCGCCGCGCAAAGCGCCATCGGCTGAAGGTTCGCCCGTTCCGCATTCCGCATTCCGCACGCCGCATTTGATGAAGTGGTGCCTGTGGGAGGTCATCGAGCGGTGCCCGCCCGAGCGCGCGTGCAGCCGGTGCCCGCTGTGGTCGGACTGCGGCGGCCGGGCCCGCCGGGCCGACGGGTACTTCCCCATCGACGACGCCATCGCCCAGCAGGCCCGGGCCAGCCGGCCCGCCTGGGAGGCCGAGATGCTCTGCCTCCGTCCCCGGACCGACCGCCTGGTCTTCTCGGAGTTCGACCCGGCGCGCCACGTGGCCCCGGTGGCCTACGATGCCGCCCTGCCGCTGTACCGGACGCTGGACTTCGGCTACGCCAACCCGTTCGTGTGCCTGTGGGTGCAGGTGGAGGGGCTAGCCGCGAACGGCAGTGAGCGGTCGGTCGGCGGCGACGTCGACCTCTCGGGCGTCCGGCTGCGGGTGCTCGCCGAGTACGTGGCGCGCGAGCGGGCCATCGCCGACCACGCCCGCGCCATGGCCGAGGGCGACCCCGGCCCGGTGGTCCGCACCTTCGCCGACCCGGCGGGCTGGCAGCGGTCCGACGTGACCGGCACGGGGCCCTGCCAGGAACTGGCCCGGCGGGGCATCCGCTGCAAGACCCCGCGGGCCGGCATCCTGGAGGGCGTGGAACTCGTGCGCCGGCTGCTCAAAGCCCGACCCGACGGGGCCGCGGGGCTCGTCATCGACCCGTCGTGCCAGTGGCTGATCCGGGCCTTTCAGCAGTACCGGTGGGAGGAGACGCCCGACGGCGCCCGGACCGAGCGGCCGGCCAAGGACGGCGCCGACCATCCGCTGGACGCCCTCCGGTACCTGGTGACGGGCCTGTTCCTGCGCCGCGACCGCGTCCGCGTCCGGCGATGGTGAGGCCATTTCGGATTTCGGATTGGCAGGTGTCGTGTTGTCGTGCTAGCCGCAAACGTGAGTGAGCGGGACAGAAGCGCCGCCTACTGACGTGCGCGGCTAGCCAGGGGCGACCCCGCGCTCGCGGCTAGCCCAACAAACCAATGCCTCCCAATCCGAAATCCGAAATCCTCAATCGGAAATCAGTCGTCCCACGGCTCTTCCAGGGGGACGGGGCAGTGGTCGCGGCGGTCGCACTCGGCGCACAGGGCGCCGGACCAGACGGCCTCGAAGAGGTCGGCGACCGTGTCGAGGAGGGCCGGGTCGGCCGTGACGAGGCCGACCTCCACGTTGCGCCGCCCCGCGCTCTTGGCGCCGAGGCCCGCGCCGGTCAGGTTCGCGCTGCCCAGGTACAGCCGCTCGCCGTCCACCACGGCCGCCTTGAAGTGCGTGCGGGGGCACCGGCGCATCTCGAAGGCGTGCGGCTCGATGGTCTTGAGTTCCTCCAGGAACGGGCCGGAGGGGACACCCGCGTGGAGGACCCGGACGGCCACGCCTCGCCGGCCCAGGCGCGCCAGGAGCCGGACGACGCTCTCGCTCCCCCGCCCCCGCCTCCGCGAAGGCGGGGCCGAGCCGCCCGAACGGACGAGGCGGGTGGCCTTGAGCGTGGCGGTGGCGATGAGCAGCGAGTCGCGGGCCGAGGGCACCAACTCGCCCAGCACCCGCTCGTAAATGGCCGGGCCGGTCAGGATCTCGAGGTCGGCCATGGCGGGTCCTTGCTGCGAGGCCACTCCGAGCCGCCGCCGTCAGGCGGCGTGTACCTTCACCGGCCGACGATACCCCTCGTGCCGGGCGCCTGACGCCCTTCTGGAGTACCCGCGTGCTCACGCACGCGGGTCGCGGCTCGCGGCTCGCGGCTCGTGGCTCGTGGCTTGCGGCTCGCGGCTCGTGGCTTGCGGCACGCGGCTCAGAAGACGGCCTGGAGCACGTTGATGAGGATCGCCAAGGCCAGGGCGACCAGCAGGAGGAGGACCAGGTGGTTGACGGCGAAGGGCGACTCCTCGTAGACGACGGGCCGGCCGTCCTCGGTCCGGCCGACGCCCTTGCCCTCGGCGAGGCCGGCCACGAGATCGAGTTGCGTGCCCACGCGTTCGCGGGCGACGCGCGGGGCCTCGCCGGCCGCCACCGACCGCAGGTCCAGGAGCAGGTTCTCCGTACTCTTGTAGCGGTCCTCCGGCCGCTTGCTCATCATCAGTTCCACGACCTCGCTGACGCCGCTGGAGAGGTCCGGGTTCACGTGGTCGGGGGGCACCAGGCGCCCCTTGACGTGCTTCTGCATGATCTGCTGGGGCGTCTTGGCCTTGAAGGGCGGCCGGCCGCAGAGCATCTCGTAAAAGGTGGCCCCGAGGGAGTAGATGTCGGCCCGGAAATCGATGTCGGGGTTGCCGACGACCTGTTCCGGGGCGATGTAGTACGGCGTGCCGAAGGCCTTCCCGATCTCCTCGAACGTGCCGTCGCCGATCTGGCGCGCCAGGCCCATGTCGGCGAGTTTCGCCACGCCGTCGGCCGTCAGCATGATGTTCTTGGGCTTGACGTCGCGGTGGATGAAGCCGCGGGAGTGGGCGTGGGCGAGTGCCTCGGCCACCTGGACGATGATGCGGAGGGCCTCGTCCTCGCCCACCGGGCCGCCGCGCTCCTCCAGGAGGTCGGCCACGGTCCGCGGCGGGTCGACCAGTTCCATCAGGAAATAGACGTGGCCCTCGGACTCGCCGGCGTCGTACGCCTGGACGATGTTGTTGTGCGAGAGGCGGGCGGCGGCGCGGGCCTCGTCGAGGAACCGGTCGCGGGCGGCGGCCTCGCGGGACGCCTCCGACGCCATGATCTTGACCGCCACCACCCGGTCCATCGACAGTTGCCGACCCTTGTACACCACGGCCTGGCTGCCGCGGCCGATCTTCTCCAGCAACTCCACGCCCGGAATCGTGATCCGCGGGCTGAGGGTCTCTTCCTTCAGGGCCTGGCGGACCCGTCGGGCCTGGCTGGGCGTCAGGCACCCCGCCTGGACGAGGGCGTCGGCCACCGAGAGGTTCCGGCCGTCCATCGCCGCCCTGTTCAGCAGCCGGCGGGACTCTCGGAGTTCCTCCTCGGTCGCCAGACCGTGCTCCAGGACGTATTGTTCGAAGCGCGCTTCGGTGGATGCGGCCATGGCATGCCGGCGCCAACGGGGCCCGTGGAATTCACCCGGCGAACTATGACCGAGGGGGCCGGGGGAGTCAAGCAGAAACGGCGGCTGAAAGCCTCAAGCCGCAGGCTGCAAGCAGAAACAGCCGCGAGCCCCGACCCGCGACCGTGAGGTCGCGGGTAGGTGCGAAGGGCAACGCGCGCCAGGCGCGCCGGCAGCGTCGGCAGGCGAACATACCCGCCGCCTCACGGCGGCGGCTCGCGGCGTGGCGCTTGTGGCTTATGGCTTGTGACTTGCGGCTTGTGGCTTGCGGCTGTTTTTGACTTGGCTTGCCGCCCCCGCGCCGCTAGTCTAGCCGGGCGCCTTGAACCTTGAACTTGAACCCTTGAACCGCCGTCCCGAAAGGACCCGCCATGGGAAAGGTCGACATCGGGCTGTGCCTGGAGTTCGTCCGTCACGACGACAAGTCGTTCGAGTACGGGGTGGAGCGGGCCGCCGAACTCGGCTACGAGTACATCGAGCCGATCGTCCACTGGGGCCGCGAACTCTTCAGCGAGGCCGGCTACTACCACAGCGTGTCGATGCTGGACGACCCGCTGCGGATCAAGCGGGCGTGCGAGAAGGCCGGCGTCCGGCCGTCGGGCCTGTCGGCCCACTGCCCGCTCGGTCGGCCGGAGATCAGCGTCGAGTACCTGAAGCAGGCCGTCCGCTTCGCCGTCGAGTGCGGGGCGCCCTGCGTCAACACCGACGAGGGCCCCAAGTGCGACTGGACCACCGAGGACGAGGACTACATGCTCTTCCGGTACACGCTGACGCAGGTGTGCGCCGTGGCCGAGCCGCGCGGCGTCCTCATCGGCATCGAGCCGCACCAGCAGTATTCCCGGGCGCCGGACGGCCTGGACCGCATCCAGGGGCTCGTCGACAGCCCGGTCCTGGGCATCAACTTCGACCTGGGCAACAGTTACCTCTCCGGCGAGGACCCCATCGAGTGGCTCCGGCACGTCCGCGACCGCCTGGTCCACATCCACGCCAAGGACATCTCGATGGAGCAGTCGGAGGCGGAGCGCGGCAAGGTGACCGGCACGCCCGTGGGGTGCGCCTGCGGCGAGGGGGTCATCGACTGGAAGGCCGTCGTCGAGGTCTGCAAGGCCGCCCCGCGCGACCTGGTCCTCTCGGTGGAGTGCGGCACGGTGGACCAGGCCGCCGCGAGCCTGGACCACCTGAGGCCGCTGGTGGAGTAAACCGCAAGCCCCAAGCCACGGAGGACGGAGAATGGAACGCATCGTTGCCACGTGTCTCGTACTGACCCTCTTGGCCGCCCCGGCCGCCGCCGCGGCGCCCGAGCCGACGGACCCCGGCGCGCCGGCCGAGGCCATCCAGCACTGGCGCAGCCTGCGGTTCGGCATGTTCATCCACTGGGGCCCGGTGTCGCTGACGGGGCACGAGATCGGCTGGTCCCGCGGCCGGCAGACGCCCATCAAGGAGTACGACCGGCTCTACAAGCGGTTCAACCCCACGAAGTTCGACGCCGACGCCTGGGCCGCCACCGCCAAGGCCGCCGGCATGAAGTACCTGGTCATCACGACCAAGCACCACGACGGCTTCTGCCTCTGGCCCAGCGATGTGACCGACTACGACATCGGCGAAACGCCCTTTGGGCGCGACGTGCTCAAGGAACTCTCAACCGCCTGCCGCGCAAGCGGCATCGAGTTCGGCACCTACTACAGCGTCTGCGACTGGCACCATCCGGCCTTCCCCAAAGGCAGCCCCGCCGGCAAGACCACCAAACCCACCGCCGACCTCGACGCCTACGACGCGTACCTCCGCGCCCAGGTGAAGGAACTGGTCACCCGCTACGGGCCGCTGCTCGTGTTGTGGTTCGACGTGCCGCAGGTCTACACCGCCGACTACGGCATCCCGATGGTGAGGATGCTGCGGGGCCTGCAGCCGGACATCGTCATCAACAACCGCGCCTATGCCGCACGAGGACGCAAGAAAGGGTTCAGCCATCAGAGGACCGTCGGCGACTACACGACGCCCGAACAGCGCGTCGGCGGCTTCAACCGCGACCGGCCGTGGGAAACCTGCATGACCCTCTGCCGGCAGTGGGCCTGGAAACCCGACGACCGGCTGAAATCCCTCCCGCAGTGCATCCGGATCCTGGTCCAGGCCGCCGGCGGCGACGGGAACCTCCTGCTGAACGTCGGCCCGATGCCCGACGGACGCATCGAACCCCGCCAGGTCCAGCGCCTCAAGGAAATCGGCGACTGGCTCCAGACCCACGGCGAGAGCATCTACGGCACCCGCGGCGGACCGTTCGTGCCCGGCAAATGGGGCGCATCTACCTGTAAAGACTCGCAGATTTACCTGTTCGTCATGGACTGGCCCGACGAAGGGCCGCTGGAACTTCCCCCCATCGGGGCGAAGATCACCCACGCGAAATCCCTCGACGCGGGCGAGGCATCGGTCGAACAGTCGCCGGACGGCGTCTCCGTGACCCTGGCCGAGCAACATCGCGACCCCATCGCCACGGTCATCAAACTGACGGTCGAGGGCCAGGCCTTCGCGATCGAGCCGGTCAAGGTCATCCATCACAGCGATTCGCTGGCCTACGGCAAGAAGGCGACCGCCTCGAACGTCTTTCAGAAGCAGACGGGCCGCTACGGTCCGGCGATGGCCGTGGACGACGACCCCGCCACCCGCTGGGCGACCGACGCCGGCACCCGCGA
>CAYTJE010000071.1:0-13857 GCA_964437855.1 uncultured Anaerolineales bacterium | reverse complement strand
TTCTTTCGGCGGGACGAACTCGACGGCGTGGAACTTGCCGAGGCCGCGCGCAAACTCCCCCTTGTGCAGGTACGGCGTGCCGGGGTGGCCGCGGTCGGGGCACGGCCACTGGAGGCCGCCCTCGTCGAGCCGGTCGTAGGTGATGCCGCCGTAGGAGGGGGTGAGCGAGGCGATCTCGTCCTGGATGGCGGACGGATGGTCGTAGGCCATCGGATAACCCATGCGGCCGGCGAGGTCGCACAGGATCTGCCAGTCCGGGCGCGCCTGGCCCGGCGCCTCGAGGGCCTTTCGGACCCGCTGGACCCGCCGCTCGGTGTTCGTGAACGTGCCGTCCTTCTCGGCGAAGGAGGCGGCCGGCAGGACCACGTCGGCCAGGGCGGCCGTCTCGGAGAGGAAGATGTCCTGGACGAGGAGGAAGTCCAGGTTCCGCAGCGCCTTCTCGACGTGGGTCGTGTCGGGGTCGCTGAGCATGGGATTCTCGCCCAGGACGTAAAGCGCTTTCAGGTTGCCCTCGGCGGCGGCGTTCAGCATCTCGACGACGGTCAGGCCGGGGGTCGGACTCAGGTCGGCGCCCCATGCCCGTTCGAACTTGGCCCGGACGGCGGGGTCGTCCACCTTCTGGTAGCCGGGATAGACGTTGGGCAGGGCGCCCAGGTCGCAGGCGCCCTGGACGTTGTTCTGCCCCCGGAGGGGGTTGACGCCCGTGCCCGGCCGGCCGATGTGGCCGGTCAGCATCGCCAGGTTCGCCAAACTCAGAACGTTGTCGGTGCCGGTGGTGTGCTGGGTGATGCCCATGGAGTAAACGATGGAGGCGGCGTCGGCCGCGGCGTAGGCGCGGGCCGATTCGACGATCCGCTCCGCCGGGACGCCGGTGATACGAGCCGCCATCTCGGGGGTGTACGGCCGGACGGCCTGGCGGAGGTCCTCGATGCCTTCGGTCCGCTCGGCGATAAACGCCTTGTCCTCCAAGCCCTCGGCCAGGATGACGTGCATCATGGCATTCGCGAGGGCCACGTCCGTGCCGCCCCGGTGCTGCATGTGGACCTGGGCGACCTCGGTGAGTTCGATGGCCCGCGGGTCGGCCACGATAAGGGTCGTCTTGCCGGACAGGACGGCCCGCTTGATGGCCGCCCCGATGATCGGGTGGCACTCGGTGGTGTTGGAGCCGATGACGAAGATGACGTCGGCCCGTTCGAACTCGTCGATGGCGTTGGTCATGGCGCCGGAGCCGAAGGCCCGCGCCAGGCCGGCCACCGTGGAGGCGTGGCACAGCCGCGCACAGTGGTCCACGTTGTTCGTGCCGACGACCGCCCGCATGAACTTCTGCATGAGGTAGTTTTCTTCGTTGGTGGCCTTGGCGGAGGAGAGCCCGCCGACGGCGTCGGGGCCGTGGGCCCGGCAAATCTCGGCCAGCCGGCGGGCCGCCAGGCCGAGCGCCTCGTCCCACGGGGCGGGCACGAGGTCGCCGTTCCTTCGGACGAGCGGCTCGGTCAGGCGCTGCGCGTGGTCGATGAAGTCGGTCCCGAACCGCCCCTTGACGCACAGCAGCCCCTTCGAGACGCCCAGCCCGGGCTCGCCCGTGACGTGGACCACGCGGCCGCCCCGGAGGTTCAGCACGAGCGTGCACCCGCATCCGCAGTACGGGCAGATGGTTCGGACCTGCTCGAACTCCCAGGCCCGCCCTTCGCCCTCCCGTCCGGCCGCATAGAGCGCCCCGGTCGGGCAGACGTCGATGCAGTTGCCGCACTCGGCGCAGACCGACTCCTCGCGGGCCTGGTCCGGCGGCAGGGAGATGCACGTGTCGAACCCCCGGCCGAGGAAGTCGATGGCCCCCGAGGCCTGGACCTCCTGGCACACCTGCACGCACCGGCCGCACAGGATGCACTTCGAGCGGTCGTATACGATGGCCGGGCCGTCCCGGACGGGCTCGGGCGGGACGGCTTCGCCGGCGAAGGGCGATTCCCTCGCGCCGTAGGCGTAGGCGTAATCCTGGAGCGCGCACGTCCCGCACAACTCGCACGTCAGGCAGTCGTGCGGATGGTCCGAGAGGAGCAGTTCAAGGATCTGCCGGCGCATCTGCCGCAGGTGCGGCGTGTGGGTCCGGACCTCCATCCCCGGCGCCACCGGATGCATGCACGACGGCACGGGCCGGGGCCGGCCCTGGACCTCCACCAGGCACAGGCGGCACGAACCGGTCGGCGCGAGGCCCAGCGCGGGGTCGTAGCACAGGTGCGGGATGTCGATCCCCAGCCGCCGGGCCGCATGGAAAACGGTCGTGCCCGGCGGGACCGAGACCTCCCGGCCGTCGATGGTCAGGGCAACGTCTTCGGCCATCGCATGGTTCCTCGTATCACTGCGACGCCACGTTCTGCGCGGTGGGTCTCCCGGCCCACCGCGCCGCGAACGCCGATTGTCGCTGTGCGCGGCAGGTCGGGAGACCCGCCGCGCGGGATGTACCGCCGACGTAAGCGGTCTGGCGCGGCCGCGAGCCGCTCACGTCTCCAGGTCGCAGCGGAGGCACCGTCGTGCCTCGTCGCAGGCGGCGCGGAGGGTGTATCCCTTGACGACCTCCTCGAAATCGCCGATGCGTTTCCGGGGCGACCGTGCCCGGATGGGCCGGCGTCGCGCCGCGTCCGGCGACTCGTCCGGCTCGGGTTTGCCGGGCGAGGCCCAGCCGTGGTCGGCCGGCAGTTCACCCTCCCCGCCCAGGAAGACGTCGATGGCCTGGGCGGCGCGCTGGCCGGCCGCTATCGCTTCCACGATGGTCGCGGGGCCGGTCACGGCGTCACCGCCGACGAAGAGGCCGCCGCCGCCGTGCTGGGTGACCGGGTCGACCACCGCTCGTCCGCGCGAGACGGTCAGGTGGCCGCCGGCGGAGGCGAAACCGAGTTCCGGCCGCTGGCCGATCGCCACGATGGCCTGGTCGGCCTCGAAGGTCTGCTCGGCCCCGTCCCTGGGCACGGGTCGCCGCCGGCCGCCCTCGTCGGCCTCGCCGAGTTCCATCTCGGTGCAGCGGACGGCCCGGAGGCGGCCGTTCTCGGTCAGGAACTCGACGGGCGTGACCAGGAACCGGAAGTCGACGCCCTCCATGACGGCCTCCTCGATCTCGTCGCGGATGGCGGGCATCTCGGCGCGGGTCCGGCGATACAGGACGGTCACCGCTTCGGCCCCCAGCCGCAGGGCGGTGCGGGCGGCGTCGATGGCCGCGTTGCCCCCGCCGATCACGACGACCCGCCCCGGCGTTTCGCCGAGTTGACCCATGGCGGCCTGACGGAGGTAGGCGACGGCGTCGTGGACGCCCTGGCTGTCTTCGCCCGAAATGTCCAGACGGTAACTGCGATGCGCCCCCGCCGCGACGAAGACGGCGTCGTAACCCGCGTCGCGGAGCGCCTGGACGGACTCGACCGGGTGTCCGGTTTCGATCTCGACGCCCGCGCGACGAATGTAGTCGATGTCGCGCTGCAGCACATCGCGGGGCAAACGGTACTCGGGGACGCCGACCGCCAGCATGCCGCCGATGACGTCCCGGGCCTCGAAGACCTTGACCTCCCGCCCCATGAGGGCCAGGAAGTAGGCCGCCGTCAGGCCGGCCGGACCGGAGCCGACGACGGCCACCCGCCCCCGCCGCGGACCCTGCCACTGGGGCGGCGTGCCGGGGGCCTTCACCCGGTCGGTCACGAACCGTTTGAGGTGCCGAATGGCAACGGGTTCGTCCACCTCGCCGCGGCGGCAGAACATCTCGCACGGATGGTGGCACGCCCGGCCGCAGACCGACGCAAACGGGTTGCGCCGGCGGATGAGATCGAGGGCGTCGGCAAAACGGCCCTCGGCCACCAGCGCCACGTACTCCGGCACGTTCACGTGGGCCGGGCACGCGCTCGAGCACGAAACGGGGGCCAGCGCCTCGCACGCGTGCGACGGGCACCGCTTCTCCCTGATATGCACCTCGTACTCGTGCCGGAAGTGACGGATGGTCGAGAGCACCGGGTTCGGCGCCGTCTGCCCCAGGCCGCACAGCGACGCCTCGCGGATGGTCTCGCCGAGTTGCTCGAGGCGGTCGAGGTCCTCCATCTCGCCTTCGCCGCGCGTGATGCGGTCCAGGATTTCGAGCATCCGCCGGGTGCCCACGCGGCACGGCGCGCACTTGCCGCACGATTCCTTCTGGCAGAAGTCCGTGAAGAACCGGGCGATGTCCACCATGCAGGTGGCCTCGTCCATGACGATGAGGCCGCCCGACCCCATGATGGCGCCCACGTCCTTGACGGAGTCGTAGTCGATAGGCAGGTCGAGGTAGCGGGCCGGGACGCACCCGCCGGAGGGGCCCCCCATCTGGGCGGCCTTGAAGGTGCGGCCGCGCGGAATGCCGCCGCCGATGTCGAACACGATCTCGCGAAGCGTCGTGCCCATCGGCACTTCCACCAGGCCGGTGTTGTTGACCTTGCCGGCCAGGGCGAAGATCTTGGTGCCCTTGGAGCCCTCCGTGCCGATCTTGGCGTACCAGGAACTGCCCCTCAGGATGATGAGCGGGATATTCGCAAGCGTCTCCACGTTGTTGATGGTGGTGGACGTGCCTCGGTAGCCGCTCGTGGCCGGGAACGGCGGCCGGGGCCGCGGCATGCCGCGCCGGCCTTCGACGGAGGCGATCAGGGCGGTCTCTTCGCCGCAGACGAAGGCGCCGGCACCCTGGCGGATCTCGATCCGGAAGTCCACGCCCGTGCCAAGGATGTTCGTCCCCAGCAGACCCGCCTCGCAGGCCTGGGCCAGCGCCTGCTCGGCGTGTTCGATGGCGATCGGATACTCGGCCCGCACGTAAATCACGCCGCGCGTCGCGCCGATGGCCAGCGCACCGATGAGCATGCCTTCGATCACCAGGTGCGGATCCCCCTCCAGCAGGGCGCGGTCCATGAACGCGCCCGGATCGCCCTCGTCGGCGTTGCAGATAAGGTATTTCTCGTCGCCCGGCGCCTGGCGGGCCAGTCGCCATTTCCGCCCTGTGGGGAACCCCGCGCCGCCCCGCCCGCGGAGACCCGAGCGGGTCACCTCGTCGATGACCGCCTCCGGGTCGCCGGCGGCCAGCGCCTCGGCCGCCGCCGCGTACGCGCCGTGAGCGACGGCATCCTCCAGGCTCTTCGGGTCCACCACACCGCAGCGGGCCAGCACTCGCCGCGTCTGGTGCTTGTAGAACGGAACGTTCTTCTGGCGAGAGACCCTGCGCCCCTTGACCGAGGCGCACAGGCGGCGGACAACCTTGCCGCCCAGGACCGTCCTCTCGATGACCTCGGCCGCGTCGTCCGGCGTGACGCCCTGGTAGAAGATGCCCTTCGGATCAACGACCATGGCCACGGCGCCGGCGCAGAGACCGTGGCACCCGACCCGGACGACGCGGACGCGGTCGGCCAGGTCTCGCGTCCGGACCTCGGCCTCGAGGGCGTCGCAGACCTCCAGGGCCCCGAGGGCGCGGCAGCCGGTCGAGCACACCCGGAGCGTGGCGTCGGGCTCGGGGGCCGAGGCGAGGTCGCGCCGCAGGGCCTTCAGGTCGCTGACGCTCTCGAGACGCTTCATGACTGTTCAGCCCGAAACGCGCGCAGGATGCGCTGGACGCTCTGGGGGGTCAATCGGCCGAAGTACTGGTTGTCGATCATCATGGCCGGGGCCAGGAAACACGTGCCGAGGCAGGCCGCCGTCTCCAGTTGGAACAGGCCGTCGGGCGTCATCTCGCCCTCCTCAACGCCCAGTTCGCGCTGGACGGCCTCAAGGACGCGCCCGGCCCCCTTGACGTGGCACGCCGTGCCGCGACAGCAACGGATCGTGTGCCGGCCGCGAGGCTCGGTGTGGAACTGGGCGTAGAAACTGACCACCCCCCAGATGCGGCTCAGGGGCATCCGCATGCGCCGGCTGAGGGCAGAGAGCGCCGCCGGCGGCAAATACCCGAACCGCCCCTGGATTTGCTGGAGCAGTCCGATGAGGTTCGAGGCCGGCGAGACGCCCAGCGAATCGAGCAGCGACCCGATGTCGGCGTCCGACGGCTCCGCCACCGCGCACTGGCCCGTGCCGTGACTTTCGCCCTCGCAATGCCGCCCCGTGGAGGCGCCCATCGTTTGCCCTCCGCCGACGGAAGGGGGTAGCGCCGGCCGGTCCAGTATAAAGGCCGGGCGGCGCCGGGGCAAGGCCGCGCCCGCCGCCCGCTCGCTCGCGCTGGCGGCTAGCCAAAACGCCGCGCGCTCACCCAGCGCCCCGGCTAGCCGCGCACGATAGTAAGCGGCGCCGTTCGACCCGCAGTAAGCGGCGCCGTTCGACCCGCTCGCCGACCACCGCTCGCTCGCGCTGGCGGCTAGCCAAAACGCCGCGCGCTCACCCAGCGCCCCGGCTAGCCGCGCACGATAGTAAGCGGCGCCGTTCGTATATACTCTGAGAAAATGGGCCTGGGCGAAACACCGTTTTAGGCGCCTTTTGACGTCCGAATCTCACTTTTTCGAGCGCCAGGGCCGCTTTGTCGCGCAGATGTTAAGATGGGTAAGGCGAAACTTTCGGCTTTTTTCGCTTTTTTTCGTTTTTTGTTCGGAATTGATCGTTTTTGATCGCTTTTTGACCCCCTATGGACGGAAAGCGATATGCACTAAAATATCGATTTTCGGCCGCGCGAACGCATACTCGGGGAGCGATTTCGACACGCCACGAGGGGGGGCAGGATGTGGCTTTTTGCGGCGGCGCTGTACCACTTGGCTCGATGCCCGGCGGTCGTGAGCCCGGGCGACCCGAGGTGTCCGCCGGGGATAAACCCCGGCGCTACGACTGCGTCCAAGAAGCCACAGCGCAAATGCCTCCAGCCGCGGTTCCGGTTGAATAAAACACCCCGCCACGCTACCCTGAGAGACGGGCCCTTGACCGGACCCTAATCCTCCAACGCCATATCAGCGTTTCGCGCGGTGGGTCTCCGTACCGCGCGCCAAAGGTGTTGTTGGGTTTGCGCGGCCCGTACGGGCCGCGCACGACATCGCGTTGTAGCGATAGCCGGGCCCCGGACGTCGCCCGCAAGGTCCAACCCGGGGCCGAACCCGCCAAGGAGGGACCGTCGTGCGAAGCCCCCTGACCGAACGCCGCCGCCGCGTAATCGTCTGCGCGGCGGTCGTCCTGCTGTGGATAGGCGGCCTGGCCGGCCCCAACGGGGTCCGAGCGAACGGCGCCGATGCCGCCACGCCACCCGACGCCTCCGCCGCCACCCTGGCACGAGACATCCTCAACGCCGCAGGTGTCCGGGGCGGCCTCGTGGTCCACGTCGGCTGCGGCCGTTCGGGCGGCTCGGCGCAGCCGGGCGCGCTCGCCGCCGCCCTGCGGGCCGGCGACGCCTACGTCGTCCACGGCCTGGCGAGGGAGGCGGCAACGGTCGAGGCGGCCCGCGCGACCGTGCGGGCGCGCGGCGCCTACGGCCCGGTGTCGGTGGACCGGCTTATCCGTTCGGATCCCTTTGGGACCGGCCCCCGCCTGCCGTACGTCGACAACCTCGTCAGCCTCCTGGTGGCCGAGGACCCGGGCGAGGTGCCTATCCCAGAGGTGATGCGGGTCCTGGCGCCGGGCGGCGTGGCGATGGTGGGCGGCAAGAAGATCGTCAAACCCCGGCCGGCGGGTCTGGACGAGTGGACCCATTTCCTGCACGGGCCGGACAATAACGCCGTCGCGGCCGACACCGTCGTGGGCCCGCCCCGGCGGATGCAGTGGCTGGCAGCGCCGACGTGGACCCGGCACCACGGGTGGGACAAGGGGACGCGGCCGGCCGTCCGGGGGGTGGTCTCGGCCGGGGGTCGGCTCTTCTACATGGTGGACGAGGCCACGGCCGCCCACATCCGTGCGCCGAGCCGGTGGGTCCTCCTGGCCCGCGACGCCTTCAACGGGGTCCAACTGTGGCGGAAGCCGCTGGGCCACGCCGGTTACCCGCCCCGGCTGGAGCAGTTGTGGCGAACGCTCGTGACCGACGGCGACCGGCTCTACGCCCCGCTCGGTCCGGCCGAGCCGCTGTCGGCCCTGGACGCCGCCACGGGCGAGGTGATCCGGACGTACCCGGAGACCGAGGGGGTGGAGGAGGTGATCGCAAGCGGCGGCACGCTGTTTGTGGTCACCGGCGGCAAGACCGCCCTGGCGGTCCGGGCCGGCACGGGCCAGGTCCGCTGGCGCTGGACCCCGCCGGACGGCGCGGGCATCGTGCCGCTGACCCTGGCGGCCTCCGGCGACAAGGTGTTCGTCAAGACCGACACGCACATCGAGTGCGTCTCGGCCGAGACGGGCCAGGGGCTGTGGCGGTTCCGGCCAAAGGGCGCGGGCAAGCGCAAACGGCTCCGCTGGCCGCGGGCCAAACTCATCGCCACAGGCGGCGTCGTCCTGTGCTCTTACGGCGGGACGAATCCCGAGGTCCTGAACCGCGACGCGTGGCAGTATCTGGGCAGCCATCCCCGCGTCAACGCGTACGGGGGGACGCTGGCGGCCCTGTCGGCCGAGGACGGCCGGGTCCTCTGGACCACCGCCTACAAGCCCGGCCTGGAATCGTACCCCGGCGACGTCTTCGTGATCGGGGGGCGGGTCTGGCTGGGTCCGGACTTCGCCGAGGCCCGCGACCTGCACACCGGCCGGGTCCGCCGCCGGCTGGACGTGCTGGAGCGGCTCTGGACCACGGGGCATCACCACCGGTGCTATCCGGAGAAGGCCACCACCCGCTACATCCTCAACGCCAAGCGGGGGGTGGAGATGATGGACCTGACGGGCTCCAACCACTCCCGGAACAACTGGGTCCGCGGCACGTGCCGGGTGGGCGTCGTGCCGTGCAACGGTCTGCTGTACGCCCCGCCGCACTCGTGCGGGTGCTACATGGAGGCGAAGTTGTACGGCTTCTGGGCCCTGGCGGCGGGCGGGGGCGAGGAGAGGCCGCCCGCCGAAACGCCGGCGCCGGCCGCAAAGCCGCCGCACGCCGAGGGCGACCGGCTCGAGCGGGGTCCGGCCTATGGAGCCGAAATCACGAATATCAAATCTGGAATCTCAACTCTCAAATCCGAGATTTCAGAGACCGCCTGGCCGACGTATCGCCACGACGCGGCCCGGAGCGGGTCAACCGCGGCGGCGGTGCCGGCCGACCCGGCGCCGCTGTGGCGCGGCGAGGTGGGGGGTCGGCTCAGCCCGCCCGTCGTGGCCGGCGGCCGGGTGCTGGTGGCCGAGGTCGACGCCCACCGTCTCGTCTGCCTGGACGCGCAGACCGGGCGGGAGGCGTGGACGGTCACGGCGGGCGGGCGGATCGACTCGCCGCCCACGGTCTATCGCGGCCGGGTGCTCGCCGGGTCCGCCGACGGCCGGGTGACCTGCCTTCGCCTGTCGGACGGGGCGCTCCTGTGGCGGTTCCGGGCGGCGCCGGCGGACCGGCGGGCCGTGGCGATGGACCAGGTGGAATCGCTCTGGCCGGTGCCCGGCAGCGTCCTGGTGCTGGAGGCCGGCGGGGCGGCCGGCGACGGCGGCGACGGCGCCGTCGCCTACGTGGCGGCAGGGCGGTCGTCGTACCTTGACGGCGGCCTGTGGCTGTACGGCCTGGACCCGTGCACGGGCCGGGTGCTCCACGAGGCCCGGGTGCGGACCGAGTCGCCGAACGCGCCGCCGCCGCCCGGGTCGGACCCGGCCGAGATGCGCCGCCGCTTCGCCCAGAACGCCACGGACTACAAGACGTTCACCGCCCCGGACCGGAGCGACGCGTTCAGCATGGCGGGGGCGCGCCGGGCCGTCCTGGTCGCCGACGGCGACTCGGTGTACCTGCGTCACCTGCGGTTCGACCGCCGCCTGGTCCGGCAGGGCGAGCCCCGGCCGCACCTCTTCTCGACCTCCAGTTTGCTGGACGGGGCGGAGATCCACCGGTCGCACTGGGTGCTCGGGACGGGGGACTTCAGCCGGACGCCGGTCGCGTACTCCTGGATCGCCTACAAGCCGCGCAAAGGGGCGGGCGGCAAACTGTCGGTCCCGTACGGCCTGATGCTGGCCTTCGACGCGTCGCGCGTGTGGGGGGTCCGGCGGAACCACCTGATGCGGTCGAAACTCGCCGGCAAGGGCCTGTACGCGCTGTTCGGGCAGGCGCGGCCGGAGTCGGCGGGGGCGGGGCGACCGGACTTCCGGGAGGACGGCGTCCGGCTGGCGTGGACGGCCGCCCTGCCCCTGCGGCCGCGGGCCATGGTCCGGGCCGGCCGGCACCTCCTGATTGCCGGGATGCCCGACGCGTTCGACGCCAAGCGGCCGTCCGCGCCCTGCAACGCGGCGTTCGAGGGCGAGGGGGCCGGCGTGCTCCACGTCGCGTCCGCCGACGACGGTCGCCGCGTGGGCGGCCGTCCGCTGGAGGCCCCGCCCGTCTGGGACGGCCTGGCCGTCACGCCCGGCCGGCTCTACCTCTCGCTCACGAACGGGACGCTCGTCTGCCTGGGCGCCGAGCGGTGATCGGGCAGCCGGGCCGGCGCGCGTCAGTCCGTGAGGGCCTGGTCGACCCCCTGGGCGGCGCGGCGGCCGGAGAGGAGCATCCCGCCGAAGATGGGCCCCATCCGCGGCCCGCCGAAGGCGGCGCACACGCTCATGCCGGTCACCCACAGGCCGGGGAAGACCTGGGCGACCCGGTCCACGACGAAGGCCTCGCCGGCGGGGGCGTCCATGGGGCCTTCGCCGGCGGACTCCTCGAGCAGGCCGCGGCGGCGAAGGGCCCCGACCAGCACCGCCTCGTGCCCCGTGCCGTCGATGACCGCCCTGGCCGACAGGGCAATCGGGTCCACCGGCAGGACGCCGGCAATCATCGAGCGGTTCGCCACGACGCCGCAGACGCGCCCGTCGCGGACGCAGAGGTCCTCGGCGGTCACGAGGTTCAGGATGGCGGCGCCGGCCCGGAGGGCCTTCAGGCAGATGGCCGAGGCCAGTTCGACGGCGTCCACGGCGTGCAGGCCGTCGGGGCGGCGCTCGTGCCGGACGCCGGCCTCCTGAAGGAGGCCGACGGCGGCGTCCTGGACGACGGCCACGTTCATGGCCATGCCGCCGCCCCAGACGCCGCCGCCGGGCGCGAGCCGTTTTTCCAGGACGGTGACGGACCGGCCGGCGTCGGCCAGGTCCGCCGCGGCGGTCAGGCCGGACGGTCCCGCCCCGACGACCAGGACGTCGCTCTGGAGCCGGTCGGCCAGCCGCTGGTGATACGACTCCAGGATCGTCCTGGAGACGTGCACGTCGTGGAAGTGAGTCACGTGTCGCTCTCCGTTCGAGGTCCGCGGTGCGGCGGATACCAACCGCCCCAGGCAAGCCGTTCAGTGTAGCGTCCGGGGCGGGGCCGGTTCAACCTCTTGCCCGGCCGGGACCGCCGTAAAACCCTGGCCGGGGCCGGGCGGCTCGTTTATCATGGCTCCGGCGACCCGCCGCGGGCGGCGGGTGTCACCTCGCGGCGGAGGGGACACCAAGGCCGGCGCGGCAGGCCGGGCGGCCACCCTGAGGCACGCCAAGGCGGCGGGGGTGGGTCAACCCAAGCGGATCGAACAGGAAGGAGACGACGATGAGACGGATAGCGATTGTGGCGCTGGGGGTGGCGGGGGCCGTGGCGGCCACATCCTGCACGGCCGCCCAGAAGTCGGGGAAGCCGGCCGGCGGGCCGTCCACCCCCGCCGCCCGCAAGGACGGCTGGCAGTCGCTCATCCCCGGCAAGGACCTGAAGGGCTGGAAGGCGACCGGCCACGCCGTCTGGAAGGTGACCGACGACGGCCGGCTCGTCGGCACGCAGACCGACGGCCGGGGCGGCGACCTCTACACCACGAAGGCCTACGACGACTTCGAACTCCGGTTCACCTATCGGGTCACGTGGCCGGCCAACAGCGGCATCTGGTTCCGCGGCAAGTACCAGTACGACATCCTGAAGTGGAAGAAGCCGGTGGGCTACAGCGGCACGCTCTACATGCCGGGGTGGCCCAAGACGTTCATCACGCGGAACCTGAAGGAGGAACTCGAACGGCGCGACGGGTGGAACGAGGGCCAGGTGTACGCCGCGGGGGACCACCTGGTGCTGTGGCTGAACGGCACCAAGACCGGCGACTGCCGCAACGACGCCCACGCCAAGGGGCCCATCGGCATCCAGGTCCACGGGGGCGAGACGTTCAAGGGGATGGAGATTCACCTGAAGCGGCTCGAGATCCGGCCCATCCGGCCCGGCGCCAAGCCCACCCCGCCGCTCGCGCCGAAGGCGGAGAAACGCGGCGAGTAAACTCGCCGGCCAAATGGGGCGTCCGGCGCGCGAAGGGGACCGCCCTCGCCGGGGAGCCCATTTAGCCGGCGGCCAAGGCCGCCGCGTTCTCGCGATTCGCGCGATACCCCCGCCGCCGGCGCAGGTTGAAGTCCGTGGGCGGGCCACACCCACCGCGCCGGCCGCATGCCACGCACCTTGTGTGGCACGAACGGACTTCCGGGTTGACACGCGGCCGATGCGCGTTTAGAGTCCCCCTCCCAGGGGGAACCGCAAAAGGAGTCGGAACATGGCAGGCAACACGTTCTCTCGGCGCGACTTTGTTCGGACGGGGGCCGCGGCGGCGGCGGGGGCGGCGGCCGGGATGGCCGCCTCCCACCTCTCGGCGGCCGAGAAGAAGAAGATTCTCAATTACAATGAGAACATGGAGTACCGCCCCTGGGGCCGGACCGGCCTCATGGTGTCGGCGGTGTGCCTGGGCGGCCACTGGAAGCGCATCGACAAGGTCGTGCCCGGCGTGTTCAAGGGCCGGGGCTGGCTCAGCGCCGACCTGGACGACCCCGGCTTCCAGAAGAACCGCCACGACGTCGTCTCGAAGTGCATCGAGGTCGGCATCAACTACGTGGACGCCTGCACCGTTCAGGAGTGCAAGGCGTACGCCAAGGCCCTCCAGGGCCGGCGCGACCAGATGTACTTCGGCTTCTCCTGGTACCAGGAAGAGATGCGGAGCCTGAGCCGCCAGTTGAACAAGGCCAAAAAGCAGGGCAAGCCCAAGCCGGCCGGCTGGATGGCCCAGAAACTGATGGACGCCCTGGACAAGGGGCTCCGCGAGACCGGCCTGGAGTACGTGGACCTGTGGCGCATCACCATGCACGAGCAGTCCGGCAAACACTCCGACGCGGAGGTCGAGGAGATGATGGAGGCCCTCGCGAAGGCCAAGAAGCAGGGCAAGGCCCGCTTCACCGGCCTGTCGAGCCACGACCGGCCGCACATTAAGAAGATGATCGAGGACTATCCCGAGATCGTCGAGTCATTCTGCACGCCCTACACCGCCAAGACCAAGAAGATGCCCGGCGACAGCCTGTTCGACACGATCGAGAAGCACAAGGTGGGCTTCTTCGGCATCAAGCCGTTCTCCTCGAACCGCCTGTTCAAGGGCGACTCGGCGCCCGATCACGCGGAGGCCGAAACCGACCACCGGCGGGCCCGCCTGGCCATCCGTTACATCCTGTGCAACCCGGTCATCACGGCCCCGATTCCCGGCATGATCACGACCGAGCAGGTCGAGAACGTGGCCAAGGCCGTCACCGAACGCCGCCAACTCGACACGGCCGAGGCCGCCGAACTCGAAGAGGCCATGGACGAGGCCTGGGCCAACCTGGGTCCGGACTACGAGTGGCTCAAGGACTGGGAGTACGTGTAAAGGCGGCCTTGCGCCGGTTAAGGCTACTTTGTCAACTTCGCCATCATCCACAAAGGCCGTGGCGCGGTGCCCAGTCGTGGGCACCGCGCGGTGGGCAAGACGGCCCACCGCGCTAGAGTCGTTGTCGGTTGGTAAGCGTTGACAAAGTAGGCTTAAGCCTACAACGCGACGAGCCGCCCGTCGTGGAGCCCGAAGGGCTCCGAGAGACAAG
>CAYTJE010000070.1:7429-14079 GCA_964437855.1 uncultured Anaerolineales bacterium | reverse complement strand
GCATGACAATCCGGCCCAGGCCCTGGCGGCCCGGCTCGGCCAGTACGACCGGCGGGTCCAGGAGATCGACGCCCTGGTCTCGGACCCGGCGGTGGCGAGCGACCCGGCCAAGATGGCGGCCCTGATGCGCGAGCGCGGGCGCCTCATGGGCCTCGTCCACCCGTTCCGCCAGTGGCGCGACGCCCGCCGGGCCCGGCGCGAGGCCGAGGACCTCCTGGCCGCCGAGGCCGACGACCCGGAGATGCGGAGCCTGGCCGAGACCGAGGTCCGCGTCCAGCGCGACCTGGAGCAGCGGCTCCTGGCGGAGATCCAGGAGCGGCTCATCGACCGCGACGAGGGGGCCGACGCCACACGCGTCATCCTGGAAATCCGGGCCGGCACCGGCGGCGACGAGGCCGCACTCTTCGCACGCGATCTCTTTGATATGTACACTCGCTACGCCGAGGCCCGCGGCTGGACCCGCGACCTCCTCAGCGCCAACCCCACCAACCTGGGAGGGTTCAAGGAGGTGCTTCTGGCCGTCGAGGGCGACGAGGTCTACCGCCGGCTCCGGTTCGAGTCCGGCGGCCACCGCGTCCAGCGCGTGCCGGAGACCGAGGCCCAGGGCCGCATCCACACCTCCGCCGCCACCGTGGCCGTCATGCCCGAACCCGAACGGCTCGACATCGACATTCGCGACGAGGACCTGGAGGTCGATACGATGCGCGCGAGCGGTCCGGGCGGGCAGAGCGTGAACAAGACCTCCTCGGCCGTCCGCATGAAGCACGTCCCGACCGGCATCACCGTCCACATGCAGGACGAGAAGAGCCAGCACCGCAACCGCGAGAGGGCCCTCCGGATCCTGACCGCCCGCGTCTGGGACCATTACGAGTCCCGCCGGCGGGCCAAGCGCGCCGCCGACCGCAAATCGAAGGTCGGCTCCGGCGACCGCAGCCAGCGCGTCCGCACCTACAACTTCCCCCAGAACCGCGTAACCGACCACCGCATCGGCTACACCGCCTACAACCTGGGCCAGGTGATGCAGGGCGACCTCGACGCCCTCCTCGACGCCCTGCTGGAGGCCGACCGGGCTGAGAAGCTCGCCGAACTGGCGGATGGCGAATGATGAATGCTGAATGATAAATATCAAATCACCCTTCGCGTAGAACGGGAAGGGGGGTGCTGCGCCCCCACGCGGACCTACAGCGGGATGAGCGGGTAGGGTGGGTGCTCTGCCCCCACGCGGACCTACGGCGGGGTGAGACGGTGGGTGCAAGCCCCCCCTACGCCTCGCATTTCAGGTTCCCCCGCCCCGCGCCTCCGGCGCACTCGGGGTTCCGCCGTTCTCCGCGTTCCCGTCGTGCTCTGCGGTGAAAGATCCGCCGCATCGTGGCATCGAACGCGCTGCCAGGGATGACCGCGCGGCCCCTTACACCCGCTGTTCGAGTTGGGCGATGGCGTTGTCCAGGCCGTCTATCTCCTGGCCGGGCGGGAGGTCTTCCTTGACGCCCTTAAACATCTCCAGCGCTTTGGCGTAGTTGCCGACCCGCTGGTACAGGTTCCCGAGTTTAAGGCGGAGGTTGATCTCTTTCTTCTGCTTTTCGGGCGTCAGGCTCCCGTAGATGCGGATGTTAACGCTCAGGGCCTTGCCCCACTCCTCGTACCGTTCGTAGGCGCCGGCGATCTTCTCGGAGTAGGTCCGCCGGCCGGCCTTGTCCTTGGCCGGGACGGCCTCACGCAGCCGCTCGTAGATCTCGACGGCCTCCTTCAGGTTGCCGGCCTTCTCGTGGAGTCCGGCGATCTGGTCGAGCAGGTTGCGCCGGCGGTCCTGGACCTGCTTGGTCAGCCTCTCAAAGTCCGCCTCCAGTTCCTTGGCCGCCGACTTGCGGCTGAGCCGCGCCAACCCCGCCCCGATGGACGCGTAACGCTTCTGGTGCGCGTTCAACCGGTGGATACAGGCCCCCATCAGGTCGCGGTACAGGCGGAGTTCCCTGGTCAGGTGGCCCCTGGCGATTTCCTTGGCGGCCTCGTGGGCGTTCTTGACGACCTGGCCGGCCTTCTGCTGCCCCTTCATGATCGCCAGCCGCAGGTCCATCTCCTTCGACGCCAGCGTATTCATCTGGGCGGCGAGTTGGTCGAGTTGTTCCTTCAGCCGCTTGGCCGACGGCGAGAGCGGCTTCGGCTCCGGCGGGGCTTCCTCCGCTGCCTCGTCCTTCTCGGACGGCTCCGACGGTGTCTCCGACCCCGACCGCTCCGACTTCAGGTTGTCGATGAACGTCACCAACGCGTTTTCCGGAAAGTGGTGCCCGCTCTTGCGGATCTTGCCCTCGGCGTCCAGGATGACGATCCACGGCGTGCCGCGGGCCTTGTGACGGATCAGAATCTTCGGCGGGGCGCCCTGGCCGCCCGTGTGCCCGAACGGCATGGCCAGGTGGTGCGTCTCGGCCATCTCGCGGACCGCCGCGAACGTGTTCGTCTCGAAGTCCTGGAAGGCCGTCTGCACGACCACGAAGGCGACACCCGGCTCGTCCTTATAATGGTCCGCCAGGCGTTTGACCAGCGGAAGGATGTGCGACTGCGAGCCCTTGCACGTCTTCTGGCAGAACACCAGGCCCAGCACCTTGCCGCGGAAATCCTCCGGCCCCAGCGTCTCCTTGCCCTCGGGCAGGTTCATCCACTCCGTGACGCCCCATTTCGGCGAGGGCTTGCCGAGCATCGCCTCCGGGTTCGGCGGCGCTGCGGCCAGGAGGGGGCCGGCCAGGACCAGGACCGCAAAGGCGAAGGACCCCAGACGCATCGGCGTACTCCTTACCGGACGGTCCTCGTTCGATGTGACGCCATAGAAGAGTATATCGTACAAACGGCTGGCTGGCAACGTTTTGTGCGTCCGCGCGCCCGGCATGTGGCGCGGCGTGCGTCCGGTATGGGGCGAGCCGGTTTGCCTCGCTTATCTGCGCGGCGGGTCTTCGCCCCCGCCGCGCCCCGTTCCTTTTCTGCGCGGCGAGAGTCGGACCGACCCGTAGCGCCGGGGGTTTATCCCCGGCGCAGGCCGAAGGCCGTCAGGCGGGAGATCACAGCCGCTCCATACGGATCCCGTTGGGACGGGCCTAAAGCCCGGCGCGACAGGACAGGCGCGGGAGTTCGGGCCCCGCGCGGCGCATCGAAGTCGGTGTCTGGGCTTGGCTCGGCGCCGCCAGACTCGACATTTTAGTATATATCGCCCGCCGTCCATACGGGGTTAAAAAGCGACCAAAAACGATCAATTCCGAACAAAAAACGAAAAAAACTGAAAAAAGCCAAAAGTTTCGCCTTGCCCATCTTAACATTTGCGCGACAAATCGGCCTTGGCGCTCGAAAAAGTGAGATTCGGAGGCCAAAAGGCGCCGAAAACCGGGTTCCGGCCCCAGGCCATTTTCTCAGAATATATACAGGGCGCGGCGCCGCCCGCTAGCCGCGAGCGAGCGGGATCAAGCAGCGCCGCTTACTGACGCGGGCGGCGAGCGTGCGCCCGTTGAGCGCTCCTCTTTCCGGGTTCCGATTTCGACAGGGCGTCGGTCAGGACCAGCACCGCGCCCAGGCCCACCAGCACCAGGCCGTTCGCGATGATGAGCCACTGCGTCCCCAACCACGTGACCAGGTAAAAGGCCGTGCCGAGCGTGCCGGCGATCGAGCCGACCGTCTGCGACCCCGACACCTGCCCCACGCCCGTGCCCACGCGTCCCAACGAGTGGATGAACAGCCGGGCGGTGTACGGCGTCACGGTGCCGAGGAGCAGGGCGGGGACGCCGAAGAGGATGGCGCCGACGGCCAGGGTCGGCCAGCGGAGGTCGGGCGGGCGGTAGATCGTCAGGCCGTCGCGCTCGGTTGTTTCCCAGGGCAGGGGCGCCCCCTGGCCGGGAAACATCCACTCCAGGGCGCGGTCGGCGATGGACTCGCGGCCGGCGCCCTCGGCGTCGCCCGGCAGAATCGGCATCGGCAGGAGGAGCGTGAGGACGCCGGCCGCGGCCAGGATGGTTCCGAGTTTCCAGAGGCGCGGGGCGTAGTCGGCAAACCGCCCGCCCGCCAGCGCCCCCAGCGACAGGCCCCCCAGAAAGACGCTGATCAGGCTGCCCCAGACGATGATGTCGCTGCCGAATTCCGGCTGGACGAGGCGGAAACTGGCCATCTCCAGGCTCATCAACGACCCGCCCGCCAGGAACACGGTCGCCAGCAAGAGCAGTCGGATCGTCATGGCTTGGCTCGTTTCCCGGATCGCAAACGACCTTGAACCGCCAAGAACGCGAAGGGCGCAAAGGACGGCGAAGTCGGGAGAGAAACAACAACGAGCAATGCTTAAAGGATTTAATTCTCTCTGTTACTTCCTTTGCGCCCTTTGCGTCCTTTGCGGTTTCCTTGACCGTTCTCCATGCGGGTTAATCGTTACGCCCGAAGGTTCGCGGGTGTTCGTGCCGGAGCGTCCCGACGGGGGCCATGTCGTCGGTCAGCGGCCGCTCCCGGATAAGGCGGCCCGTCAGGACCTCGTACTCGTCGCGGACGAGCCCGGGGAGGTCGAAGCCCAGGTCCTTGCCCTCGGCCAGGGCCCGGGCCCGGGCGATCCAGGTGGCCCGGCTGACGCGCTCGTCCTTCACGGTGCTGAAGACGAGGACGTTGCCCGAGGCACCCGCCTCGAACAGGTACGTCTGCGGGAACGTTTCCTGGAAGGTCCGCAGTTCGGCGTAGTAGAACCGGTTGGTGCCGTACTCCCACAGGTTCGAGACGGCAACGCCGCCCGCCTTCAGGTGCCCCCGGACCAGTCGGACGAACTCCCGCGTGGTCAGGTGGAACGGGATGTGGTCGGCGGCGTAGGCGTCCAGCAGGATGACGTCGTAGTCTTTGCGCGACCGCTTCAGGTACATCCGCCCGTCCATCACGATGACCCGCATCCCCGGCGCGCCCTTGAAATGGAAGTACGTCTGGCACACGTTGACCACGTCCGGGTCGATCTCGACGATGTCCAGGCGTATCTCGGGCCAGTGTGTGTTGATGAACTTCGGGATCGACGCCCCGCCCAACCCCACCAGGAGCACGTCCTTCGGGTCGGGGTGGAGGGCCAGGGCCGCCATGATGGACCGCGAGTATTCCAGGTCCAGCGCCGTCGGATCATCCAGCCGCATGCTCGACTGGATGCCGCGCGTCTTCGAGAAATGCAGGCACCGCCGGCCTTCGTCCGGGTAGTCCACCACCCGTATGCGGTAATACCGCGACTCCCGGTCGTAGCGGACTACCTGTTGCTCGGCGGCGCTCGCGCCCGCCAGCCACAGGCCCAGGCCGATGGCCGCCGCTGCCGCTGCAATGCCGGCCGCACTGATGAGACGCGTCATACACCCTCTCCCGCGCGTGGGTCGTTCGGGTCAGGGTATCGTGTCGGGGGCGTCTTGGCCAGCGGATTTTCCGGCAGTTCCGGTCGGTCCGTGGCCCCCGGTTCCGCCGCCCCCCTCCGCAAAACGCCTAATATCCTCGCGAAAAGTGGTCGATATCACCGGCGAGACTTCAACCGCGGAGGTGCGCCGTGGCTGGCGACGAACTGATCGAGACCCTCGAAGAGACCGTTGAAGAGGAGCGCGGCAAAGGCGGCCGCCGGGGCGGACGAGACCGGCGCAGCGGCAAACCCTCGAACTACGCCGGTCCCGAACGCCGGGCCGGCCGCGACCGACGGGTCCTCCCGGACCGCCGCCGCGGCGGCGACCGCCGGGCCGGCCACGACCGCCGCGCCGCCCTCCGACGCAAGGAAGACCAGGAGGCCTTCCAGAAACGCGTCGAGGAGGGCGAACTGACCCTGGAGGAGATCGAGTTCGTCCGCGCCATCGACCGCTACAAACGCAAATTCAACCGTCCCTTCCCCACCTGGAGCGAAATACTGGCAATCGTCAAGGAACTCGGGTATACTAGAGACAGTCTGAGTTAGCGGCAGGCGCCGACGGGGACGGTCCCCGCTCGCCGGGCCGTCCCGAACCCGAGTGCCTGCCCTCGCTCCATGGACAAGATTGCCATTCTCGTTTCCACCGCGCCGCTCCGCAAGACCACCACCCGCCACGGCGTGACCAAGCAGCGGTTAAACCTGGATGCCTGTCTCGAACTGGGCCGACGGTTCGACGTGGTCATCGTCGGCAGCCTCTCCTCCGACGAGGTGTTCGCCTACATCGAACGGCATCTGCCGCCCGAGATTCGCCCCGTCTTCCGGCTGTACCCGCGGTCGTTCTTCCACCAGTTCCGCACCGACGAGGTGGCGCAGGCGACCAACGATCCCCGCGACGCCGCCTGGCAGCAGATCCTCTCGGAGAACGGCGTCGCGTTCGAGGTCCTCCGAAGCCGCCTCGGCTCCGACAACCGGTACGAGCAGAAAAAGTTCGCCTGGAACAACCTGTCCGCGTTCGTCACGGACCCGCGCGTGACGCTGGTGACCGGCGGCGAGGGCCAGTTGCTGTACGATACGCCCGAGGCGATCGGCGGGCACAGGTAGCGGCCGGGCCGTGCCCGGCTCGCGCCAGGGCGTGCCCCCTCGGTGCGATTTGCCGCGCGGCGGGCCAGGAGACCCGCCGCGCGGGAAGCAACATGATTGCCGCGCGGGAGGCTGCACGATTGCCGCGCGGGAGGCTGCACGATTGCCGCGCGGGAGGCTGCACGATTGCCGC
>CAYTJE010000070.1:0-7329 GCA_964437855.1 uncultured Anaerolineales bacterium | reverse complement strand
GCCGCGCGGGAGGCTGCACGATTGCCGCGCGGGAGGCTGCACGATTGCCGCGCGGTGCCCCTCGGCATACGCCTCCGTATGGACTGGGCCACCGCGCAAGAGGCGCCCCAGGCGAAGAGGCGCCCCAGGCCCGGTAGTGCCGGGTCGGCCCACTCGGCGCTTGTGCCCCGGCGTTTTATGGGTCATAATTGTATGTATCGGGCGGCCAAATCCAGCCGGGATGCCCGCCCGGTCCGCACCAGCCTTTGGCCGGCTTGGGGAAGGAGACTGCCATGTCCCGCCACACGCCTGTCCGTGTCCGTTGGAGTCGTCTGATTCTGGCCGTTATCGTGATGGCCGTTCTGAGCGCCACGGCCGGGGCGGCGCGCCGACCGCGCAGCGCGCTGGACGAGGTCCAGCGCGGGGGCGGGCCGCCCGACGTCGAGGTCCTCGTCCTGCGGTTCGCGCACATTCCGGCCGAGTCGTTCGTCGACACGCTCGAGCAGTTGGGCGAGAACGAGGAGTTCGGCCGGGCGCTGGAACAGGTGCCCCGGGCCCTTAACGAGCCGGCGAACGCCGTCGTCCTGGTCGTGCCGCCCGAGGTCGCCGACGCGGTGCGGCGCATGGCCGACCGGATCGACCAGCCCAACGAGTTCGCCATCCACCAGCAGGAGCGCGAGGCGGAGGCGGCGGCCGTGAGGGCCGAGATGGAAGAGCGCGAGCGGGCCTTCGACCGCGACCAGGCCGAGTTCGACCTCGAGATGGACCGCCGACGCCTCGAACTCGAGAAGGCGGAGGCGGAGGCCCGGCTCCGCCTGGAGGCGGCCAAACGGCCTCTGGCGCGGCCGCCCACGCCGCCGCCTCCCCCTCCGATGGACACACGCCGCCGCGGGCCGAGATGCGAGCCGGAATGTCGTTGCCCGAACCGCGGCACGCCCCGGTGCCGGGACGCCGGGGCCCCCTGCCCGCCGGGGTGCCGATGCCCGCATCACGGTCCGCCGAGGAAGGCGTTCCGTCGCGGGGGGGGGCCGAAGTTGATGCCCGGCCCGAGGGCCGAGCGGCCGCCGCAGCCCCGCCGGCTCGAACGGGAACGCGGGCCGCGACCCCTTCAGCCCGAGCGGCTCCGGCGCCCCCACCGCGATCGTCCCGGCCCTCGCGAGGCGGAGGAGCGCGAGCACCGCCGTGAGGCGGAGGAACGCGAGCACCGCCGTGAGGCCGACGAGCGCGAGGCACGCCGTGAGGCGGAGGAACGCGAGCACCGCCGTGAGGCCGACGAGCGCGAGGCACGCCGCCGCGACATCGACCGCCGCCGCGAACGGATCCACCGGGAACTCCGGGAACTCGAGCGCCACGAGGCCGAGATTCGCCGGGAACACGAGAACGATGTCCGCCGCGAGGCCGGGGGTATCGAAGAGCGCCTCCGGGAGGTCCGGGGCCGCCTCGAGGGCCTCGAACAGAAGAAACGCGACCTGCGCGCCAAAGGCGAGCACCTCCGCGGCGAGGACCTGCCGCCCGAAAAACGCGAGCATCTCCAGGGCCGCCTCGAGGGCGCCCTCCGCGAACTCCAGGAGCACCAGGGGCGCATGCACCGCGAACTCGAGGAACTCCGGGAGGGCCGGCAGCGCCTCCAGCAGCGCGCCCACGAGAGTCTTCAGGAGCATCTCGAGGGCATCGAGAGCCGCCATCGCCAACTCCGTCGGCAACTGGAGAAACTCGGCGAGCGGGAGGGCCGGGCCCCGGAGGCCCCGCCCGAGGCGCGCCGCCGGCGCCGCGAGCCGGAACCGGACCGCCCCCCCGAAGGCCCCGGCCGCGGCGGCTTGCCGGAGTGGCTGCTCGGACCGCGGGCCCGCGAGGCCCTCGGGCTCTCTGAGGACCAGGCGGAGCGGGTCCGCGACCTCCTCCGCGACCTCCGCGAGCATCGCGAACGGCTCATGCGCGACCTGCGCGACAAACTCCGCGACGCCGGTCCCGAAGGGCGCCGCGAGATGCTCCGCCACATGAAGGAACGGTTCGCGGAGGCCCGGTCCGAGATGATGCGACGGGTCCGCGGCCGCCTGATGGAGATCCTGCGGCCGGAGCAGCGCGAGACACTTGAGCGGGGGTTTCGCCCGGACGGGGAACCGGCCGACGAGCCCCGGCGCGAGGAGCCGCGGCGCGACGAGCCGGAGCGCGGCCGGCCCCATGAGCGTCACCGGCACGACCAGCCGGCCGGCCGGCAGGGCGGGCCCCTCCACCGGCTCATCCAGGACGTGGTGATCATCGGCGGCGGCAAGGGCGACGGTGCGGTCGGGGCCGTCATCGAGGGCACGCCCGCCGAGGACGGGGCCGTCGGCGTGGCGGTCGGCGGCGACGCACAGACGCAGGGCATCCAGGTCTTCGTCAACGGCGAACCCGTCCAGGTCGAGGTCCAGGACCGGCCGGTCGAGGTGGAAGGCGGGCCGGGCCGGGTCCGGCGTCGCGGCCGGCGGGGCCAGGCCGACGACCCCGAACGCCAGGAACGCATCCGCCGGATGCGCGTCCGGTACCTCTTCAACATGCTCCAGGACGAGGACCTGCGGGCCGAAGTCGACCTGGCGCCGAGGCAGGAGCAGACGATCGCCAAACTTATCAAGGAGTACCAGGAGGAGCGGAAACGCATCGAGCACGACGTCCGGTCGCAGATCGGACCGCCGGACGCCGAGGGGGCGGACCCGGGGGCCCTGGAGCGCCGCCGTCGCCGCGAGACCGCTGCCGCCATGCGCGACGCCGAACCGATGCTCGCCCTCATCGCCCAGGAGGCCGTCGACGTCCTGACCGACGAGCAGAAGGAGCGGCTCCAGGAGGCCTCACGCGAGCGGGCCCGCCTGCGGATGGCCTGCGGCGACCTGTGGGTCCTGACGACCAAGCGGGCCATCGAGGAACTTGGCCTGGACGCCGGCCAGCGGCTCCGCATCCGGGCCATCCTCGACGACGCGACCAAATCCCTGCACCAGCGCTACCAGCAAGTGCGCGAGTCGTTCCGCGAGGTCCCGCCCGAGGCGCGCCGCGGCGAGGCGATGCGCCGGCGCTGGCAGAACCTGCGCAAGGCACGCGAAGAAGGACTCACCGACATCCGCGAACGCCTCTTCAAGGTCCTGACGCCGCCCCAGCGGGAGAAAGTCGAGGCGTTCCTGGCCGAATCCAAGGCGAAGGCCGGCTGGCAGGGGGGCAGGAACCGCGCGCAGCCCGGGAATCGGCGGGGCGACTCGCGGGGTGAAGGTGCCGAGCGCGCCCCGAATCTGCTCTAGAGCGGTTTCAGGTCGCAGCGCGGCCCGTACGGGCCGCGCATGCTGTACCGGGGCGCGGTGGCCCCGTCCATACCGAGGCGTATGCCGAGGGCCACCGCGCGGAATGCGTGACGGGTGCGGCGTGCGCTTCCCGCGCGGCGGGCGCTTCCCGCGCGGCGGGTCTCCCGGCCCGCCGCGCAAAATGCAAACGGCCAAGTAGCGTTGGAGGCCTGGGGCTCGCCTACGTCCCCGTGTTGGCCTTGAAGACGACCATGCCGGCGCCGTCCAGGCCCACGACACACTTGATGCCCATCCCCCCCTCGTAGAGCAGCCAGGTCTTGGCGGGGACCTTCTCGGCCTGCTCGGCCATGGCCGTGTCCTGGGGCAGGGGGAAGGTGTCGCTTTCGGCGTCGGGCGGGCCCAGAAGATCGACGACGCGGTCGCGGTCGTCGCCCTGCTGGATTTTGCCCAGTTGGGCCAGGGGCCCGGCGGTCCGCCACTGCCACACGAAGTAAATCCCGATCGCCAATGCGACGATGATGACCACGCGGACGACGATGCCGGCGGTGGTGATGCGTTTCTTGGCCATGCGGGGTCTCCCTGGTTTGGCCTGCTTCAGAACGTGACGGGCAGGACCTTGTCCTTGTCCTCAGCGACCGGCCGGACGGTCTTCATTGTCCACATCTTGTCGGTGCCGGGCTCGCCCACCTCGATGGTATAGGCGGCCTTGGCGTCGAAGACGGGCGGCCGGTACGTGGCGCCGCGGATACGCCGGGCGTAGACCAGTCGGCCGCTGCGGGTCTCGGAGACCCGGACCACGGGGTCGGCCAGGCCGCTGACGGCCAGCGTGGGCAGATAGGCGACGGCCTCGGCGCCGTAGTTCGACTCCATGGGGATCGTCTTAGGCCACCCCTCGTACTGCTTGGCCGTGGGGTCGGTGGGATCGGCGAAGCGGGGCCAGCACTCGATGGTGTACGTCTGGGCCTTCTTGTTGAACCGGACAATGCCGTAGCCCGGCTTTTTGTCGTAGAGCCAGGCGGGCTCGACGCCCATCGGGCCCGGGTTGGTGGCCGCCCACATGGTCACACGGTTCCCGAGGGGGTCGCGGTATCGGCCGGTGTAGTCGGGCCTGTTCTCGCCGACGGGCTGGCCGCCCTGTTCGGGCTTCCAGGCCCGCATGTAGAGGTTGGCGACGGAGGGGACGGCCAGCGACCAGACGGCGTCGCCCCACGCGTCGATGCCGTGATGGATGAGGGTGGCCAGGTGCTGGTCGCCGGCCACGTGCAGGGCGAAGCCCTTGCGCATGGCCCGGAGGGCCTTGTTTCGGCCGGTCTGCGGCCATCCGTTGGCGTCGAAGTCGGCGACGAGGTACTTGAGGCCGCCGCCGTGATGGGTGGCCCCGCCGCAGAAAATCGTCTGCGATAGGACGCACTTCAGGTCTGCGCCCCGCCACTGGCCGGCCCAGTCCTCCAGGAACGCCAGTTGCCGGTCGCCCAGGAGCGTGGCGCCGGGGACGTCGGCGGTCTTGGGGTCGAAGTCCGGGTCGATGACGTGGTCGGCCCGGCCGGCTTTGGTCGGCGGGACGAGGCCGTTGGGCCCGGACTTGAACTGGCGGTCCGCGAGAACCGCGAAACTGACCCGCCCGTACACGAGGTCCGTGTAGTAGACGCTGATGCCCTGCTTGCACGGCCGGGGGTCGTACGGGTCGGGCAGGTGGCTGGTCTGGGTCCGGTGAACCATGTTGACCCATTGCGGGTCCATGACGTATCCGCCCTTGTCGTCCTTGTTGGTGGCCCGTCCGCCGGCGCCCCAGATGTTGCCCTGGTACACGTCGTGGTCGTCGGGGATGGAGACGGTGGGCCGGTCGCGCAAGAGGTCGCGCCAGGCCCATCCGTAGAAGTACCATTTGCGGAGGTAATCGAGGGCGGCCGTCTCGACCGGCCGCCGCTGGATGCCGTACCCGCCCACCTGCTCGTAGATGTTGTCGCCGGAGAAGAACAGGATGTCCGGGTCCTGTGACCTTGCGTATTTCTCTATCTCGACGTTTGGCCAGGCGAAGTCGGCGTTGCCCGTAAAGGCCGCCAGGACCAGCGGGTCCTTCCGGGCCGGGTCGCGGCGGATGGTGCCGGCAAAGGTGTGGTCGCGCCTCCGGCCGTCGGCCTCCAGGAGCGCGTAGGCGAGGCGGTAGGGCACGTCGCGGGAGGCGTCCCAGTTCTCGATGCGGAAGCGGGCGGTGCGGGCCAGGGGGTCGATCCGGGCGTCGGCGATCTCCTTCCACTCGCCGCCCGCCTTGACCTGGAGGCGGACGGTTTTGGCGTCTTCCTCGCCCAGCGGCGGCATCTGGGCGGTCATCTTCATCGTACCCCGGCTCAGCGTGTACTGGGCGAACAGGACGGGGCCGAAGGCGTGGTCCGGGTGGGCTTCTGTCTTCGACCCCTCCACGTGCCAGTTGCGGAACCAGAACCGCACGTTGCCGCGGCGGTTCTGCCCGTTCGTGCCGGCATAGCAGACCAGCGCCAGGTTCCCGACCAGCCGGTCCGGTTCGACCGTCCGGCTGACCTCGGCCAGTTGGTCGTGCGAGGCCGGGTCGTGGGCGGCGAGGGTCAGGCGGTACGCCTCGCCCTCGGGCGTGGCCGAGAGGAGGAGGTCCACCTCGTCCAGGGGCACGGCGCCGCCGGACTTCGCCCCGGCCTTGCCCGGATGCTTGGGGTCGAAGACGTACAACTCGGCCACGGCGCAGGCCGGGCGGTCGCCCACGATACCGGATCTGGCCAGCAGTCGGACGTACCGGCCCTGTTTCGGCCGGCAGGCGACGCGCTGGAGGGCCTGGGTGTCCTTGAACTCGCCCTCCGCCACCGGCTGCCCCCACTCCTGGCCGTCGGCCGAGACGTAGAACGCGTACGCCCTGATGCGGCCGATGGTCTGCTCCTGCCGCGGCAGGACGGCGAACCCGGTGACCCGGTGCGGTGAGCCGAGATCGATCTGAATCTCGTGCGGGTAGGGCGTCTTCGTCTCTTTCCACGCGTTGTGCCAGATGGTGCCCGGCCGGCCGTCGAGGACGTTACGGGCCCGGGCGTCCGTGCCGCCGGTCGTCTCCTGGCTGTCCACGTGATGGATCGTCCACGTTTTGCGTGGGATGCCGAGGTCCCTCCGGCCGCCGGCCTGCCGGGCGTTGCCGATGAACAGGCGCCCCTCGGTCGTGACGCCGGCGTCGAGGCCCTCGCCGCGGCGGAGGCTGTCGCGGTACTCCTTCCAGTATCCGAGGACGCCCACGCGGAAGCCGACCCAGCCGGGCGTGAGTTTCGCGGGGTCGCCGATGGCGCCCAGCCGGACGCGCATGGCCAGGTCGCCCTTGCCCTCGCCCAACTGGCGCGTCAACAGGTGGACGTTGCGGTCGCCGCCCGAGACGACGCACTCCAGCCGCCCGTCCGCCACCCGCCAGTCCTGCATGGGGTTGGCCCAGCACTGGCGGCCGACCCAGACGCGGGTCACCCCCTCGGGCCAGGCGCTGGTGAACGGTTCGCCGGCCCGGGCAAGACCGTCGGCCGGGGACGCGAGAAGGGCCGCGGCCGTCAGGGCGGCGGCCTTGAGGAGGGTCCGGCAGGGGGCGTCGGCCATGGTTGGGCTCCAAACGGTATGGGGGGCTCACCCGCCGATGCTACCCGCCGGCGGCGGGCGGTGCAAGCCTCAGCAGGAGACGGGCGCGGACGGGTCCGCACGCGGTGTGCGGCCGAAGTGCGCCGGCGGGGGCGGGCGTCCCGCGGCGGTCACTCCCGGTGCATGCAGACGACGGAGCCGTCCGTCAGGGCAAGGAAGAGCCGCCCGCCCGCCGCAATCAGGCCGTTCGCCGTCGGCGCGCCGGACTCGGAGCCCCCGCGGAGGAATCCCCAGCCCCCCATCGTACCCCGAGGCCCGCCGTGCCCGCCGGAACTTCGCCGCCGCCGGGGGCGTCCAATACGGGGGACGCCCCGGCACGGCCCACCTATGCGGTCCGACATACGTTGTGCGCGGTGGGTCTCTGTACCCACCGCGCACAAAGGTGCCGGACCGCGGCGGGTGCGGAGAGTTACCCGCCGGAGGCGGGCCCGCCGCGCACGGACTTGAC
>CAYTJE010000069.1:0-14160 GCA_964437855.1 uncultured Anaerolineales bacterium | reverse complement strand
GAAAAGCGCCTCGACAAACTCGAGGCCGCCCTGCCGACCCGACGGAGACCGCCCCCGAGGCAGAAACGGACCACGCCGGACCCTCGAGCGAACTCTTAGCGCCCCGCCGCCCGTTCCTGGGCTAGAATCTCCCGGTCCTGAAGGGTAAGATGGTGTCCGTGCATCGCAAGGCTCCTGGCTCGAGGTTGCTTGTGGCAACAACCAACCTACCGAACCAACCCTTGCGATGCCATTTTCTCCCCCCGTTGCGTTTCACAGTTGAATCCGCAACAAGAACGCCGGGAGCATCGCGTCAGCTCTATTCGGCAAGACGCGTCGGGCCGTTCTGGGCCTCCTGTATGCGGAGCCTGAAAAGGCGTTCTACCTGCACGAGATCCTTCGGGCCACAGGCGGCGACGACCTGGGCCACATCGGGCGGCGTTTCGGGCGTGTTTAAGGCTTGTTTCCGGCGCGCTGAAAATGCGCTGAAGGCCTGGAAGGCCCTTGACGTAAGCCTTTGACGGGGCTATCGTTAGGGCAATCGGTCTTCGGTCTACGGAACCGGAGGTTGGGGGTTCGAATCCCTCCGGGCGTACCATTGTCAATCGACGGCGAGTGCGCGCAGGCGTTGGCAATCGCTGACCTTGCGTGTGCTCGCCTTTCGCTTTTCCCTCGCCCCTCGCTTGGCACGTGATGCCCCTCGCTTGGCACGTGATTATGGGGTGCCGGGGCGGATAGCCATCCCGGGGCCGTCAGGTCGCTTGTGCCGCCAGGAGTCAGGTGCTATTCTGCCCGTTGCAGAGGAGGCGGGTGGCTGGCTTCCCCCACGGACGGGTGGTGCCTGGGTTCGCTTGAGGTGAATGGTGGTCGGACCTGATGAGCCGCGAAAGGCGGGTCCTGCGGGCAGCGGGCGGTATTGGCTTCTGCCGGCGGCCGGTGCCTTGCTGGCCGTCGGAGGCCTCGCGGGCCTGTTTGCGTCTCGGGGGACGCCTTTCTGGTTCCGCTGCCTCATCGGGGGCGGGTCAGGATGGACGACCGCCGTCCTGCTGGCGGCGCTGGGCCTCTGGGCGGGCTTCGGATCGGGCGGGCTTGCCTGCCTGCTGGCGGATCGGCCGCGATGGGCGCTCGGGCTTCCTGTGTGGCTCGGGCTTCTCGGCGGCCTGGGTCTGGTTTGGTTTCGTCTTGCGAGCCCCGGCCTGCCGTGGGCGCGGCTCTGGACCGAGCATAAGGCGCACCTGGCCGTCCTCTTTTGTTATGGTTCTCTGCTATTATTCATGTGCTCTGCCTTGATAGGGGGCTTGTGTGCCCGGACGAGAACCGGCGGTGTGACCGGTGGTCTGTTCGTTCTGCTGGTCGGCGCCCCGTGGGCGGTGCTCGCGCACCTGTTCCTGATGGGGGAGGCGCCGGGTCTGGTGCGCGCAGCGCCGGTGGCGGGTCACGGGTTCCTGGCGGCCCTGGTCGGGCTTGCCGGCATCAGCGCGGCGGCGGTGGCCCGGGCCGTGCGGCGGGGGCGGTTCCTGTCTGCATCGGGTGCGCTCCTCCTGACGGCCGTCCTGTGTGTCCCGGGGTACCTGCTGCTTCGGCTCGGCCTCGATCCGGCCGGTGCCGGGGAGGGCGGGGACGTGGCGGCATACCGCGCGCTGCTGGCGCCGGAGTGGGCGGCGCCGGTCGCGGCTGGCGGGCTGTTCCTCCGATGGTGCCTCGTGCAAAGCGGCGGGGTGCTGCTGATGGCGCTGGGCCAGGTGGCGGCGCTGCGCCTGCTGGAGGGGCCGGCAGGCGGGACGGAACGTTCGGACGAAGCCGGCGAGCGTGCAGTCGCGGCGGCCGCCGCCTCCCGTCGGGCACGCCGGGCCTACGCGTGGGTCGCGCTTATAGGGGCGGGCCTGATCGTCTATGGCAGTCTCGTGCCGTTGGCGTACCGCCCGATGCCTTTCGAGAGGGGTCTTGCGGCGTTCGCCGACATACCGTACCTGGCGCTTGGCGTGGCGAACCGTGCGGACCTTGTCGCGAACCTCCTGTTGTTCATTCCGCTGACGTTCACCGCCATGGGCGCGCTTGGGCTGGAGGGCGGGCGCGGCGGTTGGTTGTTCGCCCCCCTGGTGCTGGCGGGAGCGGTGGCCCTGGCGGTCGGCGTCGAGTTTGCCCAGGTCTTCTTCCCCCCGCGGACGGTCTCGCTGAACGACATCGTGGCCGAGGGCGTCGGCGCCGCCGTGGGTGTCGGCTTGTGGCTGGGCGGCGGGCCGCCGCTGACCACGTGGCTGCGGCGGGCGGGCCGCGCGCTGGCAGCACCGGCCCGGTTGGCGAACGACGTGCTGACGGCCTACGTCGTCGGCCTGGTGCTGTATCAGTTGTTCCCGTTCGACGTCGTGCTCGCGGGCGACGAACTGGTCATGCAGTGGGAGGCCGGGAAGGTCGTGCTGGTCCCGTTTGCGGATTGGGGCCGCATCCCGGCAATCGTCCTGGCGGCCAAGGGGTTGGTGATGGTGCCGTTCGGCTACTGGGTGGTGGTCCGCCGGCCTCAGGCGCGCTCGCCGGTGCTGGCGGCAACGTTTCTGGGGGGTGTGTTTGCCGGGGCCATCGAGGTGGCCCAGATCCTCGTGTTTTCCCGATACTCGAGCATGACGGATGTGTTCCCGGGGTCGGGCGGGGCCATGGTGGGCGGCTTCCTGGCGACCCGTCTCGGACCGGCGGCGCGGAAGCCGTTGCCGGACGGCCTCGCCTGGCGGGGCGCGGGGTGGCTGCTGCGGCTGTCGGCGGCGGTCGCGCTGGTCGTGGCGGCGCTTCGGGCCAAGTGGGCGCCGTTTGACTTCCACTGGCCGGCCGGCGGGGTGTGGCCGGCCCTGGCCCGGCACGTCCACGTGCCCTTCTATTACCAGTACTGGAACTCGGAGTTCGCGGCGGTGGGCCAGTTGCTGGGCGACGTGGCGATGCCGCTGGTCCTGGCGATGCTTCTGGTAAGCCTGTTTCCGCGGGGGCTTTCCGGTCGGCGGGGGGGCGCCGCCGCGGTCGCGTCGGCGGTGGCCGTGGTCGCGGAACTGGGACAGGTTGCCTTCCCACCGCACGTGCCCGACGTGACGACGGCGGTTCTGGCGACGGGCGGCGCGATTGCGGGGGTTTACCTGTATGGGCCGTTCGTGAAGGCCTTCGTGCATCCCGGCGGCGGGGCGGATGCCGAGGGCGGCCCGGAGGAACCGACGTGACCCGGCGGTGGTCCAGGGGCGCCGGGGCGATGCGAGCCGCCGACGGCAGGTAAGGCGACGGGCATGCTGAGACGGTGTCTTCCAGGTATCTTGGTGTTAGCGGCCTGTGCGTTTGCGCCGCTGCCGACGGGCACGGCCGCCGACGAGCGCGACCTGGCCGCCGAGGCCAAGAAACTGGCCGACCTGCACCGGCGGAAACTCGGCGAGGGTTACGTGACGCACGTCGACCGCCGCCGGAGGCTGGTGTACGTCTCGGCGCTGGACGAGAAGACCTTCCGGCAGGTCAGGCGGATGCTGGGGCGCTACACCGACGCTCAGCATGGGCTGCTTTTTCCGGAGCCGCTCCTCTGGAACGTGGTGGTGGTGCTTCCGACGCTGCGCGATTACCGGGAATCGGTCCCGCCGCGTGACGTGGCGGGCTACTACCGGCCGGCTACCCACACGCTCACCAGCATCAGCGTCAGCGACGTGCTGATTCACGAGTTCACGCACGCCCTGCATCACAGTGACCAGGTCCGGCGGCACCAGCGGCACCCGGTCTGGGTCAGCGAAGGTCTGGCCACGTTGTTTCAGGGGGCGTGGACCCGGGCCGGGACGCTGGAGGTTCGCCTGGATGCGAGCCTGGTTACCCTCCAGGGGGCGGTCCGCGAGGACAATCTGCCGTCCCTGCGGGAATTGTGCGACATGGACCCCGCCGCGTTCCGACGCCAGGCCGACCTCTGCTACCCCTATGTCCGGTACGTCATGCTGTACCTGTACCGGCAGGGGAACCTTCGGCGGTTTTACGAGACGTACACGGCGCAGTACGGGTCGGACACGACCGGACGGACGGCGCTGGAGATGGTCCTCGGCAAGCCCGTGGACAAGATCGAGTCGGCGTGGCGGGCGTGGCTGCTGGCCCTGGAGCCGCCGTGGACGCCGGCGCATTCGGTCGTGGCGCACCTGGGGGTGCGGATGCGGCCGGCGGAGGGCGGCGTCCTGGTGGACGGGTTTCTGCGCGGCTCGGCGGCCCAGCGGGCGGGGGCGTTGAAGCCGGGCGACGTGATCGTCTCGGTGGCCGGCCGCGCCACGCCGTCGGCGCGGGACCTCGGACGGGCGGTCCGGGCGTGCAAGCCCGGCGAGACGGTCCAGGTCGAGGTCATCCGCGGCGGCGAGCGGACGGTCGTCACGCAGGTGCTCGGAGCCGTCCGCCAAGAGCCGCGCTGAAGCGGCTCCGGCCGGTCGCGTCGGACTCCCCCGGCGGGCGCGGGGACCGATTATCCCGCCTCGGGCCTCCCCCGGCCGTAGGTGTACGTTTCCAGCGGCCGGGCCCGCAGGGCCTCCAACTGCTCGGCGACGCGGGTGAACCGGAAGCGCCGGAGCAGCCAGCACAGTTTGTCTTCCGTCCTGCCCAGTCCGACCCGGTGCCGGAACCGGCTGAGGCGCGACATGGGCAGGAGGGGCTGGTCGGGGTCGAGTTCCCAGGGATGCAGATACAGCATGCCTGGGGTGTCCCGGCGGTGGGCTTGCCGGAGCGCGCGGGCGGGCAGACGACGCGGAAGCAGCCTCAGGTATCCTCCGCCGCCGACGGGCCAGTTCGCGCCGGCCAGCCGGAGCGTCAGGGGCGGAATCTCCAGCAGGGTTCCCCCGCCGGGCCCCTCGGCCCGGTGCGGCGAAACCGGGGCGTCCGCCACGCCGTAACGGTCGTGACGAATCGGAAAGACCGACGAATCGTAGCGGCAGCCGTTCTCGGCCAGCACGTCGATGGCCCACGCCGTGTCGTGCGTCACGGAGAACGTGGGCGCGCGGTAGCCGACCACGGGCTGCCCGGTCAGGTCCTGGAGGAGGTGACGGCTTCGGCGCAGGTCCTCCCGAAAGGCGTCGCGGCCGAGGGCCTGGAGCATACGGTGGGCCATGCCGTGCGAGGCGACCTCGTGACCGGCCTCCGCGATGCGGCGAACGACCTCCGGCTCGTGGCAGGCCACCCATCCGAGGACGAAGAAGGTGGCCGACGCCCCGTGCTCGGCCAGGAGGTCGAGCAGCCGGTCCACGGCCGGCGGTAGCCGGCGGGGGTAGGCGTCCCACGCCTCGGGCACCAGGCCGCCGCGGGCGGCCGCCTCCACCTGGAAATACTCTTCGACGTCGATGCTCAGCAGGTGGGCTCGGCCCCGGGCCGCGTCATCGGCGGATTCCTCCCGGCCCTCGCTCACGGGTTCTTGCTTTCTTCGAGTTCGGTGAGCGCGGTGCGGGCCAGGCGCACGGCCTCGGCGACGGCTTCGGGCAGTTCCCCGCTCTCGGATTCCATGGCCTGGGCCAGGTGCGTGACGGCCTCCAGGTGCCAACGGGCCAACTGCGTGTTGCCGGCGTTCCGTTCAGCCATGGCGAGGTGGTAATGGATTTCCGGCGAGTCGGAACTGGCCTTTATGGCGCGGCGGAGTTGACGGCACGCTTCCTCGTTTCGGCCGAGCAGGTAGGCGATCCAGCCGCACGTGTCCCGGAAGGCACCCATGGCGGGGGCGGCGTCGACGGCGGCCTCGGCCCATGCCAGGGCTTGCTCCAGCCGCGTCGGGTCCTTCGGGTGGAGCACCGAGACGAGGTAGGCGGCGTTGTTGGCGGCCACGGGGTTCTGCGTCTTCTCCCAGGCCTGCTGGTACAGGGCCAGGGCGTCCTGGAGCCGGCCGGCCTGTTCGGTGGCCGTGGCCTCGGCCATCAGCAGTTCGGGATGGTTGGGATGGTCGTCGGCCAGGGTGCGGGCGGCGCGGGCAGCCTCGGCGAACTTGCCTTCCATGCGGGAAATTGCCATATCCAGATATCGGGCGGTTAGGCAGTCATCCGGCGTCAGGAGGTCGGCGACGGCGCGGAGCCGGGCCACGTCTTCCACGCCGCGGGCGGCCAGGGAGGCGGCCCATTGCGAGGCGGGTCGGCGCCGGAGCGCCTCCAGCGCCCCCTGCCGGGACGGTTCGTCAAAGCCGATGTCGGCCGCAATCGAGGCGGCCAGCAGGGCGGCCGCCTCGTTCCGGACGGCGGGGTCGGAGGTGGCGGCGGCGACGAGTTCGCGCATGACGGCCGGGGCGATGACCCCCTGGTCGCCGGTGTCGGTCAGGCAGGCGCCGGCCCGCTTCGTGTCGCCCGCCGCCAGGGCCGACAGAACCCGGTAGCGTGCGGGGACGGCGCCGGGCGGCTGCTGTTGAACGGCCTGCTCGTGGATCGAGGCCACGCGCTCGGCCCAGTCTGATCCGTCGCCGCCGGTCCTGGCCGCCAGGCACACGCCGAGGAGAGCGTCGTACAGGCTGGCCTGTTCCGGCGGCGGCAGGAAGGGTTGGGCGTTCTTCGGCTCGGTCCGGATGGCGAGTAGGGCGGCCAGGTGGCGCCAGCGGGTATCGCGTGCTCGGCCGGCCACCTCAGCGGCCAGTTTGGCGGCGGCGAGTTCGTCGCCGGCGGCCAGCAGCGCCCGCAGGCCGGCCGTTGCCACGGTCGGTGAGGGCAGGGTGCCTTCGGGCAGGGTGTCGGTGTGCTGCCGGAAGGCCGTCACGGCGTCGGCCGGTCGGTTGGCCTCGAGCAGGATGGTGATGCGCTGGGCCGCAATCGCCGGGGACGGTTTCTTCTTTTCGGTCTGGTGGAGGATAGCCAGTTTGGCCTCGTCGGAGTCGGCGAGGCTGGCCAGGGTTTGGCGGGCCCGGAGGTACTGGGGGGCGTAGGGGGGGATGGCGGCCAGTTGCTGGTGGGCCTTCTCGCGCTGTCCGAGCACCGCCAGGGCCTGGCCCAGGATCAGGCGGACGCGGGGCGTTTCGACCATCTCGCTGTCGGCCAGTTTCGTCAGGGTGGCGATGGCCTGTTCCTGGAGGCCCCATCGGCTGAGCACGGCGCCCCGTTGGAACAGGGAGAGGGTGTGACCGGTCCGTCCCTGCTGGGCGAGTGCGTCCAGGGCGTCGAGGGCGTCGCGTCGGCGCTGAACGCCGTCCAGGGCCTCGATCAGGCGGAGGTGCAAGCCGAGGTTGCCCGGCTGGAGGGCGACCGCCTTGCGGTAGCACGGGATGGTGTCGTCGGTGCGGCCGAGGCGGCTGAGGGCGGTGGCCCGGAGCAGGAGCGGTTCGGGATTGGTCGGGGCGACCTTGACGGCGTCCTCGGCGACGGCCAACGCCTGTTCGGGCCGGTTCAACTGGACGTAAAGGCTGCCGATCTGCCGGAGGGTAGTCCAGTTGTCGTCGTCGACGGCCGTCCGGCGGAGTGGCGTGAGGATGGCGTCCGCCTCGTCGGGCCGGTTGGTGGCCCCCAGGATGGCGGCCTTGGCGAGTCTGGCCTGGGTGTAGAGACGGTTGTCGGAGGGCACGCGGTCGAATTCGAGGATGGCCAGGTCCGGATGGCCGGCCTCGGCCAGGCATCGGCCCTTCTGAATGCGGGCGACGGTGCGGAGGCCTTCCTCGGCATCGGGGTTGTCGGCGACGCGGGCGTAGGTTTCGGCCGCCCCCTCGTACTGCTGCCGCTGCTGGAGCAGCGACGCGGAGGCCATGTGGATCAGGTCCTGACGGGCGCCGGGGATGGCGGCGAGGGCGGCTTCGGTCTCGGCGATGGTTTGGTCCCGGCTGAGGACGGTCGCCAGGTATTGGTAGAATCGCAGTTCGTCCGGTCGGGCTTTCAAGGCGGCGGTCCACTGGTCGATGCAGCGTGGTGCGTCGTCCATCGCCAGGTGGGCCCGGCCGAGAAGCCACAGAACGTCGACGTCGTCGGGGCTTTTCTGGAGGAGGTTCCGGCAGATCTCGGCACACTTCTCCGGCTCGCCCCGGATGAGGTAAGCCTGGGCCAGGGCCCGGCCGCTGCGGTCGGACAGGCCCGTCTCCAGGAGACCGGCCAGGTCGAGGCGTTCACCGCGGAGGGCGTGGATCTGGTTGGCCAGCAGGCCGGCGTCGGCGTTGGACGGGTCGCGGGCCAGGACGGCCTCGACCTGCTCGGCGGCGTCGTCGATCAGGTTGGCGCTCAGCAGCGCCCGGGCCAGGGCCAGCCGGTACGCCGCTCGCTGGGGCATGAGGTCGACGGCGGCCTGGAAGTGCTCGGCCGCCTGCATGGTCCGGCCGGTGTCGAGGAACACGCTGCCGAGAAGGTAATGGGCGCCCGGCGACCGCGGGTTGGCGCGGACAATCTCTACGAGCGCGGTTTCGGCCTCGGCCCGCTTGCCGAGACGCAGAAGCGCCTGGACCACTTCAAGCCGGTCGCGAAGCGTCTGGGGCTGGCCGGCGACGGCTCGTTCGGCGGCGTCTTTGGCCTGCTTGGTTTTTCCGAGGCGGGCGTACCCGTCGGCGACGGCGGCCTGCATGGCGGGGTCGTCGGGATAACCTGTCTCGGCCGCCTTCAGGGCGTCCAGGGCCAGGCCGGATTGTTCGGTGGCGACGGCGCTGCTGACCAGAAGCCGGAGGCCGGTGGGGTCGTCCGGATGCTTCTCGCGGAGGGTCTGGGCCTCGGCCAGGGCGGCGTCGGCGAAGCCGTCCTCCAGCAGCGTCTGGACCAGCAGCGTGCGGCCGGCCTTGTGGTCGGGGGCCAGGGACGTGACCCGGCGGAGGGCTTCGCGGGCGAGTTCCTTCTTACCGGTCCGCAGGGCGGCTTGGGCGTAGGCGTAGTGGGCGGGCGGCCAATAGGGGGAATCCGTCTTGAGGGCGAAGAGGGCTTTCTCGGCCTCGCCCACCTTGCCGCGCTCCATCGTAACCAGCGACCGGATCAGCCGCGTGTCGCGCTGGCGGGGCAGGTCCGCCAGGATCGTGTCGCAGAGGCTGGCGGCTGTCTCGAGGTCGTTCAGGCGGAGCGCGAGGCGGGCCCGCGCCAGCCGCGTTTGCAGGGTCTCCGGGTGGTCCGGATGTCGCTCGAGGATGGCATCGAGCCTCTCGCAGGCGGCCTTCATCGATTCGTGGTCGGCGTCGGTGGCCGTGCCCTCCCCCAGCGTTCCCAAGTCGTTGACGATGAGCATGGTGGCGGCCAGGGGAGGCGGGTCGTCCATAGCCATAATGGCTTCGCGTGCGGTCTTGAGGGCGTCGGCGTCGTCACGCTGAATGCACAGGCGGACGAGGGCCTCCGCCGCTTGCGGCGAGACGGTGACCGGCTTCTCCGCGGTTGTGGCGTCGGCGGCCGTTGTCACGACGTCGAGCAGGAGGTCGCTGGCGCGTTTGGCGTCCTCCTTGGCCAGGGCGAGGGCCTTATCGGCGGCCTGGCGTTTGGCGTCGGCCTGGTCCTGGGCACCCGCATCGGCGTCGGTGTCGGCCTCCCGCTTGAGGCGGTTGGCGAGGCGGGTCCGGGCGGTGGCGAGGTCGCTCAGCGTCAGGCCAAGGGCCTCGGCGAGTTCGGGGGGCCGCTCCGCCTCAGGGGGCGAGGCGCGGCGCAGAATCTCGCAGGCCGACTGGAGTTGCTCGATGGCCCCGTCGAGGGCGTCGGTCGGGAGGTCCGGGTCTTCTGATCCCAGCACCTCGCGGGCCGGGTAGGCAAACGTGTTGGCTCGGAGGAGGACGATCTCGGTCCGGTCCGCGGTGATGTCGGCGGCGTCGTCCAGGAGCCGGCGGGCCTGCTCGTATTGGCCGAGGGCGGTGTGGGCCCGGGCTTGGTAATAGTAGCCGCGCCAATCCTTGGGGTCCTCGGCTGTGTAACGGCGTGCCAGGTCGGCCGCCCGGTCGTACTTCTTCGCCTGGAGGGCGAGTTGGGCCCGTGCGAGCAGTCTCACGCCGCTGTGGCGGTGCAGGTACCACCATCCACCGCCGGCCATCAGGCCCAGGACCGCCACGATGATCAGAATCAGAACAATCCGTCGCATGACCGGCTTCTCCTTGGGTTAATGAAAGGCTCGGTCGATATGGGGCACGGCGGCGGCAAGGAGGCGTGTGGCCCTCCGGCGGGAGTCCTCGACGCTTCGGCCGATGGAGGTCGAGACGCGAATCAGCGCCCCGCTGCCGTTGCGGCCCAGCAGACCGTTCAGAAAGATCCGCAGTTGCTGCTCCCAGAAACTGGGCGTGTATACGTCACCACACCGGTAGGTGTAGAGGTAATAGTGCCGCTGGTTGCCGGACTGCACGATCAGTTCGTGGCACGGAATCGTACTGTGCCCGGGGACGCCGTCGAGCGCGACGTGGCCCTTGGCGATGATGTTCTGGCCGCCGCCTTCCAGGCACAGGTCGGGCGGATGGGTTCCCTTGCGGTTGTCCTCGCTGAAGACGATGCAGAAGTCGGTGGGCGGCGCGCCGGTTCGGACATATCGGCGGAACAGGTAATCGCGGGTCTCCAGGATAGTCAGGGTCTGCTCGTCCATCTCCATGTCGTAACTCTGGAGGTGGTGGCCGTCGATGGTCAGTTCACGCGGGACGGCGCGGCGGGCCACCTGGCCGGTCCAGGTCGGCGGCACGGATCGGTTCAGCCAGTTCGCCCCGGCGGCCGTGGCGAGCACGAGGACGGCCGCCGTCCATCCCGTCCGGCTCGCTGCGGCCCGGAGCATGCGGGGCCACTGCTCCTCGTCGTCCGGGTCGCGCTTCACGCCGTGGAAGAGCGGCAGGACCGTGGCGGGCCGGCCGACCCATCGGCGGGCCGCCAACACCAGCCGTTCCAGCCCGAACATCATCCCGAACGCCAGCGCGTAGATCATCAGCCCCGACGCATCGTGAAACACGCCGGTGGCCACCTGCGTGTTCCACGCGTCGGCCACGACGATCAGGGCCACCACGCGGATCGAGTTGCTCACCACCGCGACCGGCACCGACATGGCGAACAGCCCCACTCGCCACACGCCGCGCAACTTGCAGACGTACGCGTACAGCGCGCCGAACGCGATGAGGCTGATCAGCGTCCGCAGCCCATTGCACACGTTCGCGATGACCAGTTGTTTGTTGCCCTCGAGGAAGACCTGGTTGCCGCTCCGCTCGGCCACCACGCCCACGAAGTTGGCCAGCCGCACGCCCGTGTTGGCGGCGAGCATCTTGAGGTTGAAGTTGAAGCGGGCGATGCTGACCTCCGGCAGGGGGACCATGAAGAACAGGAACGCGATCGGGAACCACAGCCGCCTCAGCGCCGTCGTCCCCCACAGCATCAGCACCAGCCCCGCCACCACCCCGATGATACTGAAGCCGCTGACGAAGTTGACCCGGGCCAGCGACGAGAGGAGGTGAACCAGCAGGCTGCCGACCAGCACGACCCCGCCCAGCATCGGCCGCCGGCGGACCGGAATCCGCGTGTGCCGGATCAACAGAATGGCCATAATCAGGCTGACCAGCGGGACAAGGGGGGCATGGGTGTAGTAACTCTCGCCCTCCATCAGCCGGTCGTACAGACCCAGGGCCTCCCGCCGCCACGCCGGGAACCACCGCCGCCACATCTCGTAGAAGTTGTAGGCGTAGGCCGCCACCAGACCCAGGGCCAGCAGCACCCAGGGCAGGGCCCGGCGCCATCGCGGTGCGTCGGCTTTGTCCAACGGCTTCACGGGTTCCCTCGTGATCGAGGCGGCGACGGTGATACGACTATCATACCGCGCCAAAGGCGATATGCAAATCGCTTCCCCCCGGCGCGTAAGGGTTTGTTTCGAAAGGGGTTGGGCACGTTGCCGGAACGTCGTTGACCGGGCGCGGCCGCCCGCCGATAATGCGGTCCGTTGCCGCCGGGGTGCAGGCCGCCGTCGGGCAGTGGCGGGCTGGTGAATTGTCGGCACGAACGCGGCAGAGGGGATGGGGCCCGTGGGGTCGGCCCGTCTCGCGAGCCGGAGGGTCAGCCGTGCGACCGCTTAGAATGCAGCCGGTTTTCAAGGAGCGTGTCTGGGGCGGACGCCGGCTGGCCGGTCTGCTGGCGATGGACCTCCCGGCCGATAGGCCCATCGGCGAGGCCTGGACGCTGGCCGACCATCCGAACGGCCGGACCACGGTGGCCGACGGGCCGCTGGCCGGACAAACCCTGGGGCAGGTCCTCCGGGAACACGCTTCAAAGATCCTCGGCCGGGCCGGAGCACGGTCTTCCGCGGCCCCGCGGTTCCCGCTGATGGTCAAGTTCATCGACGCGTCCGATCGCCTGAGCGTTCAGGTGCACCCGGACGACGCGACCGCCTTGCCCGGCCGCGAGGGCGAGGCCGGCAAAACCGAGTGCTGGGTGGTCATCGACGCCGCCCCCGACGCCTGGGTGGTGGACGGCCTGAAGGCGGGCACCACCCGGCCGGCGCTGGCCGAGGCCATCCGGGCCGGCACCGTCGAGGACCTCCTGGTCGTGCGGCCCGTGACGGCGGGCGACTTCATCTGGGTCCCTCCCGGGCGCGTACACGCCGTCGGTCCCGGCGTGGTGCTCGCCGAGGTGCAGCAGACGTCCGACGTGACCTATCGCGCGTACGACTGGGGCCGGTTCGGCCTCGACGGGGTGCCGCGCCCGCTGCACGTTCGGGAGGCGCTCGAGACGATCCGGTTCAAGGGCGGGTCGGAGCCCGCCGGCGGCCGGGGCCGGACCACGGCCGAAAAGGGCCTGACGATCGACCATTTGGTCGATTGTCACGCCTTCAGCCTGAGCCGCGTGTGCCTGGACCGCCGACCGTGGGCCGCCGAGGTCCGTGACGCCTACGCGGTGGTCGTGGCCATCTCGGGCCGCGCCCTGCTCTCGGCCGAGGGGGCCACGACGGCCCTGGTGCCGGGCGCCACGGTCCTGGTGCCCGCCGACGCCGGCGAGTACGCGCTCCGGGATGCCGAGAACCTGGTCTGCCTGGTGGCCGCGCCCACGGGGAAGGCGCCCACCCGGTAAGCGGGAACCCGGACCCGGCCGCAACGGCGTCGGTGGAGTCAATCGGACGGAAGGAGCAGCACGTGGGATCGACGCACCAGAACGCCTCGTCGCCGGAGGCGTCCGGCGGCGCGGCCGCGCTGACGGACGTCTACGCGGTCCTGATGGCGGGCGGATTCGGACGACGCCTCTGGCCGCTGGGGAACGACCGGTGCCCGAAACAGTTCCTGACCGAACTGGCCGGAACCTCGCTGTACGTCCAGGCTGCCGAGCGGGCGGCGCGCCTTGTGGGATGGGACCGTCTGCTGGTCGTCACCAACGCCCGGCTGGCGGGGCTCGTCCGCGAGCAGACGCCAGACCTGCCGGCGGCGAACCTCCTGGAGGAACCGATGCGGCGGAACACCGCGCCCGCGGTTATCTTTGCGGCCATGGCGGTCCGCCGGCACGTGCCGGACGGCGTGATGGTGGTCATGCCGTCCGATCACCTGATCGAGGACGAGGAGGCGTTCCGCCGCACGCTGGTGTGTGCGGTTGTGCGGGCCCGCGAGGGTGGCCTGGGGACGATCGGCGTGCCGCCTACTCGTCCTGCCACCGGTTTCGGGTACCTGGAGTTGCCGCGGGTGCCGTCCGGAACGGGGCCGGTTCGCGTGGAGCGGTTTGTCGAGAAGCCCGACCGGCCCGCGGCCGAGCGCTACCTCGCCTCCGGCCGGTACCTTTGGAATGCGGGCATCTTTATCTGGCGGTGCGATGCAATTCTGGAGGCGGCGGCCGAGCACCTTCCCCGGACCTGCCGCGCGCTCGCCCCCTTGGCCGACGCGCTCCAGGCCCCGGGTTTCGCTGAGGCGGCCCGGCGGGCGTTTGAATCCGTCGAGGCCGTCTCCGTCGATGTCGGCATCATGGAAAAGGCCGAGGACGTCTGGACCGTCCCGGCGGCCTTCCGGTGGGACGACGTCGGCGGCTGGCTGGCCGCCGAGCGGTTCCTGGCGTCGGGGGCCGACGGGAACCGGTTCCGCGGCCGCGTGGTCGCCGACGAGGAGACCCGAAACGCGCTGGTCGTCACGCCCCCCGGGCACCCGACCGTGGTCGCCGGCCTCGCGGACGTCATCGTGGTCCACACGTCGGCCGGCACGCTGGTCTGCCACAAGTCCGCCGCCGATCGCCTCAAGCCGCTCATCGAGCGGGTGCTGGCCGGTGAGCCGGGGCCTGAGTGACGCGGACGTGCCGTCACCGCCCGCCGAAGCACAGGACCGTGCCGTCGTTCATGGCCAGGTAGACCCGGCCCCCGGCC
>CAYTJE010000068.1:0-14301 GCA_964437855.1 uncultured Anaerolineales bacterium | reverse complement strand
CAGCAGCCGGTCCAGGACGCCCGTCTCCAGCAGCGACCACAGGCAGCAGCACGTGCAGTACCCGCGGACGTACGAGAGCGCCTCGTCGTACCGGCGTTTGACGCGGATGGCCTTCGGGAGGCCGATGAGACGGATAATCTCGAGGGCCTGGCTCACGGGGCGGTCTCCGTGTCGGTGGGGCCCGCGGCCGGTTCGGCATCCAGGATGGCGTCGTCGAAACTGGCTCGGACGGCCTGGCCCGGGGCGGCGCTCAGGAACCGGTCGTCGTCCCACCGCGGGCGGTCGACGTTCAGGCCGGCCTCCAGCAGCGCGAGGTCGCCCTGGACGTCGACGTACTGCCAGCCCTTCTGCCGGCAGATCTCGCGGACGCGGTCCGGCAGGCCCAGGCCCCGGTCGAACGGGAACCGGATGAGGGCCCCGCGGGTGTACTCGGCCTCCCAGCCGCTCATGAACTCCTGAACGTACCGGGCGTTCTCTTCGCCGTACATGGCGACCAGGTCGTTCCAGTCGGCATGGAGGGCGGGTCCCAGGCCGCTGCCGGGCCGGGGTGCGATGGGCTCGCCGGTCCGCTCGCGGTGTTCGATCCAGCCGCTCGAGAACCAGTACGTGCCCGGCGCCTCCTCGAACAGCCGCTGGTACCGTTCTTTCGACCCCAGCAGCAGGGTGATGCAGTCGTGGGCCCGGGGGACGATGAGCGGCAGGGGGCCGGCCCGCACGCCCGCCAGGGCGTGGTTGCACAGGCCGTAGCCCAGCAGGACCGCGTCGTAGCGGTCCGGGGGCGTATGGTCGACCTCGTCCTGGAGGCGGGCGCGGCACGTGTCGCTGTTGTCGTGGAGGCCCTGGGGCAGGAGGGTGACGTCGGCAACGTGGCGCGCCCCGGCCGCCACGTGGTACAGTTCGCGCCTCAGGACCTCGCAGGCAATGACTTTCAGGCGCATGGATCACCTTGACGGCGGACGGGCTGGGCGACGCGGGCGGGCCGGCGCGTGGGCGCCTCTAGTGCGGGTGGTCTTGCGGGTACTCGCCCAGGATGCGGAACCGCTTCTCGAAATCGACCGTCGGCTCCAGGAACTTGTGCTTGTACTGCTCGACCCGGCCGCGGCGGCATTCGATCATCTCGCGGTCATACCGTTCCCACGTTCCGTCGGGCACGGTCTTGACGCGAACGGGTCGGAGGCGGCCCGACCGGCGTTTGTCCTTATACTCCATATTAAGCCGGGCCAGGGCCGAGTCAACGGCCGAGGCCAGTTTCTCCGCCGGTCCCGGCGGCACGTCCGTCTCTTCGACGATGAGGGTGTAGTGCGGCACGTGGGCCCAGGTGGGGCACAGGCAGTAGCCGTCGAGCGACAGGTCCATCTGGCCGACGGAGGTGTTGACCGCCGAGACGACCTGGTGTTCGGTCAGTTTCTCGCCCGTCAGGCTGGCGACGTGCTCCCCCTTGTTCAGAAAGACGATGTGGGGCGTCTCGCCGAGGCGGTCGACCACCTGGATGAGGTCGCCCATGTGGTACCGGAACAGGCCGCCGGCGGTCGTGACCACCAGGAAGTACCGCCCGCCGACCTCCACCTCGTGGGCCAGCAGGGTGTCCGGGTCGTCGGCGTCGCCCTGGGCTTCCGGGATGAACTCGTAGAACGTGCCGCAGGTCTCCAGGACGCCCGCGCTGCCGTCGGTCTGGGTGGGGACGGAGAAGCGTCCCTCGGAGGCGATGAGGCCGATGTCGCGAATCGGCGCCCGGCCCCAGTAGCGGGGCATCTCGCGCAGGTACAGGCTCAGGGTGCCGCCCTTCCAGGTGCCGATGAGGGGGATGGCCCAGACGTGTTTCGGATACAGGTGGCCGGCGTCGCGGGCGAGGCGTTCCAGCCGGCGGGCCCGGCGCGGATCGGGCCGGAGGCGGCGCTCGAACCCCCGTCGGACCTCGCCGGGGAGGGCGACGTCGTCGGCCAGGGTGCCGTCCGAGAGGTCGCGCAGGAGGTCGTCCTTCCGGCGATCCATCGTGCGCGCCAGGGCCAGCAGCGTGCTCGGATTGGCGGTGACGGGCATGACGCGGTCGCAGGCCAGGCCGAGGCGGCACAGGAGGTAGTACTTGGAGGCGGTGTCGCCGGCCAGGGCCGCCCCCGCCGAGCAGACGTACAGGCGCCGGACGACGCGGCGCTGGACCTGGGCGGCCAGGCCGGAGATCGCCCCCGCCGGCAGCCCCGAGGGGGTGATCTCCTCGTCCATGCGGCTGGAGACCTGGAGGATCTTCGCCCCGAAGGCGTCGAAATGGTCGTGCATCGCGCAGGCGCCCCAGATGTGCCAGCCCTCGCGGTACGCCTTCAGCACGCGGTCGGTCACGGGGATGTACTTGGCCCGGCCGGTGGTGCCGCTCGTCATGGCGAACATGTGGAGCCGGGTGCCGGCGGGAAACAGCGCCTCCGTTTCGCCGCGGGCCACCCGCTCGACGTACGGGGCGCCGCGCTCGTAGCCGGCCACGGGCATCCGTGCCCGGAGGTCGTCGGCGGTGCGGGCGCCGTCGAACCGGAAATCCCGGCCGAAGTCGGTGTCGGCGAAGTAGTCCAGGAGGTCCGCCAGGACGCGGGCCTGGCTCTCGCGGGTCCGGCCGACGGCCTGTCGCCACCGGCTGACCTGGCGGTCTGCCTCGAAGCGGAGCGGCGTCCAGAGAAGGCGTCGCATTCGGATCGTCAGCGGGACCGTCACGGCATGGACCCTCCGGCGGCGTCGGTGGACGAGAGGTCGGCCCGGCCGCCTTCCTCGGCCGGCGCGAAGCGGCCGGCCGAAGAAGAGGGCCGGCGAGGCGTCGCGGCCCGGCGGTGGCCGCCCGCCGGGGCAAGGTGCTTGTCGAAGAACGCCCGGACCGCCGCGTGATAGGCCTCGGGGTCGGCGGCGACGGCCTGGTTGTGCTTGGCGTCCGGGCACATCCAGATATCTTTGGTTCCCGGCTTGGCCTCATGCAGGGCCCGGGCCTGCTCGGGGGGGACGTAGGCGTCGCGCCCCCCGTGGATGAACAGGATGGGCGCGTTCTCGAGTTTCGCCAGCGACCGCTGCGTGCTGGGGAAGCGGCATCGGCACTTCAATTCCACGTAGAACATCAAGAGGGCCCGGAAGAAGCGGTAGGCGGTCATCGACCGCATGGCACGGGCCAGGTCGACGCGGGCGAAGATCTGGACCCACCGCTTCAGCAGGCCGTCGATGCTGTGGTCGGTTGAGAAGGCCCCGTCCACGACGAGGCAGCGGATGTCGTCGTTCAGGGCGGCGGCGATGAGGGCCGCGCTGGCGCCCCGGCTGATGCCCAGGATGCCGATGCCCGTCTCCTCCACGTTCCGCTGGCTGTTGACGTAGGCCACGGCCGCCAGAATGTCGTGGACCTCGTAGTTGGAGGGCCAGTGTCGCGGCTCGTAGTGGGTGGGGCTGAAACTGGCCCCGTGGCCGCGGAAGTCGAACGTGAAGACCGTGTACCCGGCCTCCACCAGGCCGCAGGCGTACCGGCCGGCGCTGAGCATGTCGCTGCCGTACTCGTGGCAGAAGAGGACCGTGCCGCGGTCGGCGGTGCCGGGCGGCCGCTCGATGAACATGCCGCGAAGGCGCCGGCCCTCCAGGCTGGGGAACGTGAGGACCTCGCCCTCCGGCGGGGCGTAGTCGTGCAGGTTCGCCGTCACCGGCAGGGGGGTTTCCAGGAACAGGTTGACCGCCAGCCGAAGGTACTTCGCCAGGTATAGCAGGAGGACGACCGCCATCGCCACGGCGACCGTGACGATGGCGATGAGGAGCCAGTTCTCGGCCGGCACGCCGGGGCCGGTGCCGGTCCCGTTCGGGCCGGCTTCGGCGGCCAGGATCAGCAGCGACAGGACATGGCCCATGACGGCGGCGTCCCCGCAGCGCGATTCCGTTTCGAGGCTTGCGCGGCGGGTCTCTGTACCCGGCGCGCTCACTTGCGGCAATGGCGCGCGACCCGCAAGCGGGTCGGCGAACATCCGCGGCTTCGCGCGCGGCGGGTACGGAGACCCGCCGCGCAACACGCAATATTTTAGGAAACGAAGCGGCGAATCACCAGAGAATCGTTCTGGCCGCCGAACCCGAAGGAGTTGGACAGGCAGACCTCGACCTCGGCCTCGCGGGCGCGGTTGGGGACGTAGTCGAGGTCGCACTCGGGGTCGGGCGTGTCGAGGTTGATCGTGGGCGGCAGGACCTGGTCGCGAATCGCCAGGACGCACGTCATCAGTTCGGTGGCGCCGGCGGCAGCGATCAGGTGCCCCAGTTCGCTCTTGACGCTCGAGATCGGGATCCGGTAGGCGAGGTCGCCGAAGACAAGTTTGACGGCCAGGGTCTCGACGCGGTCGTTCTCCTGCGTGCCCGTGCCGTGGGCGCTGATGTAATCGATGTCGCCGGGCTGGAGGCCGGCGTCGGCCAGGGCCATCCGCATGGAGGCGGCGGGTCCGCGGCCTTCGGGGTGGATGTCGGTCATGCGGTAGGCGTCGGCGCTGGAGCCGAAGCCGACCAGTTCGGCCCAGAGGGTCGCGCCGCGGGCCCGGGCGTGGTCCAGGTCCTCCAGGACCATCATGGTGGCCCCCTCGCCGAGGACGAAGCCGGCGCGGTTGCGGTCGAACGGCCGGCTCGCCCGCCAGGGTTCGTCCTTCGGTTCGGTCGAGATGGCCGTCAGAAGGTTGAACCCCGCCACGCCCAGCGGGTGGATCATGGAGTGGGTGCCGCCGGCCAGCATGAGGTCGGCCCGGCCGGTGCGGATGAGGTCGGCGGCCTCGCCGAGGGCCTGGGTGCTGGCGGCGCACGCCGTCAGGTTCGAGTAGGCCGGCCCGGCCAGCGCGTACTCGGCGGCCAGGTGGTTGGCGGGCATGTTCGGTTCCTGCTCCAGTTCCGACAGCGCCTGGTACCGCTGGAGGCCGGCCCGGGCGAAGCGGACCGTGTCGACCGAGCCGTCCGCCTCCAGCCCCTGGGCGATCGACTGCGTGAGGCTCGCAAAGTCGAGCCGGCCCTCCCCGCTGCCGGTATAGATGCCGAACCGGTCCGGGTCGAACGGCGCGGGGCCGGAGGGGTCGCCGTCGGCCAGGCCGGCGTCCTCCATGGCGCGGCGGGCCGCGGCCATGGCGAAGCGGACGTTGCGGCCGGCCTGGGCGAACCGCTCGGGATGGCGGACGTAGGGGGCCAGGTCGAAGTCGGGAACCTGGGCCGCGAACGTCGTCGGAAAGGTCGAGGCGTCGAAGATGAAGATCGGCCGGATGCCGCTCGTGCCCGCCAGCAGCGCCTGCCAGGTCGCCTCCACCGTCATGCCGACCGGGTTGCAGGTGCCCATCCCCGTGATGACGACGCGTCGTGTCATGGTCGTACCGTTCTTTGAGCCGCGACCACGAGGTCGCGGGTATCTTCACCCGCGGCGCAGGCTTCCGCGGCCTGTGGTACGTCCCCCCGACCTTACGGTCGGGGCTCGCCTTACCGATTCAGTTTGATCACGGCGGCGGCGGTCTGGCCGCCGATCGCGTTCGTGGTGGCCAGGAGCAGGTCGCCCTTCATCTGCTGCGGCCGGCCCGTGACCAGGTTCAGGGGGACCTCGGGGTCCGGGTCATCGCAGTTGAGGATAGGCGGCACGAGGCCGTCGGGCGCCAGGACCAGCGCCGCCGCCAGGTCCGCCAGGCCGCTGGCGGCGCCGATGTGCCCGGTCACGCCCTTGGTGGCCGTGACGGGGACGGCCTCGGCCGAGGTGCCGAGGGCGTCGGCCAGGCCGGCGGCCTCGCTCCGGTCCTGCTCGGCCAGGGCGGTGCCGTGCGCCCAGACGGCGCCGAGGTCCGCGGGGTCGACGCCGGCCGCCTCCAGCGCCCGCCGGACGGCCGCCGCGACGGACCGGCCGTCGGGGTCGCAGGCGTTGATGCCGGCCGTCGTGGTGCCGACGCCCGTGCCGAGCACTTCGGCGTAGACGCGGCCGCCGCGGGCCTCGGCCGCGTCCAGCGGTTCGAGCATGGCGGCGACGGCGGCCTCGGCGGCCACCCAGCCGAGGCGGTGGCGGTCGAACGGCCGGCTGGCCCTGGCGGGGTCCGTGTCCTCGGTCGCCAGGCGCCCCAGCAGCCCGTAGCGGATGAGCAGGAGGGGGCAGACGCGGCTCTCGGCCCCGCCGACGATCATGAGGTCGGCCGCGCCGCGCCGGAGGATGCGCAGGGCCTCGTCCAGCGCCACCAGGGACCCGGCATCGGAGCACGTGAGCGAGTTGCTGGGGCCCTGGGCGTCCCACAGGATGCCGGCGTGGCAGGCGTGCATGTTGGGCAGGTGCTTCAGGAGCCACAGCGGGAACATCTGCGGGATGCCGCGGGCGCCCCAGTCTTTCAGGGGCACCTCGCCGTCGGAGCGGGCGGCCTGGACGGGGCCGGCCAGGTCCTCGAGCGTCGTCGGAATAAACGACGTGCCGTAGACCATCCCGAACCGCGTATGGTCGATGGTCGGGAGCGGCGGCTCCTTGGCGGCGGCGTCGCCCGGGGGCAGACCGGTGTCGAGGATGGCCTGGGCGGTGGCGCCCATGGCCAACTGGATGTCGCGGGCCATGACCTTGAAATTCTTCCTGAGGTAACGCCGCTGGTCCTTGCGGACGCCCTGGGTGGGGTCGTAGTCGGGCGCGACCTCGCCGCCGAGGTGGGAGGGGAAGCCGGAGGCGTCGAACCGGCCGATCTCGGCCACGGCGCTTCGGCCGTCGCGGACGGCGTCGGCGAAATCGGTGGCGCTGCCGGCCGGACTGGCCAGGCCGATGCCGGTGATGGCGATCCGACGGTCCACAGGGGGCTCCGGGTCAGGCGTCGGGCGAGGTCGGGGCGTGGCCCAGGGTCCGCAGGCTTCGCATCCGCAGCAGGCGGATGAAGTCGTCGTTGAAGACGAAGTTCCCTTCCGCCGGTTCCACCGGGACGCGCGACTGGTCGAGGTGGGCGAACATGAGTTCGATCTCGGCCACCGGCGTGCCGTCGCGTGTGATGCGGCCGGCGACGGCGGCGCCCTCGCGGCGGACCTCGCCCTGGACCTCGGCCTCGAAGCGGATGCGGTCGCCCGGCCGCACGTGACCGTGGAACGTGGCCCGCGTGACCTTGGCCAGGATGACTTTCTCCTCGAAATCGAAGGCGTCGCCGACCAGGACGCCGGCCGTCTGCGCCATGCCCTCGATCATCAGCGTGGGCGGATGAACCGGATACCCCGGTACGTGGTCGTGTAGGTGTTCCTCGGCCATCGTAACGGCCTTGACGGCGACGGCGCGTCGGCCGGCCTCGAACTCGGTGAATCGGTCGATCCAGATCCAGCGCATCGCGGGGCTCCGGGCGGGGCGCGGCGGGCGGCAAGGTGGCCGGCCCGGCGTCAGCCGTCCTGCTCGCCCAGTTTCGAGTCGATGTAGCGGACGATCATATCGACCGTGAACAGATTGGCGATGTCGTCGACCTTGGGGTGCTTCTCGAACGTCGAGAGGTCGGCGTGGGGCAGGCGGCTCCGGAGTTCCTCCAGGCCCTTGGCGGTCAGGGTGCCGTCCTGGACGAACTCCTCGCTCTGGAGAATGTTGTCGGGGAACAGGTCGCCGCGGGGAATCTTGATGTTGAACGCCTTTTCGAGGCGGAAGACGATGTCGAGGTAGTCGATGCTCTCGGCCCCGAGGTCGCCGCCGATGCTGGCCTCCGGCGTGACCTCGTCCTCGTCCACGCCGAGGGCGTCGACCAGGGCCTCGCGAACCTTGTCCATAATCTCATCGCGACTCAAGGCCATCTCGCATGACCTCCCCAAAAAAGGTGCAGGCTCAGGCCCCGCCGGTCCCCGCCGCCAGGGCCTGAGGGCCTCCGATCAGTCCGAACCGTTCCCGCCAGAACGGCCGAAGCCGCTCGTCGATCTCGTCGCCCGCCGGGTCTTCGTCGGCCACGTTGCCGTGCTCAAGAGTCAGCCGGGCCTGAACGGCCGTCTTGTCCCGGCACCGGCCGACGGCCTTGAACGTGCTTGCGTCCGGGCCGATCTCCCTGGCGGTGACCTCCATCACCAGTTGCCCGCCCGGCCGGACGAACGCCCCGTACCGGACGTTGCGGGCCTCCTTCAGCAGGATCAGCGTCTTCTCGAAGTCGGTTGAGGCCCGCACGAGCCAGGCGGCCGACTGGATCATCGCCTCCAGCATCAGCACGCCGGGCAGCACCGGATAGGCCGGAAAGTGGTCCGCCAGGTACTCTTCGGCCAGCGTCAGGTTCTTGACGGCGACGATGCGGCGTGGCGGCTCCAGTTCCTGAATGGAATCGACCAGGTAGAATCGCATCGTGTCTTACCGCGGCGGCATTCTATCGGTCCGGTGTGCTGGGGTGCAACGGCATTCTGCCGGGCGAGCCGACCGCGTGCCGCCGTCCGGTCCGGCCGCCATACCGCAGGCCGCCGAGGCACCGCCCTCCCGGGCCGGCGTCGGCGGCAATACGAGAGGCAGGACCCTAGCAGACCGCCCCACGCCTTGCAAGCAAAAACAGGGGCCGCGCGGGAAGGTGTATGGCCGGGCCGGCTTGTCCGGCCCGTCACGTCCGCCAACGGCTGGACAAGCCGGCCGGGCCACACGCCGGGCGGGCTACGCCTCCGCCGCCAGGTGGTTCAGGATCTCCAGGCCCCGCTCGATGGTCTCGCGGTCGGCGGCGTAGGCGATGCGGAAGTGCGTGTCACGCTCGCTGAAGACGCTGCCCGGGATGATCAGCACGCCCGCCCCAATGGCCTTCTCGACGAACGCGGTGCCCGACCCGCCCGGCGCCTCGGGGAAGATATAGAACGCCCCGCCCGGCCTGGTCAGGGTGAACCGGTCGCGGAGCCCCTCGTAGACGAGGTCGCGCCGCTCGCGGAACGTGTCGATGGACGGCGAGGGGTCGGTCTCCAGCGCCGCCAGCGCCGCCTGCTGCAACGGCGACGGGGCGCACACGAACGTGTACTGCTGGAGCGTCGTCATGGCCGAGACGATCCGCTCCGGCCCCACGGCGTAGCCCAGGCGCCAGCCGGTCATGGCAAAGGTCTTCGAGAACCCGCGCAGGAGGAGAACGCGGTCGTACATCGGCCAGGGGCTGGGCGCCGGGCCGTCGTAGGCGAAGGCGTTGTAGATCTCGTCTGAGACGATGAGCAGGCGGTTCCGGCGAGCGACCTCGACGGCCGCCTGCACTTCTTCCTCCGAGCAGACGGCCCCGGTGGGGTTGGCGGGGCTGTTCAGCAGCAGCATTCGCGTCCGCCCGGTTACGGCCTCTTCGAGGCGGTCCGCCCGCAGCCGGAAGTCGGGATACGTGTCGACGAAGACCGGTACGCCGCCCAGCAGGCCGACCAGGTGCTTGTACATGACAAAGTAGGGGTCCGGCATCAGGACCTCGTCGCCGGGGTTGACGGTGGCCATCAGCGCCAGCAGCAGCCCGCCCGAGACGCCGCTCGTCACGAGGACGGGGCCGTCGAACGAGCCGAATTCGGTGCGAAGCCCCTCGGCCAGGGCCTCGCGCAGGGCCGCGTCGCCCTGCGTGACGGTGTAGCGGTTCTCGCCCTGGCGGATGGCCTGAACGGCGCGCTGCTTGCACGGCTCAGGCACGTCGAAATCGGGCTGGCCGATGCTCAGGTTGACCGGGTCGCGGAGCCTGGCCGCCAGGTCGAAGACCTTGCGGATGCCGGAGGCGTCGATTCGCTGCATGCGGTCGGCCAGTTGGAAATCGGCCACGGGAGCTCCTCGAATGCAGGTGACGACGGCATGCGACCCGGGGGGCACGGCCACGCTTGGCGGAGCGAAGGGGAACCCCGTCGCCGCAGCAGGGGCGTGGCCATGGGCCTGGAGTCTCGCGCGGGGAGAAGCCGCTCTAGCCTTCTTTGCCGGACGGTCCCTCGGCGGCATCGGGGGCCATGGCCTCGGGGAGGGCGGCCTCGCCCTCGGCGGCTTCGGCCTCCTCCGCCTTGGCCGGCTTGTGCCGCTTCGTCGTGACCTTGCGGTGTGCCACTTTTCGGAGGCCGAAGACGCTGTTCTCTTCCTCCTCCGTCCACTCCTCCTCGTCCTGGAGGATCTCGATGCGTTCGGCCCGCGTCAGGACGTTGCGATGGCGCTCCAGGGCGCCGTGGCTTCTGAGGCTTTTATCCAACGACATCCGTCACTCCCTTTCAACCTGGACCGTGTAGGCGTCTTTGGACGTCGGCCGGCCGGTTTCGGCCTCGAACGCGGCGAGGCTTTTGTTGGCCTGGTCGGCCAGCCTGTCCGAATCGGTTTTCTCGTCGAACCGCTTGCGGCTGTAAAGCACGTGGTAGCCGCCGCGGGTCACGAGGTCGGTCTCGATGCCGCTCCGGGCCAGGTACGCCCGCAGGGCGTCGATGGCGTCCGGACGCGACACGTCGAGCCGGGCGATCCGGACGCGGTACTGCGGCCCGGTCGGCGCCGGCTCGGGCTCGGGTTCGGGCGGCCGCGTGCGGCCGGTCGGCTGCGCTTCGTGCCCCGGCCGTCCGGGCCCGCGTCCGGTCTCCTCCGTGGTCCGTGGCGCCGGGGCGGGCTCCCGTCCCTGGGGCGGCGGCGCCACCCGATGGCCGAGGGCCGGCGTCTCCGGCTCCGGCGCGACGAGGTCGTCGGCGGGCTGCTCCCCCCGGATCGTCTCGAGCGAGGGGTCCGCCGGCACGTCGGGCAGCCCGTCTTCCGGTCCGCCGAACCGCGCCCCCAGCAGGTAGAACAGGTAGCAGAGGCACGCGACGGCCAGCCCGATGACTACCAGGTGGTACGGCCCGAGCCGGACACCGCCCACCGCGATGACCGCCTTGCGGGTGACGACGGTCGGGGCCGGTCGGTGCGGCCGGCGGTCGGGCTCCTCGGGCCGGGGCGGGCCGGCCGGCGTCTCGGTGCCTTGGTCCCGTCCCTGTTTGTCCGGTTTAGCCTTCTGCCGGCCCCGCTGCTCCGAGAGGAGTTCAAAGAGGGCCCGCTCCCGCTTGTGCTTGGCCATTCGCCATTCCCCCGGACCGTCCTGCAAGCCGGGCACGCTAAACTGTAATGGTTTCCCTGCGTTGCGTCAAGCGCGTTCCGGTTCGAGCCCGGCTAACATGCTTACCCTCCGGGAGGAGCATGCCGTCCGCAGTTTCGGGGTTGCCCTGGCGTCGGCGGCGCGGTTCAATGGTTCCGGGGACGACTTCGGAAGGAATCCCGATGGGGCGCGTGTGTTTGACGTTGGCGGCGGCCTGTGCCCTGGTCGCCCTCTCCCTGGCGGGGATGGGGGACGGTCTGGCGGCCCCGTCGAACCCGTTCGCCCCGCCGGCACCGAAGCAGGACGAGCCCGCCGAGCCGGGCGCGAAAGCAGCCGGCCGCGCTCCCTCGGCCGAGGAAGACACCTTCGAGCCGCCCCCGCCCGAGGTCCGGGCCATCCGCGGCCGCCTGACGCCGCCCGACCGGGTCCGCGAGGCCACCCTCGTGGAGCGGGCCCTGGACGTCCGCGTGCCCGTCACGGTGGACGCCGAGACCGGCCGGTTCGAGGTGACGGGCCTGCGGCCGGGGACGTACTGCCTCCTCGTCCGGACGCCGTGGGGCCGGCTGGAGGGCGTGGACCTGACGCCGCGCCTTTCCCCGTACGACGCTCTCATCCCGCCGCAGTACCGGACGCCGGAGATCGGCCTGCCCGGAACGGGTCCGGGTTCCGGACCGGCCGAGGGCGAGTTTACCGACGAGGACCGCGCCGCCATCCGCCGCATTATCCACAAGGTCAAGCGGTACGAGAACAAGGTGACCGACCTGGCGATGCGGGCCGACGGCGAGACGGCCGTCGCCCTCGTGGAACTGCTCATGGACGCCCCGTTCCACGGCCGGAAGGGAGACGAGGTCACCTGGCGCATCGAGAAATGGTATTACAACAAACTGTACGACGCGTGGAACACCTTCCGGTCGCGGTGCCTGTACCGGCTCCGGGCCTCCAAGGCCGAGTGGCAATCGTGGGGCTGGCAGTTCGAGCCGGCGCTCGGCGGCCTGGATATTACCTATGGCATGGAGGGGCCGGTGGAGGTGGAGTACGCCATTCCCGCCAAACCCACCCGCAAGAAGGGCCTGGCCGGCTCGACGGTCCCCCCGGCCGATAAGGCCCGGACGTGGTGATCCGAAATCGGAAAGCGGAAACAAAGGCAACGGCGGCCTCACGCAAAGGCGCCAAGCCGCAAAAACGGCAACGGCCGGAGACGGTGAACGGCAACAATTACGCCAACAGCACGGAATCGGCCCTTTTATGGCACGTTAAGTTCGGATGGTAGCGCGGCGGGTCTCCGCACCCGCCGCGCGCCAAACGTCGCTACCACCCAAGGTTAAACCGCTTTAGCCGCGACGCGCAGCGGAGCGGGCCGACATCGAGAATCGGAAGAGCGCGTCAGGTGCCCGCCGACGCCTCGGGCACGACGACCACTGCCGCCCGTCGCTGGCGCGCGAAGACGGTTGCGGCGGCCCGGGCCACGTCGTCGGCCGTGACGGCGTCGAGGCGGGCCCGCAACGCGGCCGGGTCGATGCCCATCTGGACGCGCCGCCCGGTCGCCAGCCCCGCCCCGTACGGGTTCCGGGCCAGCATGGCGTCCGGCACGTCGGCCAGGCCGAGCATCCAGCCGAAGGTGTTCCGCGTCGCCGGCAGGTCCGCCGCGGAGAAGGGCCGGTCGAAGGCCGCCTTGAGCAGCGCCTCCAGCGAGGCGATCGCCTGCTCGTCCGTTTGCGTTCCCGTCGGCCCGACGATGGCCACCACGTGCGGATCGTCCAGCGGCGCGAAGCGGACCACGGGCGCCCCCGAATACGTCCCGAACACTCCCAACTGCCGCCACAGCCGCGCCACGAGCACGAGGAACGGGGCGTACAGGTCGTCCTCCGGATGCGGCGCGGTCCACGCCAGGCAAGCCGCCGCCGGCGCGTTCGGCCGGCCGGCCCGGACCTCGACCGTCTCGGTCACGGGCAGGTCGGGCCCGGGCACCTCGGCGGGGTCGGGTGCCGGCTCGCCCGGCGGCAGCGTGTGGAAGTAGTGGTGGATGCGGTCGCGGACCGCGTCCGGGTCCACCGCGCCCGCCAGCACGAGAATCGTGCCGCGGGCCCGGTAGAAGCGTTCCCACCGTTTCTGGAGGACCTCGGCCGTCAGACGCTGCACGTGGTCGGGCCGGCCGCCGCGCCGTCCCCCGCGTGGCGTGGGACGGACGTGTTCGCGGGCGAGGTTCGCCGCCGCCAGCATCGGCATCCCGCCGTACATGTTTCGGAGTTCCGCGACGACGCGGGGCACTTCGCGCTTCAGGTCGGCCTGGGTGATCCGCAGGTCGCCGAGGCGGGCGGCGGCGTCGCGGAGTTCCGCCTCCAGCCGCTCCGGCGGAAACACGCACGCCACCACCGTGAAACGGTCGCCCGTCTGGGCGTTCCAGCCGCCGGGGTACCGGGCCAGGTACTGCTGCATCGTCCGCGCCGGCGTGGGGCCGCCCTGGGCCGTCACGTAACAGTGTTCGATGAGGTGCCCCAGGCCGCTCTGCCCCTCGGGGTCGTGGTGGTTGCCGAGGGGATGGAGGACGACGAGGGCGATCTGCTCGGCCCCCGCGACGGGGCGGAGGACGACCGTCAGACCGTTCTCCAGTGCATACGGCTCCACCGCGTTGCCGGCATCGCCACCGCAGCCGGCGAGGAGAAGGGTGACCAGGACCGCCGGGGTGCACGCGCGATGCATGAGATTCTCCTTCTTGGAAAGCCCCGTTAGCACTATAACGCTAAGTGAGCATTTTGCGCGGTGGGTCTCCGCACCCACCGCGCTCGAAACGGCTTTTCCAGGGCTGCGCGGCGCATGCGGAGACCCGCCGCGCACGAGTTAGCGTTGCAGTGTCAGCCGTCGGTCGCCCCGCCGGCCGTCCGCGAAATCCCTTCGCGGATGGCGTCGGCCAGGGCCCGCGGCTCGTCGGTGCCCACGAGCAGCGCCTTGCCGGTCTTCAGTTTCACGTGCACCGCATTCAGGCCGGACACGTTGTACAGCCACCCGCGCCGGGTCCAGTGGATGCCCCAGCCCTGCCAGATGGTCGTCCGGACCTCCTCCACCGTGGCGATCTCCGAAAGCGGAATCCGTTTGCGCACCAGGCCCGGTCCGAACCAGAACGCCAGCGCCTCGCCCGTCACCCGGACGGTCATCGACCAGAAGAGGGCGACGGCGAGGGCCATCACGGCGGCGATGCCCCCCACGACGACATCCGGGTACCATCCGGCCTCGCGGACCTTGGGGGCGAACAGGAGACCCGCCACGCAGGCGGCAATGGCGATCAGCGTCAGCACGCGGACGGCGTGGGCGGGCTGGGTGTGCTGGTAATAGACGGTCGGCATGAAACGGC
>CAYTJE010000067.1:0-14581 GCA_964437855.1 uncultured Anaerolineales bacterium | reverse complement strand
GCACCGCGCCCCGGCCTTTGTGGATGATGGCGAAGTTGACAAAGTAGCCCTAAGCGGTCTGAGGTAAGTCCTGTAAAGTGTATGCGCGGCGGGTCTCCGGACCCGCCGCGCACGCGGCGTGGACCCATGAGGCGCGGTGGCCTGCGGAGACCCACCGCGCCACCATTCGGGGTTAATCTGCTCTAGCGTTTGGGAAGGAGGAACTCCGGGGGGCCGCCCCCAAGTGGGTTGAGTGGATTGTCGTCGCCCAGGATCGTCATTCGCGACATGATGGGTTTATATTCCCACGTCTGCCAGTTCTCTTCGCTCAAGTCATCGTCCGCGTTGTCCGCCGGCCGTTCCTTGGACCAATCGTGAGTATTCCCCGTGCCTTCCGGCGCGTAACGGTCCATGGGGGCGACGTGCCCGTCGTAGTAAGCGATATTCGTGACCCGACGATTGCCGTACGCGCCGCCGTGCCGGGCGGCGATGCGTGCGGGCATGGGCGTATCCCCTTCCTGGAAAAGCACGCCATCCATAACCATAGCAAAATGGCTTCGTTGGGGAATCTCGGAGATGTTGTGGAAGTCCGTCGTTCGCGGGCTGGCGAGGTCGACACTCAGCGACGGATACTGCCGGCGCTGGTCCGTGTTGGTTCCGACATACCCGTTCCAGTAGTAGGAGGAGTCGGTCTTGTACTCCTCGTTGCCCAAGCGGTACCAGCCCTGGGCCTTGTTGTCGTCGGGGCTGGTAATCTGCACGCCCAACGACACACGGGTTTCGGTGGAGTTCGGGCACAGCAGTACGGAACTCTGCGAGGATTTCTCGTTCTGATTGAGGTATGCGGCGTTCTGGGCGGGTAAGCCCCGCCGGGCCAGCACGTTACACCAGTAAAGGGCTTGGCCCTCTCCCTGGCCCGCGGAACTCCATACCTTGGTGGGTGGAATCGTCCCCTTGTAGTCGGTTGTGTATTTAAGGACGGTTCGGGCGATCTCTTTGAGGTTGGAACGACACTCCAGATCCTCCCCCCTCCTGACGACGCTGATGAGGGTGGGGATCAGCATGCCGGCAAGAATGCCGATGATGACAATGACCACCAGCAACTCGATCAGGGTAAACCCCGCCCGCGCCGTCTTCCCCAGCCGGTTCGCGTTGCGCATGATAGTGGCGCTCCTGCCCGTAGGTCCACTTCGGCCCTTTCTCAAACCAGCGCTATCATTGTAGAAAATGACGCCGCAGCAGACAAGCCGCATCTTGCCAACGCGGCGGAGGGGCCCGGCGCCGTCTCGCCGGCGGCGGTCGGGGGGCAGCAGCGACCCTGGCCCGGGCTGCACGAGGCGCGGATCGGGCGCCGGTGTTCGAGAAAGGCTGTTTGTGGCTCATCAGAGGGGTTTGCCGGCTATCAAACCGCCGGTGACCCTACCCTAAGCCCATCGGCCGGATGGCTGCCACCACGTCCGGCCCCACGACGCCCGCCTGAAAGTCGGCCGCGGCGTCCTCCGGCACCAGGCCAAGGATGGACACTCCGGTTACGCGACGGATCTCGTCCGGGTTGGTCAGGTCGGCCACGTCCTCGGTATCGCGGTCGTAGCGGTTGATGATGATGCCCGCCACTTCGAGCCGCCGCGACCGCAGCACCTCCACCGTCATGGCCGTGTGGTTGATCGTGCCAAGACCGGGCCGGGCGACGATGAGCACCGGCAGGTTGAAGCGCCGGGCCAGGTCTGCCACGCTCTGCCGGGGCGTGACGGGGCACAGGGCCCCGCCGATGCCCTCTACCAGCATCACGTCGTGCCTCCGCCGGAGCCTCTGCCACGCCGTCCACATGGGGAGCAGGTCTATCTCGCGGCCGGCGCGGGCGGCCGCCACCGTGGGAGCCAGCGGTTCGGCGAACCGGATGGGCGCAATCGTTTCCAGGGGCTCGGGTGCATCGGCCGCCTTGGCCAGGAACTCGGCGTCCAGAGAGACCAGCCCCTCGCGCCGGCGGGCGCAGCCGCTCGCCACCGGCTTCATGACGCCCACGTCCACGCCGCGCGAACGGAGAACGACGGCCAGTGCGCCCGTCACGACCGTTTTGCCGACGCCCGTGTCCGTGCCCGTGATGAAGTAGCCGGCGGTCATGCCTCGGTCGCCTCGGCAATGCCCTCGGCCGCGGCGTCGAGGAGGCGGGCAAGGTGCTCGTCGCGGATGCAGTAGGGCGGCATGAGGATGACCACGTCGCCGAGGGGACGGAGCCAGACGCCGCGGCTCACGGCGGCCTGGCAGGCCCGGTCGGCCCGGCGCTCGCCCGGCGGATAGGGCTCGCCCGTGGCGGGGTCGGCCACCAGTTCGATGCCCACCATCACGCCGCGCTGACGGACCTCGCCCACGTGGGTCATGCCGGCGATGGCAACCAGCCCCTCGGCCAGGAGGCGTTCGATCTGGCCGATGCGCTCCAGCACGCCGTCCCGCTCGAATACGTCCAGGCTTGCCAGCCCCGCCGAGCACGCCAGCGCGTTGCCGGTGTACGTGTGGCCGTGGAAGAACGTCCGGTAGTCGGTGTAGTCGCCGAGGAACGCCTTGTAGATGCGCTCGGTGGTCAGGGTGGCGGCCAGCGGCAGGTAGCCGCCGCTGATGCCCTTGCCGAGGCACAGGACGTCGGGCTGGACGTCCTCGTGCTCGCAGGCGAACAGGCGTCCCGTCCGGCCGAAGCCGGTGGCCACCTCGTCGCAGATGAGCAGGACGTCGTGCCGCCGGCAGGCGTCGGCCACGCGGCGGAGGTACCCGTCCGGATGGGTGATCATGCCGGCCGCCCCCTGAACGAGGGGTTCGAGGATGACGGCGGCCACCTTGTCGGCCTCATCGGCCAGGATCTCTTCCATCCTGGCCGCGCAGGCAAGGCCGCACGTCTCCGGTTCCTGCCCGAGCGGGCACCGGTAGCAGTACGGGGCCGGGGCCGAGAGCGTCTCGAACAGGAGCGGCCGGTACGCGGCGTGGAACCGGTCCATGCCGCCCACGCTGACCGCGCCCAGCGTGTCGCCGTGGTACGCCTCGTCCAGGTGGACGAACCGGGTCTTCTCGGGCTGCGGCGGGTCGCGCTGCTGCCAATATTGGAACGCCATCTTCAGGGCGATCTCGACGGCCGTAGCGCCCGCGTCGGAGTAGAAGACGCGCGTCAGGCCTTCCGGGGTGACGTGGACCAGTCGTTCGGCCAACTCGATGGACGGGGGCGAGGCCAGCCCCAGGAGCGTGGAGTGGGCGATGCGGTCGAGTTGCCCGCGGACCGCCGCGTCGATCTCAGGCCGCCGATGGCCGTGCAGGTTGCACCACAGGCTCGAGACGCCGTCGAGGTAGCGCCGCCCCTCGGTGTCGATGAGGAATTCGCCCTCGCCCGCCGCGATGACGATGGGACGGCCGCGGGACCACGCCGCCATCTGCGTGAAGGGGTGCCAGAGATGCGCCCGGTCGAGTCGGCGGAGGCGGGATGTCGGGTCCTCGGCGGCAGGGGTCATGGCAGGCTCACGATCCGGGCGGCAGGTGGACGGTCAGGGCCGTGCCGCGACCGGCGGCCAGCCGGACGGCGGCGCTCTGCTGGTTGACGGCCACCTCGACCAGCCCCGCGCTGCCGACGTAGGCGAGCAGGATGCCGGGGGGGACCTCGCAATAGGCCCGGCACAGGCCGCGGATCACGGCTCCGGAGAGGTGAATCTCCACGCGCGAGCGGTCCAGCGCCTCCAGCATCTGCGCCGAGATGTTGGTGACGAGGTTGCCGAACGGATCGACGTACAGCACCTGGCCGCGGACGTCGGTGCCGTCGCGCTCGGGCAGGGGCAGGTCGAAGCGCTCGAAGTCGTCGATGCGGGGTCCCAGGGTATCGAGGTCGGTGCCGCCGGCCAGGGCGGCCGCCAGGGGGGCGAAGACGTCCCGCCCGTGGAACGTGCTGGAGACGTCCCGGCGGTAATGCGTCCTGTCCTCGACAGCGACGACCGTGGCCGGGGGGGCATCCGGTCCGAGGAGGCGTCGGCCTTGGGCCACGAGCGTCAGAATGCCGTTGTCCGGGGCCACGTGGAGGTGGCCGCCCGCCTCCGACGCCAGCACGCGCCGTGTGCCGCCCACCCCCGGGTCGACCACGGTCAGGTGGACCGTGCCGTCAGGAAAGGCCGGGGCGGCCGAGGCGAGCATGAACGCGGCCGTCTGGACGTCGTGCGGCGGGACGCCGTGCGACAGGTCCACCAGGGCGGCCTCGGGCTGACGCGCCAGCATCACCCCCTTCATCTGCGCGGGATACGTGCTCTCGACGCCGAAGTCCGTCAGCAGCGTGATGATCTTGGCCACAACGCACCTCCTCGTGCGGGGGCGATTATGCGGCCGGGGCCGGGGCGGGTCAAGAGAGCAGACCGCACGCGGCGTTGACCCTCCCGACGTTGGCCGTTAGGATGGGGCGCCCATCGGTTGGAGGTGCGCCGTTGCGAATCTGGGTCCCGTCCGCCGTGATGGTCGGTGTGATGGTGTGGCTTGGCGGTTGCACGGTGCGGCCGCCGATGCTTGACCCGGACGACCTGCCGTCGCCGGCGGTTCGGCGGGTGGCGCGTGTTCGCGGGCCGGGCGCGGCCGCCGCGCCGGCCCCCGCCTGCCTCCGCCCGCGGACGATCCTGCTCGGGTGCAGTGTCGAGGGCCGCCCCCTGGCGCTTCATCGCTTTGGCGAGGGGACGGGGGGGACGCTGGTTATCGGCGGCATCCACGGAAACGAGCCGACCAGCGCCGAGGTGGCCGAACGCCTCCTCCACTACCTGGAAGACCGGCCGGGCGGGTGGACCGGTCCGCCGGTGGCCGTCCTGCCGCGGGCGAATCCGGACGGCCTGGAACGGGGCACGCGCGCTAACGCCCGGGGCGTGGACCTGAACCGCAACTTCGCGACGGCGAACTGGACGCTCCGCCGCCCCGGTCGGGCGTACTACGGCGGTCCCCGGCCGGAGAGCGAACCCGAGGCCTGGGCTGTCCTCCGGGCGATCCGCATGACCCGGCCGGCCCGGATCGTCTCTATCCATTCAATCACCCGTCGCCGACAGTGCAATAACTTCGACGGCCCGGCCGAGAACCTGGCACGGGCCATGAGCGCCCGGAACGGATACCCCGTGGTCGCCAGCCTTGGGGCCTGTCGGGGCAGCCTGGGGAACTGGGCCGGCGTGGACCGGGGTCTGCCGATCATCACGCTTGAACTGCCTCGCGGCCTGCCGGGGGACGAGGCCTGGATGCAGAACCGCGACGCGCTGCTGGTGGCCATCGAGCCGCACCGCCGAGCGGAGCAGCAGCGGAAGACCCTGGCGGGGTCGAAGGGCAAGTAGGGCGGCGGTCGGCAGCGGTCCGCTGCGCAGGCGCGATTCACTCGCTGACGAGTTGGATCTCGGCCCAGTAGGCGGCCTCCCACGACCAGCCGTCCGCCTCGTTGACGAGGGCCAGACGCACGGTCTTGCCGGCCAAGGGCGAGAGGTCCACCTCCAGGGTCTGCCAGCCGTCCGTGCACGTCTTGTTGTTGATTGTCTTGCGGGCCAGGTCCTTGCCGTTGGAGTGGACGATCAGGGTCCAGTCGCCGCGGGGGTCGTGGCCGACGACGAGCCGGAGGGTGGTCGTCTTGCCTTCCGGCACATCCACGGTGCGGAAGAGGGTGCAGCCGGTCCGCTCGCTCAGGGGGTGGGTAACGAGGACGTTCTTCCTGCCGCCCCACTCGGCCCGGAGGCCGGGGTCCATGTCGGCCCCGCAGTTCTCGGCCTTCCAGCCGGGGGCGAGGGCAGCGACGGCCTCGGAGATATCCTTCTTGGGGCACCGGCGCACCTTGCGGGCGGGGGGCGGCGGGGGCTTGATCCGGTCCATCTCCTCGTCGGTGAACCGCGAGTTCGCAATCGGTCCTGGCTCGTAGCACTTTATGACGGGGCTGGGTCTCGGCTCCTCGACCGGGATAACGAAGACCTCCTCGCCGTCGGCCGTCTCGACACGGCCACCCATCTTCTTCAGGGCCTCGCGCACGAGGCCCTTGCACGTCTCGATGAGTTTGGGAAACGTGTACGGCGTGTGGCTGAACGCGCCCTCGGGGTTCAGGGCCGAGACGTACTTCCGCGGCAGGTTATCGAAGCCCATGGTGGTGAAGAGGATGCCGGCGGCGTTGGAGGGGTTGCAGTCCGAGTCCTGGCCGCAGCGCGTGGAGATGAGGATCGTCCGGTCGGGGTCGCCCTTGCCGTAGAGGAGGCCCATCAGGATGTAGGCGCCGTTGAGTTTGGCGTCGATGCTGAAGTTGCCCTTGCCGCCGGGCTTTGAGCACAGGCCGTGCGTGTAGGCAGGGTTGCGGTGGTACTTCTTCTCGACCCATTCCCATGTTTGTTTCCAGTCGTCGGGGTTTTTCGCATGCCAGCGAAGGACATCGCGGACCATCTCGGCGTACTGGCACCGTGCGGGGATGCACCGAAGGCCCGCCCGCGCGATGGCGGGGCGGTCGACCGAGAAGAACGCCTCGGCGTACATCCCGCCGACGAACTGGCCGCCGTACACGCCGTCGCCGTAGTTCATGAGTCGGCCGAACGTCTCGCCGAGGCGGATGACCAGGTTCGGCATGCCGGGCGCGATGAGGCCCGCGTAGTCGGCCTCGATCTGGTAATCGATGTCGTCGGCGTGTTTATTGAACTGCGGGTGCCCGGAGTCCGGCGGGGCGATGCCGCGGCGGAGGTTCGTCCGCCCGGCCCGGTTCGCGTGCCACAGGGGGTAGCCCGAGTTGGCAAAGTCGATGCCCGCCTGGCGGAGGGAGCAGTCCAGGCCGTAGGCCTCCAGCGTGGCCAGGAACGTCATCTCCACGTAGATGTCGTCCTGGTGGAACTGGTTGATCATGGACGGCTTCCACCGGGGCACCTGGTCTTCGGGGATAATCTCGCCTTTGTGTTTGAATTCGGTGGGTCCGCCCCATCCGACGCCGGCCATCTGGCCGATCCAGCCCGCCTTCATCCGGCTGACGTACTCCCGGACGGGCAGCCGGCGGACCTCGGCCCCGGACGACCGGGCAGGGACGACCGCCAGGGCGCCGAGCCACGTGGCGGCGAGGACAACCAGAACGGTCACCCGCATGAGGATTCCTTTCTCTCCGGACGGTCGGCTCCTACGTTGCTGCTCGCGCCCACGCCCTCCACGGTCGGCAGCCCCGCGGGTGCGGAGCCCCACCCTGCGCCGCATTAACCGCCGGACGGCCCGGTGGCCGCCCCCGACGGCTCGCCGGCCTGTTCGCTTCGGTGGACCCTTCGCCAGAGCGGTATGACGATTCCGTGCACATAGGCCAACGCCAAAGCCCCGGCCGCCACGCCGATGCCAACCGTCTGAAGCCAATTGTCGTAGTCGAACTGGTAGGCGATGCGGTACATCTGGCCCAGCCAATTGCTGATGACAATCCACATGCCGACCACCGCAATGCCGCGCCGGCGCACCGCCGCGCTCTGTCCGCGCCAGAGGAGCAGAAAGATGAGAACGCACGGCACGACGATGGACATCAGTGCCAGTCCGCTCCGCAGCGCCAGCCGCCACTGGGACCCCGCCCAGGCCTCCGCCACGGTGTCGCCGACGCCCCAGCCCATCCAGTCGGAGAAGCCGGCGGCGGCGGTCCGTGGCCAGAGGGAAAAGGGTATCAGGATGGCCACCGCCAGCAACTCTCGTTTGAGGCTGCCGGTGTCGGCGCGGGGGAAGGTCTGTTTCATCCATCCCGTTGCCACCGCCGCGCACCCCGCACACACGATCAGCAGGCCGGCCACGTACAGCCCGGCGGTCGGGAGTGTGGGCGGTGGCCGCAGCACGTTCCGCGGCATCTGGCCGAACAGATTGCCCGCGACCGTATTGCAATACAGCGCCAGGACGAGCCCCAGGGCCAGCACCGGCGCCAGGACCGACCACTCGGCCCATCGCAGGGCCCGCTGCCGCCAGTACAGGGTTCCGCCGAGCAGCACCGCCATCCCCGCCACCGCCAGCGGCGGGCCCAGCGCTCGCACCAGGAAGTTCGGCACCGGCGTGTTCACCGCCAGCACCAGCATGCTCAGCGGCACGACCATGACGGTCATCCCGATGGGGAACAGCAGGATACCCGCGAGATGTTGCCGGAACAGGGCCATGGTGCCTCCGCCTTCACCATTCAGTCTACGCGGGGGCGAGGCGCTTGTCCACAGCGAAAACGCGGACGGCACCTTGCGGGGCGAACCCTTTAGAGTGCCAACCCAATCTGCTTGACATGAACGACTGCTTGGAAGACGATTGTAACTGGAGGAGTGTGAGATGCTTCTTGGGTGGCGAAACTGGGTCGCGTTTGCGGCAGGTTGCGGCCTTGCAAACCTCGCAGCCTTCTACCACAGCCTTTTACCTTACTTGGGCCTCTTGTTTGTGCTAGGGTTGCTCACGCTAACTGCCGTGGCTTCGCAGCACTACCGCGATTACTTGGCCAACATGGGCAAGACAACGCATGATGCCACAGACCGCGACATGGCTCTCTATCTGGCGTTAAGGTTCGGAGTGTTCCTTGTGCTAGGGGGTGCTGGGGCGTCTCGTGCACCCACTTCGAGGAGAGGCTTTTCCATTTGCGCATGGTGTCGGCGACGCCCGTGGTCGGCGCCAGGACGAGGAGACCGTGGACGTGGTTGTTCGTGCCGCCGACGGCGAGCGCACCGCGGAACTCGTTTCTCGCGAGGCCCGACAGATACTCAAACAGCCGCGGACGGAAGAAATCGTGAATCAGCGGCCGGCGCTCTTTCGTCGAGAAGACCGCATGGACGACGAGGTTCGCGTAGGTGTGGCCCACGGTTCATCCTTTCAGTCGCCCCTCCGGGGCTCAGCCAGCGAACGGAAATGCGGGGGGCTGTGTTTTCACCTCCACGGGCTTGCGCCCGTGGCTAGAGTACAGTCTGGCCCTCCGGGCCCGTGATCACGCAAAGGCCTTTCCGTTCGCAAGGGTTCTTCACTCCAAAGGCCAGCCTCCTGTGGCGAAAGAGACGGCGAAGACGAGAACCATCACCAGTGAGCACGCGTGCGGAAGCAGGAAGAGGACCAGTCGGTACCGGCGCTCCGCAAGGTACGAAGCCAGCGCGTCGGAGTGCTCTCTGGCGTAGCCGCCGTACGCGCCAAGTCGCAGCGCCATGGTTACGGCGCGAACCCATCCGTCGCAGAGAACAGCGGCCACAAAATCGCATTGGGCGTTCCATGCATTTGCCCAAACGCCCAGAACCATCAAACCCATTGCTGCATAGAGTACCGCGGGGTGGGTCGCGCGGTCGGTTAGAAACGGTAGGAGAAACCATGACAGCACAACGACGAACGCAAAAGCAAAGAGGAGGAGGCCCCATCGCGTAACAGCAAGGACCCCCGCCATTATGTGTTTCACCCGATCCCAGGAGGGGCGGGTGTTGGTCTCAGGACTTGCCATACCTTTCCTCCGGGTCGAAGACCTTCACACCGTCGTCGGCCCAGTCGCCCTCGGAGAGGACCCAGGAGAAGCACGAGCGGCGGCCGGTGTGGCAGGCGGCGCCGCCCACCTGCTCGATCTTCAGAAGCAGCACGTCCTTGTCGCAGTCGCAGCGGATTTCCTGCACCTTCTGGATGTTGCCGCTCGTCTCGCCCTTGTGCCACAACTTCTGCCGGCTGCGGGACCAGTAGACGGCCTCGCCGGTCTCGATGGTGGCGGCGAGGGACTCCTGGTTCATCCAGGCGAGCATGAGGACCTCGCCCGTGGCGCCGTCCTGGGCGATGGCCGGGATCAGGCCCTGGTCGTTGAATGTCAATTGCTCAATCGCGCTGGTCATAGGTTCTCCTTGGTTCGTTTTTGAACGCAGAGATCGCAGAGCAAAGGCAGAGAACAGCAAGGCCGGTTGAGCACGCCGGAGGCGCAAGGCTGGTGCCCCGCGTGCCTCTTGCTGTGACTGTTGTTCTATCTTCTCCTCCGCCGTTCTCCGTTGTTTCTCTGCGTCCTCCGCGGTCTCTGCGTTCAATATGGATTCTTCAACCAACTTCAATCAGCCGCAACGTCTCCCGGAAGCGCTTCGCCAGCGCCCGGCGCACCCCCTGCGATTGCGCCGACGACAGGTCCGGGTCCCGTTCGATCCAGGCCAGCGCCTCGTTCCGGGCCAGGCGCAGCAGGTCGTAATCCTCGACGATGTTGCCGACGGCCAGTTCCGGCATGCCGTGCTGGCGGGTGCCGAAGAATTCCCCGGGCCCGCGCAGCCGCAGGTCCTCCTCGGCGATGCGGAACCCGTCGGTCGTCTCGCACAGACATGAGATGCGCTGCTCGGCCTCCTCCGTTTTCGGCTCGGCCAGCAGCAGGCACGTGCTCTTTTCGGCCCCGCGACCGATGCGGCCGCGCAATTGGTGCAACTGCGACAGGCCGAACCGCTCGGCGTGCTCGATCATCATGACGGTGGCGTTCGGCACGTCGACGCCCACCTCGATGACGAGCGTGGAGACGAGCACCTGCACGTCACCGCGACGGAAGCGGCCCATGACCGCCTCCTTCTCCTCGGGCTTCATCCGGCCGTGCAGCAGGCCGACCTCGAACTCGCTGAAGACGTCGCGCCCCAGGCGCTCGGCCTCCTCGGTGGCCGCGCGCACCTCCAGTGTCTCGCTCTCTTCCACCAGGGGATACACGACGAACGCCTGCCGGCCGGCCCGCAACTCTCGGCGCACGAATTCGTACGCCTTTCGCCGCTCGTCGGGCCCGGCGGCCCACGTCTCGACGGGGGTCCGGCCGGGGGGCATCTCGTCGATCGTCGAGACGTCCAGGTCGCCGAAGACCGTCAGGGCCAGCGTCCGCGGGATGGGCGTGGCGGTCATGACGAGGTAGTGCGGCTCGGCGTCGGGCCGGTCGACGCCGGTGCGCCACTTGGCCTCGGCCCGCTGAAGGACGCCGAACTTGTGCTGCTCGTCCACGACCACCAGGCCCAGCCGATGGAACGCCACGTCCTGCTGGATGAGGGCGTGCGTGCCGACGATGATATCGGCCTCCCCGCGGCGGATGCGCCGGAGGACCTTCTTCCGCTCGCCCGCCGGCATCCCGCCCACCAGCAGCGCCCACTTCACGCGGCTGCCGACGAGGTATTGTTCCACGTTCTGGTAGTGCTGGACGGCGAGGATCTCGGTCGGCGCCATGACGGCCGCCTGGTACCCCGCCGCCACGGCGGCCAGGGCGGCGTAGAGCGCCACGGCCGTCTTGCCGCAGCCCACGTCGCCCTGGAGGAGGCGGGTCATCGGCCGGCGGCGCGCCAGGTCGCGTCGGATCTCGGCAAGGGCCCGGTCCTGGGCGCCCGTGAAGGTGAACGGGAAGCGGGCCCGGATCCGCCCGTCGACCTTGTCGGAGACCTCGATGGGGGGCGCGGCGGTGGAGGCCATGGCGCTTCGCCGCCGTAGTACGACCGCCAGTTGCATCAGGAAGAACTCGCCGAAGATCAGCCGGCGGCGGGCCCGGCGGACCTCGTCCATCGACTCCGGCCGGTGGATCATCTCGAGGGCCGAGGCCAGGTCCGCCAGGTCCAGCCGCTCGCGCATCGCCTGCGGAAGCGTCTCCTTGACGAGCGGCAGGCCGATGCGAAGCGCCTCGCCCGTCATCCGCTGGAGCGAGGCTTGCTGGAGACCCTCGGTCACGGGGTACTCGACGAGGATGCGGCTGCCTTCGGCCTCGCCGTCGTCGGGCAGGCGCTCGAACTTCGGGTGCTGCAACTGGAGCCGGCCCTTGTATCGGCTGACCCGCCCGTAGAAGAGGTACTCGGCGCCGGTCGCGAGGGCCCTGACCAGGAACCGGGCGTGGAACCAGACGACCCGCATCTCGCCGGTGTCGTCCTCGATGAGCGCCTCGAGCCGCTGCGAGTACCCGGGCGACCGCATGTCGACGATCCGGCCGCGGACGGTCTGCTCCTTGCCCTCCTTGACCCGAGCGATCGGCACCGCGCTGCCGCGGTCCACGTACTTGCGCGGGAAGAACTGGAGGGCGTCGCCGACGGTCCGGACGCCCAGTTTCTCCAGCAGCCGCGCACGCTTCGGGCCCACGCCCTTCAGGTACTGGACGCTGTCGCTGAGCCGGGCCATGCGGGGAGGCTACACCGCCGACGCGTCAACGTCAAGAAGCACCCCGTCGGCCAAAGGCTTGCGGGTGCCGGCAGCCGGGCGGTACACTTGCCACTGCACCTCGCCATCCGAAGGAGGCTACGCCATGCGACGTATCGTTCCGGTCGTACTCCTGGTTGCCGTCCTGGTCGCCTCCGCGGCCGCTGCCGACGGCCCCCTCCCGCCCGTCCCGGAGAAGGCGAAGCACCGCTATGTCCTGATGACCGACATCGGCGGCGACCCGGACGACATGCAGTCCATGGTCCGCTTCCTCCTCTACACCTGCGACATCGAGGTCGAGGGGCTCTGCACCGGCCTCGGGTGGGGCCACGATCGCGACACCCGGCCGGAACTCATCCGCGAGCGGGTCCAGGCTTACGGCAAGGTGGTCGCCAACCTCCGGAAACACCGGCCGGATTACCCGTCCGAGCGGGCGCTGCTCAACCTCATCAAGGACGGCCGCGATACCGACAAGCACGAGGTCGGCCCCGGCAAGGATTCGGAGGCCTCGGACTGGATCGTCAAAGTGCTGGAGCGCGACGACCCGCGCCCCGTCTGGTTCGGCATCTGGGGTGGGCCCAGGGAACTCGCCCAGGCCATCTGGAAGATTTCCGAGACGCACTCGCCCGAAGAGGCGAAACGCCTCAAGGCCAAGATCCGCGTCCACTCCATCGCCGACCAGGACAAGACGGCCGGCTGGGTCAAGCAGCATCACCCGGACGTCTTCTGGATCTACTCGGGTCCGTGCTATCGCGGCATCTGGGCCGAGGGCGACCAGTCGCTGGTCGACGCCGCATGGCTGAAGGAGAACGTCCGCACCGGCCACGGGCCGCTCGGCCCCGTCTATCCGCCCAAGGCCGCCGGCAAGAACGCCGTCAAGGAAGGCGACACGCCCTCCTTCTTCTACGTCCTGCCGCTCGGCCTGAGCGACCCCGAGCATCCCGAGTGGGGCGGTTGGGGCGGACGCTTCCGCCCGAGCGGCCGCGGCCATGAGTACCGCGACGCCGCCGACACGGTGGACGGCAAATCGAGTTCGCTCGCCACCATCTACCGGTGGCGCCGGGCGTACCAGAACGAGTTCGAGGCCCGCATGGACTGGTGCGTCAAGCCGTTCGACGAGACGAACCACGCCCCGTCGGCCGTCGTCAGCGGCGATAAGACCCTGAAGATCCTGCGCATCAAGACGGACCCGGGCGCGACGGTCGCGCTGCGGGGCGCCGGCTCCGACCCCGACGGCGATGCCGTCGACTGCCGCTGGTGGGTCTACCGCGAGGCCGGTACCTACTGGGGCGAGGTGCCCCTGGCCGTCGCCGACACCGCCGAGGCGACGGTCACCGTGCCGGCGAAGGCCGCGGGACGGACCGTCCACGTCATCCTGGAGGTGACCGATGACGGGGCGCCGCCGCTCACCGCTTACCGCCGCATCATCCTGGAGGTCTCCGGCGAGCCCGTGCCCGACGCGCCCGGCCCCGGCTGGCACGAGCGGACCGAACCCGTCACGCACCTCCCGCCGCCCGAGAAGGACGGGCCGTGGACCTTCTACCGCGGCATCAACATCGGCGGCAAGCCGGTCAGGATCGACGGCCATGGGTGGGAGGGCGACGACGCTCCGAACTTCGAGTGCGACGACAAGCGGCTCGAGGCGTCGAACGTGGCCCTTCGCCCGCCGACGGACGAGGACCGCGCGGCGATGATCCACGCCTTCCGCTGGAACCGCGACGCCTCCGTCCGGCTGACCCGCGTGCCGGACGGCACGTATGCCGTTTACCTGTACGTGTGGGAAGAGACGGGCCCGACGACGTTTGCCATCTCGCTGGAGGGGCGCGAGGTCGTCGGCGGCTACACCAGCGGCATCGCCGGCGACTGGCGCCGTCTCGGCCCGTGGACGGCGAAGGTGACCGACGGCTCCATCGACCTGCGGGCCCGCGGCGGGGACGCGAACCTGTCGGGGATCGAAGTCTGGCGGAGAAAGGCGAAACGACAATAGTCAACAAGGAACACTCAATAGCCAATAATGAAGTGGTGCGCCTTCATCGCAGTGAGCCTTGTGCCGTTTGACTTGTTCCCGGCCGTTCTCCGTTTTCCTCGGCGCTCTCGGCGGTCTCCGCGTTAAGAGCTTATCCGAATAACCCCTCGTCGGCCCGAGGCCGAGCGAGGCGGCCGCAGGCAAGGAGGGCGAAGCAGGCAACCCGTCTCTGGGTTGTCGATGCAGCCCGACGCCGGCTGCGGTCGCCGCAGCCGGCCGAAGCCAGAGGGTTATTCGGATAGGCTCTAAGAACCGACCGGCCGAGTGGCACCGCCGGCGGAGGGGTCACGGCATCACGAACTCGCGTTCCTTCTGCTTGACCACCAGGACGGGGCAGGGGGCCTTGCGGACGACCTTTTCGGCCACGCTGCCGAACAGGGCGTGCGTCAGGCCCGTCCGCCCGTGCGTGGCGATGACCACGAGTCCCACCTCCTTCTCGCGGGCGTAGCGGATGATCTCGACGAACGGCCGGCCCTCCAGGAACGCCGTCTC
>CAYTJE010000066.1:0-14679 GCA_964437855.1 uncultured Anaerolineales bacterium | reverse complement strand
GTTCGGCCTCCTGCCGGATTCGGTGGAGACCGAAACGGTTTCCCTGAAAGATTACCGTATCGAACCGTGCGAGGCGTGCCACCGCTGTGAAGCGGACGGGCATTGCATCCTGGAGGACGGCATGCAGGCCCTGTATCCGAAACTGCAGGCGGCCGACGCCCTCGTCTTAGCCAGTCCCGTGTACATGGGTGGCCTCACGAGCCGCATGCGGGCCTTTATGGAACGGACGTGGCCCCTCCGGAAAGGCCAACTGGCCGGCAGGGTCGGTACCTGGATCGTGGTCGGTCGGCGGAAGCCGGGGGCCGCCGTCTACGCCATGGAGGACTTTCTGTCGCGGCTGGGGCTGATCCGGCTGCCAGGGGTCTTCGGCTATGCCCTTCACAAGGGGGAGATCCTCGACGACGAGGAAGCCCTCCGCGAGAGCGACCGCCTGGTCGGCGACCTCCTCGCCCGATGGCCCTCCCCGGGGGCCGAAGCCCCGGACCAGGACGGTCGTGCTGGGCAACACCGTCAGACGTTTGAGTCACGCGGCGGAAAGGAGTAAAATGGCCCAGCCAAGTTCCGGTTGGCCGCTCGGATGGCCTCGGTGCAGAAAGCCGATTGGGGCGGGGCGGAGTTTGTCCTTGACGTTCCCCTGGCCGAGAAGCCTCAGGAAACCGAGAAAGGAGAGGCGTTCATGTCCGACCGCTTTCGGGTTGTGATCGTGGGTGGCGTGGCCGCGGGGCCGAAGGTCGCCTCCAAGGTCATTCGTCTTCGGCCGGACGCCGAGGTGACGGTCGTTGAGAAGGGCGAACTGCTCTCCTACGCGGGATGCGGGCTCCCGTACTACGTCTCGGGGGTCGTCAAGGAGCAGAAGGAGTTGATGTCGACGCCGGTGGGCGTGGTCCGCGACCCGGTGTTTTTCCGGAACGTCAAGAATTTCCGGGCCATGAACCAGACGGAGGCCTTTAAGGTGGACCGTGGCGCCAAGCGCGTGCGCGTGCGCGGCGTGAACGACGGCGATGAGGTGTGGCTGGAGTACGATAAACTCGTCCTCGCCACCGGGGCCAGGCCCGTCGTGCCTCCCATCCCCGGTGTGGCGTTGGAGGGCGTCTTCACGCTCCACGGCGTCCACGACGCGGAAGGCATTCGCGAGGCCCTGGCCCAGCACAAGGCCCGGGACGTGGCGATCGTCGGCGGCGGCCTCATCGGCGTCGAGGCGACCGAGGCCCTGGCCGAACACGGCTGCCGCGTCACGATCGTCGAGATGCTCCCGCAGATCCTCAGCATCCTGGACCGGGAGATGGCCAGGCTGGTCGAGCGGCATCTGGAATCCCACGGCGTGCGGGTGCTGACGGGCACCCAGGTCACGGCCTTCGAGGGCGAGGGGCGGCTCCGGGAGGTTGTGACCGACGCGGGGTCCTTTCCGGCGGACCTGGCGATCCTGGCCATCGGCGTCCGCCCGAACGTGGGCCTGGCCCGCGAGACGGGTCTGGAGATCGGCGCCACGGGCGGCATCCAGGTCAACGACCGCATGCAGACCTCGGACCCGGACATCTACGCCGCCGGCGACTGCGTCCAGATGCACGACCTGCTGACCGGCAAGCCCACCTACGTGCCGCTGGGGTCCACGGCGAACAAGCAGGGCCGCGTGGCCGCCGTCAACCTCTGCGGCGGCGACGAACGGTTCCCGGGCGTGGTCGGGAGCACCGTCTGCAAGGTGTTCGACTACTGCGTGGCCCGGACGGGGCTCACTGAGAAGGCGGCCCGCGACCTCGGCTACGCGGTCACGACGGCCCTGGCGCCGGGTCCCGACAAGGCCCACTTCATGCCGGAGGCCAGGCCGCTGTTCCTGAAACTCGTGGTCGATACCGGGACGCGCCGGCTCCTGGGCGCCCAGGCCACCGGCCCGGGCGACGGGTCGAAGCGGATCGACGTGGCGGCGGTGGCGATCACGGCGGGCATGACCGTGGACGACCTCGCCAATGCCGACCTCTCCTACGCCCCGCCCTATGCCCCGGCGATGGACAACCTCATCACGGCGGCCAACGTGGCCCGGAACAAACTGGACGGCCAGATGGTCGGCATCACGCCGATGGAGGTCAAGCGGATGCTGGACGCGGGGGAGGACGTGTTTCTCCTGGACGTCCGTTCGCCCGGCGAATACGAACAGGTCCATTTGCCCGATTCAACACTGATCCCGCTCGGTGCGCTTCGCGGCCGCCTGGACGAGGTGCCGCGGGACAGGCCCATCGTCACCTTCTGCAAGATATCGCTGCGGGGCTACGAGGCCGCGCTCATCCTCCGGGCGAACGGGTTCACGGACGTCCGCGTCATGGACGGCGGCCTCGCCATGTGGCCGTACGATACCGCTTCGTGACGCCGCGCGGTGCCGGGGACCGGCCACCGCGCGGGATGCGGTGCCGGGGACCGGCCACTGCGCGGGATGCGAGACCCCATGGCCACCCGCCATGAGACGGCGGCGCCGGCCCTGCGGGTCCGTTTCCCCATTTTCTCCACTCACTTCAGTGACGGCGGCCCATCCGAGTTCGTCAAGTGGGCGTGAGTGCCGTCGCGGGGCCGGACGGCTGGACGAAAAAACTCGAAAAAATGCTTGCGTCCCGGCCGAGTTGTGTCATACTTCACAAAGTCAGGTCCGATTCCGGCTTTAGGTCTTTTGAGGGCGCTAAGTTCGTCTAATAAACGGCAAGGCAAGAGAGGGCTCGTCCATCAGGGCACAAGGTTCCTTTGGGAAGCATGCGTTGAGCACCCATTCCGAGGACATTGCATTTTGCAGCCTCAGGCGAGGGTTGTTGTACCTGCGCGCCTTGGACGCCATGAACAAGCGGGATCAGGAGGTGGTCTCGTCGGAGGAGTTGGCCAATTTTCTCTGCCTCACCGACACTACCGTTCGCCGCGACCTGTCGGCCTTCGGGCGGCTGGGGACCCGAGGGCTTGGATACCGCGTTGGAGACTTGCGAACCCGCCTTCTCGAAGTGGCAAGTCCGAAGGAAATCATCTTGGGGACCGTCGTTGGCGTGGGTCGCCTGGGCCAGGCCCTTCTGCGGAGCGACGGCGTGGTCCGCGTGCCGGGGCTGGTTATCCGGGTAGCCTTTGACATCGACGTGCAGAAGATCGGATCGGTCGTCGGCAACGTGCGGGTTCTCGATGCCTCCGACATGGCCGAGACTGTGAAACGCCAGAAGATCGTGGTGGCCCTGGTGACGGTTCCAGCCGAGGCGGCTCAACTCGCCGTGGACCGTTTGGTCGAGGGAGGCATCTCGGCCGTGCTGAACTTCAGCCCGGTTCACGTAACGGCCCCGGACTCCGTGTTGGTATCAAACATGGACATTTTTCTGGAACTCGAGAGCCTGCTCCTGTCGCTCGCTTCGAGAAAGAGCGAGAAGGGGGAAGGAGCCGATACCCGACTCCATGATTCGCCGGCTTAGGCGGCGTCTCACACGACCCTTGTCGGCCGGAAGGGAGGTGGCCGCATGGAAGAGGGGCAGAAGGCCCATCCGGTTAGTCGGTATGCGGCCACTGTCATTGCGCTGTTCGGGTTATGGGTTCTCCTGACGTCAACCGTTTTCGATGAGTATCTGACCGGCACCGCCGCCGGTGGGTCGGCGGTTCAGGAGATGGCGGCGGGTGGCCTCGTGTCGCTGGTTCTTGCCTTCTGGGGATGCCGCTACCTGACGGCGCGGGGGCTCTCGATCTACTCCCCCAAGCGGTGGCTGTATCTGCTTGCTTACCTTCCCGTGTTTTTCTACGCCTGCCTGAAGGCCAATCTTGACGTGGCGTACCGGGCCATCCACCCGAAGATGCCGATCCATCCGGGCGTCGTGGTCATCCGCACGCGCCTGGAGTCGGACATCGGCAAACTCATGCTGGCGAACTCGATTACGCTGACGCCCGGCACGCTGACGCTGGAGATCTCGGGCGATACCCTGTTTATCCACTGGATCAACGTGAAGAGCACGGACGTGGACGAGGCGAGCCGCCTTATTGGCGGCCGGTTCGAGACATATCTGAAGAGGATCACAGAATGAGCCCCACGCTGCTCGTGGTCCTGTTCGGCATCGGGGTCGGGGGCATGCTCCTCTGCCTGCTTCGGTCCGCCAGGGGACCGACGACGCCCGACCGGGTGGTCGGCGTCGACGGGATGGTCACCATCACGACGGCCCTGCTGGTGCTGCTTGGGTTCATGCTTCACCGGCGGATTTACCTGGACGTATCGCTCGTGTACGCCGTGCTGGCGTTCGTGGGCGTGCTCGTGATTGCGCGGTACCTGGAGAGAGGGCTATGACGGCGGCGATCCTCGGCGGCGTGCTGATGACGGTGGGATGCGCCTTCCTCCTGCTCGGCGGCCTCGGCATCTACCGGTTCCCGGACGTGTACAACCGTCTTCAAGCGGGGACAAAGTGCACGACGTTGGGGGCGGTGTGCACCATCATCGGCGTAGGCGTCGCCGAACCGGCCTGGATCTTCAAGGCGGTGCTCATCGCCGCCTTCATCCTGCTGACGAACCCGATCAGCGCGCACGCCCTGGCCCGGGCCAGCCGCAAGAGCGGTGTCAACCTCTGGGAAGGGAGCGTCGTTGACATGGCGCAAACGCTTGAGGGCGGCGCAGTGGAACACGGCGCAGAAACCAGCGGGGCGGAGGAAACCCGTTGACTGTCCTGGAAGCGATCCTCATTGCGATCATGGTCGTGGCGGCCGTGGCGACGAGCGTGTTCAAGGACCTGGTCAGCGCGGTCGTCGCCTGTGCGGCCGTCAGCCTGATCGCCTCGGTGCTCTTCTACCTGCTGGACGCGCCGGACGTGGCGATGGCCGAGGCCGCCATCGGGGCCGGCCTGACGACGGCGATCTTCGTCCTGGCCATACGTAAGACCGAAAGGTACGAACGATGAGACGGGCGGTCGCGATACTGCTTCTGGCGGTGCTTGCGGCGGGGCTCGCGTTGGCGCTGGAGGCGATTCCGTTCGGCCAGGACAAAATCGACGTCGCCAACCACTACATCCGAAACGGGGTCGAGGAAACCGGTGCCACGAACCTGGTGACGTCCGTGGTGGTGTGCTATCGCGGGTTGGATACCCTGGGTGAGGTGACGGTTCTGTTCGTCGGGGCGATTGGGGTGGGCGTGGTTCTTTTCGGGCGTCCGACGCGTCAAGGGAAAGAGCGGGCCGAAGCCAGCGCTATTGTGGCAACCGGCGCGCGAGTGCTTTTTCCGCTCATTCTTCTGTTCGGGATCTACGTTTTTCTGCACGGGCATCTCACGCCGGGGGGCGGATTCCAGGGCGGGGCCGTGATCGCCTCCGCGTTTCTGTTGCTGTATCTAGCCCGGTCGGGGCAGACGGTCAGCCGGGCGAAACTGGGCGCCGCCGAGGCCCTGGGCGGGCTCGTCTTCGTAGGCGTGGGGGTGTTGGGGATCATCGCTTCCGGCTATTTCCTCCACAATTTTCTTCCCAAGGGGCAGCCGGGCGTGCTCCTCAGCGCCGGCGTCATACCCCTGATCTACATAGCGATCGGCGTGAAAGTCGGTTCGGAACTGGCAAGGATCATCGGCGACCTGATGGAAACGGAATGACCCCGTGGATGGGCTAAGCCACACCATGTATTACGCCGGCGCCACCGCCCTGCTGCTGGTCGGGTTCTACATGGTGCTCGTCAAGCCCAACCTCATCAAGATCCTGTTGGGGGTCAGTTTCCTGGACACGGGCACCCACGTGCTGCTGGTGGCGATCGGCTACGTGCGCGGCGGCACGGCGCCCATCCTGTCGGAGTCGCTGCGGCAGTCCGTGGAAGCCGGTTTCACGAAGGTGGTTGATCCCGTTCCCCAGGCGTTGGTGCTGACGGCCATCGTGATCGGCGTGGGCGTTCTGGCCCTTGGCCTCTCGATCGTCGTTCAGGTGTACAGGCATTACGGCACGTTGGACAGCCGGGAGATCAGGGGGTTGAAATGGTAGCGGCCCCGCTTCTGATTGCGATACCGCTGGCGGCGGCCTTCCTGGTCCCGTTGCTGCGTCTGGTCATCGGGAAGGGAGTCCGATTCGTCCCGCCTTTGGCGTTGCTATCGAACCTGGTTCTCAGTTGCGCGCTGATTCCGCAGGCGCTTGCCGAGCCCATCGTGGTGTCGATCGGGGGGTGGCCGCCTCCCTTCTGTATCAACCTGGCGGTCGGCCCGGTGGGGATTCTGTTGGCGGTGCTGATTGCGCTGGTCAGTCTTCTCGTTGCCGTCTACGCCGTTGCTACCATACGGAAGGAACCGTCCGACCGGTACCACATGCTCTTCCTGCTGCTGGTGACGGGTGCCACGGGGACGGTTCTGACGGGCGACATCTTCAACCTGTTCGTGTTCTTCGAGATCCTGTGCATCGCCTCCTATGTCTTGACCGCGTATGATCGGAACAAGCCGGGCACGGAGGCCGGGTTCAAATACCTGGTCCAAGGCACGATCGGTTCCACCCTTATTCTGATTGCGATTGCCCTGGTGTACGGGCTGTTCGGCACGCTGAACATGGCCGACATCGCGAGCCGGGTGTCCACGGTGGATTCTCCCGCGCTGTTTGTGGCTGCGGGATTGTTCATCGCAGGCTTCGGGGTGGAGGCCGCTATCTTCCCGCTGAACGCCTGGCTGCCGGACGCCCACTCGTCGGCCCCGTCCTCCATCAGCGCCATCTTGTCAGGCATCGCCATCAAGGCGGGTGTGTATGCCATGGTGAGAACGACCTACACGCTGTTCAACACGCCGGGGTTTTTCGGGCTGCTGGCGGTGATTGGGGTCATCACCCTGGTCATGGGTGAGGTGTCGGCGTATCGACAGCGCGAGGACATCAAGCGGATGCTCGCTTACTCGAGCATCGGCCATATCGGGCTCATCGTTTTCGCGTTCGGTCTGGCCACATCGGCGGGTGCCTTCGGCGCGTTCTTCCAGTTGGTGAACCATGCCTTTGCCAAGGCGCTGCTGTTCCTGGCGGTCGGGTACATGATTTACAAGGTGAGGTCGAAGCGGCTTGCCTCGCTGGCGGGGCTGGGCAGGGAGATGCCCGTCACGTGCGTGGCCTGTACGGTGGCGATCTTCTCCTTGATCGGCCTGCCGCCGTTCGCCGGGTTTATGAGTAAGATTTCGATCATCTACGCGGCCGTGGCTACGAAGAACAGCCTTTTTATCGCCTTGGTCGCCATTGTCCTGGCGGCCACGGTGGTGGAGGCCGGTTACTTTTTCCGGCTGGTCCAGACGCTTTTCTTCCGTGAAAGCAGCGGCCCGCGCGGGAGGCGGGAGGTGCCGCTTGCGGCCCTCGTCCCGATCGTGGTGTTGGGGATCCTGATTGTGGTCATCGGCGTGTTCCCCCAGATCGTGACCCCGGTGCTTCGGGGTGCGGCCGACGAGTTGTGCAACCGGTCCGAGTACATTGGCTATATCCTGGGGAGGCCGTAGGTGGAAATCGCGGTCCTATTAAGCCTTGCGTTCCTCGGAGCGCTGCTGGTTTATATGGCGGGGCAATGGTCCGTCCGGGCGCGGAACGTGCCGGCCGTCCTCGTGGCGCTGGTGCCGGTGGTGTGGATCGCGGTGCTCTACGGCCGAGATTCTCGGGTGGCGTACTACAGCCTGCCCATCCTCGACACGACGCTGCTCCTCCGGTCGAATCCGCTGGCGTGGTTCTTCGCCATGGCCGTGGCCGCCATCGGACTTCTCTCGATCCTCTTCTCGCTGGAGTACATGAAGGGCCGCGAGCGACTCCCTTTCTACTACGCCGCCATGCTCCTGGTGAACGCGTCGATGCTGGGCATCGTGTTCAGTGGGGACCTGATTTCGCTGTACGTGTTCTGGGAAATCATGAGTTGGAGCACGTACCTGGTCATCAGTTACCGCGGCGGGCGGGCGGTAGCGGCCGGCTTGAAGTACATGGTGATGTCGATTATCGGGTCCTGCGCCATGCTGCTGGCCATCACGAGCCTGTACGTACAATGCGGCACGCTCGAGATCGAGGCGGTGGCGGGGGCGATGGAGGGTGTCTCAAGGGGCTACGCCCTGTTCATCCTGCTGATGTTCGCGGTCGGCTTCGGCATCAAGAACGCTCTTCTGCCGCTGCACACCTGGCTGCCCGATGCGCACAGCGAGGCGGTCTCGCCGTTTTCGGCGGTCCTCTCCGGCATCCTGGTACGGATGGGCATGTATGGGTTCGTCCTGATCATGTACGGGGTGCTCGGGCTGGGGCTGCTCGAGCGGTTGGGTTCGGGCGTTATCAGTTTCGGGTACCTCTTTGCGTGGCTCGGGGCGCTGACGATTGTGATCCCGACGTTCACGGCCCTGCTCCAGGACGATTCGAAGCGGCTCCTGGCATGGCACGGGGTTGGCCAGGGCGGCTACATGATTTTGGGCATCGCGGTGGCCACGCCTCTCGGCATCGCCGGCGGCATCTTCCATACGCTCAACCACTGCATCTACATTGCTCTCCTGTTCCTGGTGGCCGGGGCGATTGAGTACCGCACCGGCGGCGTGCGCGACCTCAACCAGTTGGGAGGGCTCGCCAAGCGGATGCCCATTACCTTCGCGGGCGGGCTGGCCGGCATCTGCGGCCTCATCGGCGTTCCGCTCACGAACGGGTTCGCGAGCAAGTGGCTCATCTACAAGACGCTGATCGCGGAGGGGTATCCGTTCCTGGCCTTTGCCGCCCTCGTCGGCACCTGGGGGACCATTCTCTCTGTGTATAAGTTTCAGCATAACACGTTTCTCGGGCAATTGCCCGAGCGGTACAAGGACGTGAAGGAAGTGCCCTTCGTGATGCAACTGCCGATCCTCCTGCTGACCGCAGCCATCCTGGTTTTCGGGGTGTTTCCGGGCATTCCGCTGGGGGCGATCGGCGCCATTCAACGGTCGCTCGGCCTTGAGGCCCTTCAGATGGGGGCGTTCTCCGTGCCCCACGAGGTGGGCGAGTTGAACACGATAACGATTCTCGCGGCGGTGGCGGGCGGATGCCTTGTCCCCTACGTCCTGTTCCGGCTCTGCCGCCGCTCCAGGACCGTTTCTCAGGCGGACACGTACGGCGCGGGCTCGTACGCCCCCGCGGACCGGTACCAGTACAGCGCCCGGTTCTACGACCGGGCGTACGACGTCATCGAGCCGTACGTCCGCGACCGGGTCGATGCCTTCTACGACTGGCTCGTCGAAAAGAGCGAGGGCGTCTTCGAAGCCGCCAGGCACGTCTATAGCGGGAACGTGAACACCTACGCGCTTTACATCGTGCTGTTTCTGGCGCTGATCTTCGCTGCGGGGTGGTTAGGCTGGGGACCGTGACCATGTGGGTGGTTGGGATCATCGTGCTGCCCCTGCTGGCCGTCGGGGTGTCGGTGCTCTTCCTGGGGGCGTCGCGGAAGGTGACGGCCCGCATCCAGCGTCGGTACGGGCCGCCTCTGTATCAGCCGGTGATCGACGTGGTGAAACTGCTCGCGCAGCAGGAGAACGTGTCGCACGGCGTGGTGTTCGACGCCGGGGTGGTGCTGGCGCTGGGCGGCTCGATCGCCACGGTGCTGTTCATTCCGGTGGGCGGGCTGCATCCGCTCAGCGCGGGCGGCGACCTCCTGGTCGTCCTCTACCTGATGCTGCTGCCGCCGCTGGGGCTGGCGCTGGCGGCGGGGGCGGCGGAGAATCCGAACGCGAGCATCGGGGTCTCCCGGAAACTCATCCTCGCCCTCGGCTACGAGGTGCCGTTCCTCCTGGCGCTGCTGGCGGTGATGATGCACGAGGGGACGACCTCGCTGGTGGCCATTACGGAAGCGCAGCAGGCGTCGGTCCTGGAGTGGGGCCTGTTCCGTGTCCCGCTCTCGGCGCTGGCGACCTTGCTGGTGCTGCCGGCGATGTTGGGGCTCCGGCCGTTCGACATGGCGACGGCCCCGCAGGAGATCGCGTCCGGCCCCCTGGTCGAGTTCGGCGGGAAATACCTGGCCCTGGCGGCCCTGCAAGGCGCCTTGCACACCTATATCGTCATCGCCCTGTTCGTGGACGTGTTCCTGGGCGGCGGGGCCAACGTGCTGACGTTCCTGGTCAAGATGGGCGTCGTGTTCTTCGGGGGGCTGCTCGTCAACGCGGTCTACCCGAGGGTCCGGATCGAGCAGGCCCTGCGGTTCTGCTGGAAGTGGCCCGCGCTGCTGGCGCTGCTCGGAGTGATGGCGGTGATGGTGATCGGAAGGTAGGCGACATGGACCGGGCCCAGATCCCGAAGATCCTGAAGAGCCCCGGCAACTGGGGTCGCAAGTACTCCCTGTGGGCCGTGTACTTCTGCACGGGGTGCGGCATCATCGAGATCCCGCCGGTCATCACCTCGCGCTGGGACGCGGAGCGCTTCGGCGTCATCCCGACGGCCACGCCCCGGCAGGGGAACCTGTTCCTCATCACCGGCTACGTCTCGCTGAAGACCCTGGGCGCGATTATCCGGACCTACGATCAGATGCTCGACCCGAAGTACGTGGTTGGCTTCGGCTCGTGCCCGGTGAACGGGGGCATGTACTGGGATTCCTACAACACCATCAAGCATCTCGATCAGTACGTGCCGGTGGACGGCTGGATCTCGGGCTGCATGCCGCGGCCCGAGGCCATATTCATCGCGGTCACGCATCTGTGGACCCTGATCGACAAGGGCCTCGCCGACGGCTACAAACGATACAAGGACGACCACGACTTCTACTGCGCGAACCAGCGGCGTGTCCTTCCGCACCTGCCGAAGTTCGCGGACGGGCCCGACGCGGAGGCCGCCACCGCATGAGCCAGGCCGCAGAGACCACCGTGACGGAAGAGGACCTGAAACGGCGACTCCTCGCCCGGCTGCGGGAATGCCGCGCCACCATCCCGAAGCATGGCCGGCTGGTCGCGGAGGTCCCGCGCGACGGCCTCCTGTCGTTGCTGCTCCTTCTGAAGGCGGAGGGGTTCGAGCACCTGTCGCTGATCTCCGGCGTGGATTGGGTCGAGGAGGGCGAACTGGAGTTGGTCTATCACCTCTGGTCATATGAGAAGAGAATCCACATGATGGCCAAAACCCGCATCGGGCGGGAGGCGCCAGGGTTTCTGTCGATCATCCCCCTCTTTCGCCACGCCCAGACCTACGAACGGGAACTCCACGAGATGTTCGGCATCGACTTCGACGGAAATCCGCGCCAGGTGCCCCTGCTGCTGGACCATTGGCAGGGCCCGCCGCCGATGCGGAAAGATTTCGACCTGCGCCGGCACGCCAAAGAGACCTTCGGTGTCGAGGAACGAGCCGGATGAGTCAGCCACAAGCCCCGGTCAGCGCCGCCACGACCCCGCGGGAACTGGAGATGTATTTCGGCCCGCAGCACGTGGGCATGGTGGGCAACTTCGGCATCGTCCTGACCGTCGAGGGCGACACCGTCCTCTGCGCCCGCGCCAACCCGGGCTACCTCCATCGCGGCTTCGAGAAACTGATGGAATACCGGACCTATATCCAGAACTTCCCGCTCGTGTGCCGGCTCAACGTGATGGATCCCGACCCCAACGAGGCCCTGTATGCGATGGCGGTGGAGGATCTCGCGGGCCTCGACGTGCCCCCGCGGGCCCGCTACATCCGGACCATCGTCCTCGAACTCAGCCGCATCTCCTCGCACCTGATGTGGATGTGGGGGTACGCGAACCTCCTGGGCTTCGACACCCTGGGTCAGTGGGCCATGGGCGACCGCGATTACGTCCTGGACCTCTTCGAGGCGCTGACGGGCGGCCGGGTCTATCATACGTTTATCTGGCCCGGCGGCGTCCGGCGGGACCTGCCCGACGGGTTCGCCGACAACGCCTTCCAGGTCCTCGACCACCTCCAGTCCATGCTGCCCGAGTACGACACGCTCTTTTTCAACCACCGTCTGTTCGCGGACCGGACAAAGGGACTGGCGGTGCTCGGACGGGACGAGGCCCTGGCCATGGGCGTCACGGGGACGAATCTGCGGGCCACGGGTGCTGCCGCAGACACCCGCAAGGACGAGCCTTACGCCGCCTACGCCGCGCTCGACTTCGACGTGCCCACGATGCCGGACGGCGATTCGTATTCCCGCGCCGTGGTCGTGCGCCTGGAGATCGAGCAGTCGCTGTCCATCGTCCGGCAGGCGCTGGAGGGGATGCCCGGCGGCCCGGCGTGGACGAGGACGCCCAACCCCTTCAAATGGGAGATCCCGCCCGGCGAAACGTACGTGAAGATCGAATCGGCCCGCGGCGAGGCCGGCTTCTACATGGTCAGCGACGGCTCGGACAAGCCCTACAGGGTCCATTTCCGCTCGCCGTCTTACCCCGTGGGGATCCTGGTGCTGGAGCGGCTGCTCCAAGGCGCGAGCCTGTCTGACGTGGGCCACATTATGCTGAGTCTGAACATCGCAGCCCCGGAGATAGACAGGTGAGCCGGTCATGATCAGCGAGAAGAAAAGCCTGTTTGCGCCCTTCGCGGCGCTGAAGTTCCTCTTTCGCAAGCCCCACACGCTCCGTTTCCCGTTCGAGCCGAAGGAGCCCGCACCCCGATACCGCGGCCTGCACCTGAACGAGTGGGAGACCTGCACCGGGTGCGGCAACTGCGCCGACATCTGCCCGAACCAGGCGATCACCATGGCCCCGATGCCCGAGATCGAGACCGAGCCCGGCGATACGGGCGAACGGCCACAAATCGACTACGGCCGATGCTGCTTCTGCGGCCTGTGCGTGGACATCTGCCCGCCCGGCAGTCTGAGCCTCTCCAGGGACTATTATCACATCGACAAGACCACGGACAGTTTCCTGTACCTTGCCAAGGATGAACGTTCCGGTCCGGAGGCCTTTCTGCCGGCCGGCGACTACTCCATCCTCAAGGCCAGCCTGAGCCATCGGAAACAGGACAACCCGGGCTTCGGCCCGGACGTGGCGTACTCGCTCGTGGAGTTCGAGCGGACCCCCATGCCGCTCCTCCCTCCCGAGCAGCGGAAGACGGGCTTCGCCGAAATCGTCCAGGGCTTCACCGAGGACGAGGCCCGCCGGGAAGCGTCGCGGTGCCTGGAGTGCAGCCTGTGCGAGGCCGCCTGCCCCGCCGGCATGGATATCCAGGAGTACGTCCTCGCCATCTGGCGCGGCGATTACGAGGAAGCCCTGCGGGTCATCTACCGGACGAACCCCCTGCCCAGCGTCTGCGGGCGCGTCTGCACCCACAAATGCGAGGAGACCTGCGGCCTGGGCAAGCGCGGCGAGCCGGTGGCCGTCCGTTGGCTCAAACGGTTTGCCGCCGAGCAGGTCGACCCGGAGGAGTACAAGCGGGTCCTGGGCACCGAGCACATCAAGCCGGCCGACGGGACGGTGGCGATCGTCGGCGCGGGGCCGGCAGGCCTCTCCGCCGCCCATTTCCTGGCGATCAAAGGGCATCCGGTCACGGTGTTTGAGGCGCTGCCGCAACCCGGCGGCGTCATGCGATACGGGATCCCCGAGTATCGTCTCCCGTACACTGCCCTGGACAAGGACATCAATTACATCAGGTCGCTGGGCGTGGAAATCCGCTCGGGCATGCGCGTCGGCAAGGACGTGGCGCTCCAGGACCTGCACGAGCAATTTGACGCCGTCTTCATCGCCACCGGCCTCCACGTGGGCCGGAGCACCAAGGTCCAGGGCACGGACCACGCGCACGTGGTCCAGGCCCTCCCGCTGCTCCGGGACATCACGGAAGGCCGCGAGGTCTTCGTGGGCGAGGCGGTGATCGTCATCGGCGGGGGCGATGTGGCCATGGACTGCGCCCGCAGCATGGCCCGCCTCCAGGTGGAGCGATTCGGCCGGGTCCGCGTGACGCTTACCTGCCTGGAGTCGGAGGAGATTATGCCGGCCAGCCGGGACGAGATCGACGAAGCCCGCGAGGAGGGTATCACGATCATCCCGGCCAGGGGGCCCGACCGGATCGACACCCGGGACGGCCGTATCACCGGCTTACATACCGTGGCCTGTCTGTCGGTCTTCGACGAGGCCGGCACGTTCAACCCCACCTTCGATCGCGAGGATACCCGGTTCATCGAGGGCGACATGGTCGTCGAGGCCATCGGCCAGGGGATGGATACGTCCTACATCCCCCAGGAGGTCGCCGACCGCCTCGATTACCAGGGGCGCCGCATCCGGGTCAACGATGGTTACCAGAGCAGCGTCCCCTGGCTGTTCGTGGGCGGCGACATGGTCCGGGGGCCGGACGTCGTCACCGCCATCTCCAACGGTCACGAGGCGGCCGACGGTATAGATGCTTTTCTCAAAGGAGCGAGACCATGAGTGCGAAAGCCAAGATCCTTCTGGTGGATGATGACAGGGATCTCGTGGAGACGTTGCGGACCGTGCTCGAGAACAATGGCTATGAGGTCGATGCCGCCCACGACGGCGCCCAGTGTCTGGAAAAGGTCGAGGCCGACCCCCCTGACCTCGTCGTCCTCGACATCATGATGCGCACCATGGGCGATGGGATGTACGTGGCCCAGCACCTTCGCCAGGACGAGGCCACCAGCAACATCCCGATTATTGTGGTTTCAGGCATCAACCGTGTTCCCCCTTACAGCCTGTGGCCTGATGAGGCGTGGTTGCCGGTCGATGTGTTCCTGGAGAAGCCCGTCGAGCCGGACAGGCTGCTCGAATCGGTCCGAAACAGCCTGGCAGGCGGCTAACACTACAACGCTAAGTCGGCATTTGGCGCGGTGGGTCTGGGCACCCACCGC
>CAYTJE010000065.1:2512-14863 GCA_964437855.1 uncultured Anaerolineales bacterium | reverse complement strand
GGCCGGGGGCCGGGTCTACCTGGCCATGAACGACGGCACGGTCCTGTGCTTCGGCACGAGGTAGGGCCGGGCCCGCGCGACCGCTGCGGACAGGATGGTTGCCCAGGCGGCCGATCTGGGCGCCGACGCCATCATCAACGTTCGCTACGTGACGACCAGTGTGGTCGGCAGCGCCGCGGAACTGCTGGTGTACGGCACGGCCGTCCGGTTCGGCGAGTAAGCGGTCCGACATACGTGTTGCGCGGTGGTTCTCCGCAACCACCGCGCCAAGACCCGATGGACCGCGGCGGGTGCGGAGACCCGCCGCGCACGCACGTTACACGACTTATGTTGGACCGCTTAGCACGACAACGCTACAAGGCCGTCTTGCTTGGCTTTGATGTTCAGCCCGAAGGGCTGGCACGCGATAGCCCAGGGCAACGCCCTGGGTAGGCGGGCCGGTGTTCATGGCCCAAGCCCTGTCAGGGCGGAACGATCAACCGGTGTTGTGTCGCCCTTTCAGGGCTCAGATCCTAAAGGCCCCCTTCAGGCCCCAGGGCGATGCCTTGGGCTCCTCTCTCGGAGCCCTTCGGGCTCCACGACAGGCCGCCCCGGCGCCCCGGCAAGGCGTCGGGCGCCTTTTCCCGACACGGTGTGGGGAGCGCGCCGAGGCTCTCCACCGGAGGAAGGTGTCTGACGCCCTTCCCGCCGTAACTTCGTTGCAATGGCCGCGCCCGGCGGTACCATATCCCTCTGCAATCGACCCGAACCTGAGTGCGTGGAGAACCCCGATGCTCAATCGCCATCTTCCTGTTGCAATCTGCGCGGTGACGGTGTGCGCGGCCGTGGGATGCGGCGCCTCGGCCGGCGCGGACTGGCAGCCAGCCGACGGCCCGCTCATGACGCCGTTCGCCAAGGACGTGAGCCCCACAAACGCCCTGCCGGAGTACCCCCGGCCGCAGATGGTCCGCCGGGACTGGCGGAACCTGAACGGCCTGTGGCAGTGGGCGCCCGCCGAGGAGGGACAGGCGCCGCCCGTCGGCCAGGACCTCGAAGGCGAAATCCTGGTTCCCTACCCCATCGAGTCGGCCCTCTCGGGCGTCATGGAGCACCACGATCGCCTCGTCTATCGCCGGACGTTCCAGGTGCCGGGCGCGTGGCGCGACGGCCGCGTGCTCCTCCACTTCGGCGGCGTCGACTGGGAGGCCACCGTGTACGTCAACGGCAAGAAGGTGGGCCATCACCGCGGCGGGTACGACCCGTTCACCGTTGACGTGACCGACGCCCTGACCGCCGGCGGCGAGCAGGAACTCATCGTCGCCGTCTACGACCCCACGAACCAGGGCGACCAGCCCCGCGGCAAGCAGGTCCTGAAGCCCAAGGGCATCTGGTACACCCCGGTCACGGGTATCTGGCGGACCGTCTGGCTGGAGCCGGTGCCGGAGCGGCACATCGGGCGGCTGGTCCTGACGCCGGACGTGGACGAGCAGGCCCTCCGCGTCCGGGTCGTCCCCGCGGGCGACCCGAAGGGGCTGCGGGCCCGCGTCACGGTCACGGCCGACGGCAACCGCGCCGGCGCCTGCACCGCCGAGCCGCAGGGCGACGCCCTCGACGGCCTGGTCCTGATATCGAAGCCGCGCCTCTGGTCGCCCGACGACCCGTTCCTGTACGATCTGAAGGTGGAACTGCTCGCCGGCGACCGGGTCCTCGACACCGTCACCGGTTACGCCGGGCTCCGGAAGATCGCAATCGGCAAGGGCCCCGCCGGCAAGACGCGGATGCTGCTGAACGGCAAGTTCGTCTTCCAGGTGGGCCCGCTGGACCAGGGCTGGTGGCCGGACGGCCTCTACACCGCCGCCACCGACGAGGCCCTGCGGTACGACGTGGCGATGACCAAGCGGCTCGGCTTCAACTTCGCCCGCAAACACGTCAAGGTCGAGCCCGACCGCTGGTACTACTGGTGCGACCGGTTGGGCCTCATGGTCTGGCAGGACATGCCCAACGGCAACAACAAGTCGCCCGAGGGCAAGAAGCAGTTCCAGCGCGAACTCAAGGAACTGGTGACGGACTACGCCAACCATCCCTCGATCATCATGTGGGTCGTCTTCAACGAGGGCTGGGGCCAGCACGACACCGAGCGGTACGGCCGGCTCGTCAAGGGGTGGGACCCGAGCCGACTCGTCTCGAACGCCTCCGGCTGGACCGACAAGGCGTGCGGCGACATCCTCGACGTCCACAGTTACCCCAAGCCCAAGGGCGCCGCGCCCGAACCGGACCGGGCGGCCGTCCAGGGCGAGTTCGGCGGACTCGGACTCGGCGTCCCCGGACACATGTGGGAGAAGAAGCACTGGGGCTACCGCGGCATGGCCGACCGCAACGAACTGACCCGCGGCTACGAGGACCTGATGCGCACCATCTACAAGATGAAAGACGACCCCGGCCTCTCCGGCGCCGTCTACACCCAGACCAGCGACGTGGAGATCGAGTGCAACGGCCTGATGACCTACGACCGGGCCGTCCTCAAGCCGGTGGTGGAGCGGGTGGCGGCGGTGAACCGGGGCGACTTCTCCCGCGTCCCCCCGCCGCCGGTGCTCAAAACGGTCGTCCCGACCTCCGAAAAGACGCCGCAGACCTGGCGGTACACCACCGAGAAACCGCCCGCCGGCTGGACGAAGCCCGGCTTCGACGACTCCGGCTGGAAGCGGGGCCCCGGCGGCTTCGGCACGAAGGGAACGCCCGGCGCCGTCGTCGGCACCCCGTGGAAGACCGCCGATATCTGGCTCCGCCGCCAGGTCACCCTGCCGAAGGGCACGTACCACAACCTGCACCTGCGCATCCATCACGACGAGGACGCGCAGGTGTACCTCAACGGGGTGAAGGCGGCCGACTACAAGAAGTTCCTCAGCGAGTACCAGAACCGGCCGATGCGGAAAGAGGCCGCCAAGGCCCTCAAGGCCGGTGAGAAGGCCGTGATGGCCGTCCACTGCCACCAGACCCGCGGCGGGCAGTTCATCGACGTCGGCCTGGTGGACCTGATTCCGCAGACGAAGTAGTCGCCGACGATGGGCCGAATCACAGGCGGAAGCGCGGCGGGTGCGGAGACCGCCGCGCCCGGTGCGACACGTTCGCCGACGCGCTTGCGCGTCGCGCGCCTTTAAGGAGATGACCCGTGAGACGTCTGATCCTCTTGCTGCTCATCGCATGGACGGCGGCGCCGCTGGCCTGTGCCGCTGAAAAACCCCACCGCCGCCTGGAGCCCGTGCCGTTCACGCAGGTCCAACTGGCGGACGTGTTCTGGGCCCCGCGGATCGAGACGAACCGCACCGAGACCGTCCCGCACGATTTCGCCAAGTGCGAGGAAACGGGCCGCCTCTCCAACTTCGCCAAGGCCGCCGGGCGGATGGAGGGCGGATTCAAAGGCATCTACTTCAATGATTCCGACGTCTACAAGGTGGTCGAGGGGGCGGCCTACTCGCTGGCGGCCCATCCCGACCCGGAGTTGGACGCGTACCTCGATAACCTTATCGCCACGTTCGCCGCCGCCCAGCGCCCGAACGGCTACCTCAACACGTACTATATCCTGAAGGAGCCGGACAAGAAGTGGACGCACCTGGCGAAGATGCACGAACTCTACTGCGCGGGCCACATGTTCGAGGCGGCCGTCGCCCACTATCGCGCCACCGGCAAGAAGGACTTCCTGAACGTGGCCACCCGGTTCGCCGATCGCATCGATGAATTGTTCGGCCCGGACGGCAAGCACGGCGTGCCGGGGCACGAGGAGATCGAACTCGCGCTGGTAAAACTCTACGACGCCACCGGCGAGCGCCGGTACCTGGACCTCGCCGAGTTCTTCCTGGCCATGCGCGGCAACGAGGCCGAGCGGGACCGGCTCTACGGCCCGTATTCCCAGGACCACAAGCCCGTTACGGAGCAGTCCGAACCCGTCGGCCACGCCGTCCGCGCCATGTACCTGTACTGCGGCATGGCCGACGTGGCTGCCTACAGGCGAGACCGCGCCATGATCGACGCCCTCGACCGCCTCTGGGCGTCCACCGTCACCCGCAAGATGCACGTGACCGGCGGCGTGGGCGCCCGCCACGGCGGCGAGGCCTTCGGGGGGGACTTTGAACTCCCCAACGCCTCCGCCTATTGCGAGACGTGCGCGGCCTGCGGCCTGATCTTCTGGAACCACCGGATGAACCTGCTGCACGGCCACGCCAAGTATGCCGATATCCTGGAACGCGCGCTCTACAACGGCTTCCTCTCCGGCGTCTCGCTCGACGGGCGGAAGTTCTTTTACGTCAACCCGCTCGCCTCCAGCGGCAATCACCACCGCCGCGAGTGGTACGGCTGCTCGTGCTGCCCCACGAACGTCGTACGCACCGTGCCGTCCGTGCCGGGCTACGTGTACGCGACCGATTCCGACGCCGTGTACGTGAACCTCTACGCCGCGGGCGCCGCCGAGATCGAGCATCCCAAGGGCACCGTCACGCTGACGCAGGAGACGCGGTACCCGTGGGACGGCGCCGTGACGATTCGTGTCGAACCGGAGAAGCCGACGCAGATGACGCTGGCGCTTCGGGTGCCCGCGTGGGCGCGCGGCGAGACGCGGACCGAGGGGCTGTACCACCTGGCCCCCGCGGCCGGCCCGCCGCCCGTCGGCATCCGGGTGGGCGGCGAGGCGGTCGGCCAGCCCGAGATGAAGGACGGCTACGTCCGCCTCGCCCGCACCTGGAAGCGGGGCGACACGGTCAAACTCACGCTGCCGATGCCCGTCTGCCGGGTCCACGCGGACGAGCGGGTCGAGGCGGACCGCGGCCGCGTGGCCCTTCAGCGCGGGCCCGTCGTCTACTGCTTCGAGGGCGCGGACAACGAGCACCTGGAGCACGTGTACCTGCCCGAAGACGCCGAGGTCACGGCCGCGCACCGAGGGGACCTCCTCGGCGGCGTGACGGTCCTTACGGCCGAAGGCAAAGTCCGCCGCGATGAGGGCGAGGACACAGGCGTCACCCTCACCGCCGTCCCGTACTACGCCTGGGACCATCGCGAACCCGGGCCGATGCGGGTCTGGATTCCCGAGACGCGCCGCCGCGCCCGGCCCGTGCCGGAGCCGACCGTCGCCTCCGAGAGCAAGGCGTCGGCCTCGCACTGCTGGGGCACCGATACGGTCGAGGCGATGAACGACCAGGTCCTGCCGAAGGCGTCCATCGACCACGAGATCCCGCGGCTGACCTGGTGGCCCCGCCGGGGCTCCACCGAGTGGGTCCAGTACGATTTCGCCAGGCCCGCGACGGTCTCGGCCGTCGAGGTCTACTGGTTCGACGACACCGGCCGCGGCGGCTGCCGCGTGCCCAAGGCCTGGCGGGTCCTCTGCCGCGACGGCGGCGAGTGGAAGCCGGTGGCGGGCGCCTCGGCCTGCGGCACGAAGACGGATACGTTCAACCGGGTCACGTTCGAGCCGGTCGAGACCCGCGGCCTGCGGCTGGAGGTGGAGTTGCAGGACGGCTTCTCCGGCGGCATCCTGGAATGGCGGGTCGAGTGATGCGCCGACGTTCGAGCGTACCCCGCTGCATACGCAGCGGGCTCGAAAGGCGCCGCGCCAAGCCTGCGGCGCACCGTTAGCCGCCGGGCTTGCCCGGCGCGTCTCAATCGTGAAAGGTCCGTCACATGCCCAGCCTGCGATTCAGAGCGATACTGTTTGGCCTTGCTGCCCTCACGTCGGCCCACGCCGCCCGCGCCGCCAAGAACGTCACCACCGTCCGGGTCACCGACAAGGTTCTCGTCCCGGACACCGTCCGCTTCGGCATCAACCTGGGCGGCGACGCGTACTACTCCGGGGCGGCGCTCACGAAACGCCGCGCCCATGAGACGTTCGAGGGCACCACCTACCGCCAGTGCCACTTCGGGCCCGCGGGCGACGCCCGCGGCGCCACCACGTGGTTCCCCCTGAACGACGACTGGCGCGAGATGATGCTCGAGGGCGGCCGGTACACCATCCTGTCCGGACCGTCACGGTGGACCACCGGCCGCATCGCCGGCATCTCCACACGCCGGGCCGAGCACCAGGGCGAGATGAAAGACTTCATGTACTTCCAGTACGACCGCGCCGTCACCCCCGACGTGCCGAACATGGGCCTCATGATCGAGTGCGACCGCCTTCGCGACGGCCAGATGCACACCCTGGACGGCTACTGGTGCTCCAAGCACAACCGTATCGCCGTCGGCGACGTCCCTCCCGGGGCGTTCGGCTGCGCGGCCCTCGCCCTCCGCGGCTCCGAGGCCAAGGCCCATTACCGCTTCGCGACGCACTACCAGCGGTACGGCGAGACGAACGGCGCGTGGCACGTCCGGTTCTGGGCGAAGGCGAAGGCCGGCGAACCGCGTCATGGGCGGCGACCTGGTCGAGACGGTCCACTCCGGTGTCGAGCCGACGTTCACGGCCCGGGGCGTCTTCCGCCGGCGGGAGGGCCCTCAGACGGTCGGCCCCCTGCCGGTCCTCGCCAGTTACGCCTTCCGCGAGGGCGGGCGCCGCGGCCTTATCGTGCTGAACGTCGACGTGGCCGAGGCGCATCCCGTGGCCGTGGCGTTCCGCGGCGGCGTCGCGGGCGGCCGGGCGACGCGCTGGCGGCTGACGGCCGATTCCATCACCGCGAACAACGAGTTCGAGCAGACCGAGCCGCAGGTCCGGCTCGTCGAGGACACGGTGGCGGGCTTCCGCTCCGGTCACCGGTTTATCCTGCCCGCGCATTCGGCGATGGCGCTTCAGTGGCGGGTGAAGTAAGGCGTGTGGCTGTCGCCTTTCCCCGCTCCCTGGATGGGAGAGGGAGAGGATGTGTGGCCCGGCCGGCCCGCCTTCGGCGGGTGAACGTGGCCGGCCGGGAAATGTTGACACGGCGGCGGGGAAACGGCAAGTATTGACGCCGTGGCCGTTCGGAACCGGCACGGTGCCAGGGAGGGGTCAGGGAGGTGCCCAATGGATACGGGGAGAACAGGCGCAAGCCTTTCGTGCGAGCGGCGGGAATGGACGGCGGCGGGCGCCGCCGCCCTGGCCGCCGTGATCGCGATGGCGGCCGCCGCGGCGGCCGACGCCGCTGAAGCCGACGAGGGCTCCGCCTTGCCGCCGGGTCCCAAGCCCGATGCCGCCTGGTTCGCCGACCTGCGAAAGGACGACGGCCGGAAGGTCTACCGCGGCAAGGAACTGGCGACCATCGGCATGCCGTGCGGCGGTATCGCGGCCGGCCAACTCTACGTCCGCGGCGACGGCACCCTGGCCCATTGGTGGATCTTCAACAACTGCAAGAACACCGGCCCCGGAACCCGCTGCTACCGGACGTACCGGCCGCCCAGCCCCGTGGACCAGGGGTTTGCCATTTCGGTCCAGGGCGACGGCGGCCGCCGCCTCCGCCGCGACCTCAGCCGCGACGACTTCGACGCCATTGAATTCATCGGCGAGTACCCCATTGCCGAGATCCGCTACCGCACCAGGCAACCGAGCGCCCTGCCGGTCGAGGTGGACCTGGAGGTCTTCTCGCCGTTCATCCCGCTCAGTGCCAAGGACTCGGCGCTGCCGGCCACGGTCATGCGGTTCACCGTGCGGAACACCTCCGGGAAGCCGGTCAAGGCGGACCTGACGGGCCGGCTCCAGAACGCGGTCCTCTTGCACGTGGCGGACCAGTACGGCGGCCGGGTCCGCAGCCGAAACCGCGCCGTGTCGAAGGGGGGTCTCTCGGCCGTCGTGATGGATGCCGTCGAGGCGCCGCCCGAGCCGGCCGAGGGCCGGCGGACGATTCTCTTCGACGATTTCGAGGACGGCCTCGACGACACCAGGTGGACCGTGACGGGTTCCGGCCAGGCGGCCGCGCCCGCCGCGGGCAAGTCGCCCCGCCAGCAGGCGGTCAGCGGCTGGCACGGCAAGCGCTTTATCAACACCTTCCAGCCGGACGATACGCCGCACTGCATCCTCACGTCCAAGCCGTTCACCATTACCGAGCCGTATATCGCCTTCCTCATCGGCGGCGGCCGCCACAAGGGCGCCACCTGCATGAACCTGGTCGTGGGCGGCAAGGTGGTTCGGACGGCCACGGGGCGGAACCGGGAGCAACTTGCCCCGCACGCCTGGAACGTCAGTGAGTTGAAGGGCAAGAAGGCCCACCTGGTGATCGTGGACCGGCACGACGGGGCGTGGGGCCACATCAATATCGACTACATCCGCTTCACGAACTACGTGCCGGACGAGGTCCTCCCGCCGCCCGCCCGGCATTCCGGGTGGGGCGAGATGTGCCTGGCGGTCCTGGAGCCCGGCGCCAAGGTGGGCACCGCGGCCGGGGCCGAGGGCGCCCTCTCGCCGGAGGCCGAGGCCACCTTCCCGCTGGGCCACCGGGACCGCCGCGCCGTCGCCACCGTGCCGATCTCCCTCGGCGGCGGCGAGACGAAGCACGTGACGTACCTGGTCACGTGGTACTTCCCGCAGCGGCCGGGGCGGGGGCGGATGTACGCCAACTGGTTCGACGGCGCCCTGGGCGCCGCCGAGTACGTGGCCGGCAACTTTGACCGTCTCTCCCGCGAGACGCACCTCTTCCGCGACACGTATTTCGACACGACGCTGCCGTACTGGCTGGCGGCCCGGCTGGCGATGCCGGTGGCGAACCTCGCCACCGAGACGACCCAGTGGTGGGCCAACGGCCGGTTCTGGTGCTGGGAGGGCGTCTGCTGCTGCGCCGGCACGTGCACCCATGTATGGAATTACGAGCATGCCTGTGCCCGGCTGTTCCCGGAACTGGAGCGGTCGGCCCGCCTGATGCAGGACCTGGAACCGTCGGCCGGCTTCGACGCCGAGACCGGCCTCGTGGGCTTCCGCTCGAACCGCGCCTACGCCGCCGACGGCCAGTGCGGCACGGTGCTCAAGGTGTACCGCGAGCATCTCATGTCCGCCGACAACGGGTTCCTGGCGAAGGCCTGGCCGGCCGCGAAGAAGGCCCTCGAGTACACCATCTCCCGCGACGGGGACGCCGACGGCCTCATCGAGGACTCGCAGCATAACACGTTCGACATCAACTTCACGGGAGCGAACACGTTCGTCGGCAGCCTGTACCTGGGGGCGCTGCGGGCGGCGGAGGAAATGGCCCGGATCATGGGCGACCCCATCAGCGCCGACCGCTATCGCGGCATCTTCGAGGAGGGCTCCCGCCTGACGATGGAGCGGCTCTGGAACGGCGAGTACTTCATCCAGACCATCCCGGAAGGGGAGGCTGACAAGTTCCAGTACGGCAAGGGGTGCCTGTCGGACCAGATGTTCGGCCAGGGATGGGCCCACCAGGTGGACCTCGGCTACCTGTACCCGCGGGAGGCCGTCCGCTCGGCCCTCGCCGCCGTCTTCCAATACAACTGGACGAGCGACGTGGGGCCGTACAACGCCGAGTACCCGCCGTTCCGCTGGTTCGCCCGGGCCGGCGACGCCGGCCTGTTCACCGCCACCTGGCCGAACGGCGGCCGGCCCGAGACACCCGTCCGCTACTGCAACGAGGTCTGGACCGGCATCGAGTACCAGGCGGCCGGCCACATGCTGTGGGAGGGCATGGTCCGGGAGGCGCTGGCGATCATCCGCGGTATCCACGAGCGGTACGACGGCACGCACCACAACCCGTGGAACGAGGTGGAGTGCGGCGATCACTACGCCCGGGCCCTGGCCTCGTGGGGATGCCTGACGGGGCTGGAGGGGTTCGTGTACGACGGCCCGGCGGGGCGGATCGGCCTGGCCCCCCGGATGCAGGCCGACGACTTCAAGGCCTTCTTCACCGCCGCCGAGGGCTGGGGCAACCTGGTCCAGAAGCGGGCCGGCCGCCGCCAGACCGACCGCTTCGAGGTCAAGTGGGGACGGCTCCGCGCACGCACGCTGGTGCTGGAAGTCCCGGGGGACGCGGGCGACGTGCGGGCCGCCGTCACCGCCGCCGGCAAGACAGTGGACGCCCGCCTGGGGCGCGAAGGCCCGCGCGTTATCCTGACGCTGGACCGGGACGTCGTGGTCGAAGCCGGCCAGGCCGTCGAGGCCGTCCTCACGTGGTGAGGCCGATGGCGGTCGGATGAAGGTTCGGACGCGGCTGACCTGAGCGAGGGGGTTCGTGTTCGCCGGCCCGCTTGCGGGTCGGGAGCCGGGTGCCACGGATTGCTTGCCAATCCGTGCCTGGCGCTCGTGGCGCACCGATTGACAAGCAATCGGTGGCACATGGCGCATCGTCCCGGCCGGACAAGACCGGCCGGGCCACACGCGAAACACGGTTTGACAAGCAAACCGTGGCACGTGGGAGGGCTGCGCGGCCCGTACGGGCCGCGCGGCAAGCAGCGGTGTCGTACTGAACCGGCCGGTGCAAGGTCAATAAGGAGCAACCCAATGACCGCTGGTACCCGTTTCGCCATCGCCGTGGCGGTCGTGGCGTGTCTGAGTGCAGCGGCCGCAGGGCCGGCGGGAGCGGACGAGGAGCCCGGGGCGTGCGTCATCGTGATTGGCGGCAAGGAGGTGACGCCGGCCACGCACGCCATTGCCGTCCCGGCCGAGGCCACGCCGCAGGAGCAGTTCGCCGCGAAGGACCTGGCGGACCACCTGGAGAGAATGAGCGGCGGCCGGCTGGAGGTCTGGCTCGCCGCCCAGAGGAAACGCCTCAAGATTGAGGCGAAGTGATGCCGCAACGTTACGACAGCGTGGGCGCGGTGGGTCTCCGTACCCACCGCGCCCGGATCGGTCATTCTTTTTGTGCGCGGCGGGTGCGGAGACCCGCCGCGCTCCACGTGATGTTGGATCGCTGGCCGCGCCCACAATAGGAGACCTGACCCATGCGATGGAACCCGCTCTGCCTGGCAGCCCTGGCCCTCCTGGCCGGCTGCGCACCGCAAGGAGAAACCCCCGTGGAACCCGCCAAAACGGACGAGGAGGGGCCCGCCATCACGTTCGGCGGCGACGTCGACTTCCTGAAGGAGCACGTCGAGACGATCGTCCTCTCCGACGCCTCGGGCCAGGCCCGCGTGGCGGTCGTGCCGGCCTACCAGGGCCGCGTCATGACCAGCACGTCCGGCGGCGGCGACGGCGCGAGTTACGGGTGGATCAACCGCCGGCTCATCGCCTCCGGCGAGACGCTCGAACACATCAACCCGTTCGGCGGGGAGGACCGGTTCTGGCTCGGCCCGGAGGGCGGCCAGTACGCCATCTTCTTTGAGAAGGGCGAGCCGTTCGACCTGGAGCATTGGCAGACGCCCGCCCCCATCGATACCGAGGCCTGGGAGGTGGTGGAGCAGACCGGCACGTCCGCCACGTTCCGGCACGCCTTCAGCGTGACCAACTACTCGGGCGTGGCGTTCCAGGTGAAGGCCGACCGCACGATTCGCCTGCTCGCGCCCGACGCCGCCTGGACCCGCCTGGGCGTCGCCCCGGCCGCCGGCACCGACGTGGTGGCGTACGAGTCGGTCAACCGCATCACGAACGCCGGCGAGAAGGCGTGGACGAAGGAGACGGGCCTCCTCTCGATCTGGATCCTCGGCATGTACAACCCGTCGGACGCCACGACCATCGTCGCGCCCATCAGGCCGGGACCCGAATCGGAACGGGGGCCGAAGGTCATCGACGACTATTTCGGCAAGGTGCCGCCCGAGCGGCTCGTCGTGGCCGACGACGCGGCTTTCTTCAGCGGCGACGGCAAGTACCGGTCCAAAATCGGCATCCAGCCCGAGCGGTGCAAGGGCGTGATCGGCAGTTACGACGCCGCCGGCAAGGTCCTGACGATCGTCCAGTTCACGTTCGACCCGGCCGTGACCGACTACGTCAACTCCCTCTGGAAGATGCAGGACGAGCCCTACAACGGCGACGCCGCCAACAGTTACAACGACGGGCCGGCCGAGCCGGGGGCCGAGCCCATGGGGCCGTTCTACGAACTGGAGTCTTCCTCGCCGGCGGCCGCCCTGGAGCCCGGCAAGACCCTCGAACACGTGCACCGGACGGTGCACCTGCGGGGCCCGGAGTCGGCCCTCGACCCGGTGGCCCGGAAGGTGCTCGGCGTGGGCATCGCCGAGATCACCAGCGCCCTGAAGGTGGGCGCCAACGAAGGTTCCTGAATGGTTTTACCGTGCCGGTTGTCTGTGTTCGCCGGCCCGCGAAACTGGCGCGGTGGGTCTCCGTACCCACCGCGCTGCAAACGTGTTCGCCGGCCCGCTTGCCCCAGTACGGGTCCGTATGGACGGGCCGCGCGCCGGGTGCCACGCCGCGCCGGGTGCCACGGATTGCTTGCCAATCCGTGTTCTCCCGGCCGGACAAGACCGGCCGGGCCACACGCCTCCCGGCCGGACAAGACCGGCCGGGCCACACGCCTCCCGGCCGGACAAGACCGG
>CAYTJE010000065.1:0-2412 GCA_964437855.1 uncultured Anaerolineales bacterium | reverse complement strand
CCGGGCCACACGCGAAACACGGTTTGACAGGCAAACCGTGGCACACGTGCGCCGCGAAAGAAGCAGGAGGTTTCACAATGACTCGCATCACGCTGTTTGCCGTTCTCGTCGGTCTCGTCGCGGCGCCCGCCGCGGCCGAGGACCTCTCCTATGCCGACCTCGCCCGGCGCCTGACGGACCTGGAGCGCCTGGCCGTCCTCCCGCCCAGGGGCGACACGTGCGCCCAGTGGTCCAGTTACGACCGCCGGTCACGCTACGACGCCGACACCGGCACGTACGTGGCCTGGGCCGCCAACGGCGACGGCACCGGCTGCATCCGCAAGGAGGGCGACCGCATCGTCATGGCCGAGATGGACGGCCCCGGATGCATCTGGCGCATCTGGTCGGCCCGGGCCGCACAGGGGCACGTCAAGGTCTACCTCGACGGGGCCTCCGAACCCGCCATCGACCTGCCGTTCGACGGCTACTTCAACCGCAAACACGCGCCGTTCGACCCCCCGTCGCTGGTGTACACGGCGGCCCGCGGCCGGAACAACTACGTGCCCATCCCCTACGCCAGGTCGTGCCGCATCGTGGCCGAGAAGGGCTGGGGCCGGTACTTCCAATTCGGCTACGAGACGTTCCCGAAGGGCACGCGGGTGCCGACGTTCTCGATGGACCTGCCGGCCGAGGCGACCGAGGCGCTGGCCGCCGCCGACAAGACCCTGGCCGGGGGGCTCGGCCGGGACCCCGCCGGCCGTCGCGACGGCCAGGAGACCCTCACGAAGACCGTGACCGTGGTCGGCGGCGAGTCGGCGGTCGTGGCCGACCTCAAGGGCCCCCGGGCCATTACCGCCATCCGCGTCGACAACACCTTCGGCGAGGGCGAGAAGACGGTTGTCCCCGCCCTGCGGGAACTCGCCGTCCGCATCACGTGGGACGGCGCCGCGGAGCCGGCCGTCTGGGCGCCCCTGGGGGACCTCTTCGGCACCGCGCCGGGGGTGAACCGGTACAAGTCGCTGCCCCTCGGCATGACCGAGAAGCACTTCTACTGCCTCTGGTACATGCCGTTTGCGACCTCGGCCAAGGTGGAACTGGCCAACGGCGGCCGGGAGGACCGGCGGGTCACGCTGCGCATCACGCACGCGCCGCTCGCGCGGCCGGTGGAGACGCTCGCCCGCTTCCACGCCAAGTGGCACCGCGACGCCTTCCTGCCGGCGGACCCGGAGCGGCGAAAGATCGACTGGACCCTGCTCACGACCCGCGGCCGGGGACGCTTCTGCGGTGTCATGCTCCACGTCTGGAACCCGCGCGGCGGGTGGTGGGGCGAGGGCGACGAGAAGTTCTTCGTCGACGGCGAGACGTTCCCCTCCACCTTCGGCACCGGCAGCGAGGATTACTTCGGCTACGCCTGGTGCACCCCCCAGATCTTCCATCACGCCTACCACAACCAGACCATCGCCAGCGGCAACCGGGGGCACGTGTCGGTGAACCGCTGGCATATCAGCGACAGCATCCCCTTCCAGACCGCCTTCGAGGGCGCCATCGAGAAATACTATCCGAACGCCAAGCCCACGCTGTACGCGGCCGTCGCGTACTGGTACCAGGCGCCCGGCGGCGCCGACCCCTACAGGCCCGTGCCCGTGAGCGAGCGCCTCGGCTACGCCAAGACGCCCGAGCCGACGGTCGTCAACGGCGCCTACGAGGCCGAGACGATGATCATCACGGAGCGGACCGGCGGCCGGGCCCGACCCCAGCGGATGACCCACTACGGCACCGGATGGTCCGGCAACAGCCACCTCTGGTGGACCCGCGCGAAGCCCGGCGACCGCCTGGCCCTGTCGGTGCCCGTCGAGAAGCGCGGCACGTACCGCCTGTCCGTGAACCTGACCAAGGCCGTCGATTACGGCATCGTCCAGTTGTCGCTGGACGGAAAGAAACTGGGCGAGCCGCTCGACCTCTACAACAACGGCGTGGTTGCGACCGGGCCCATCGACCTCGGTACGCATACGCTGGAGGCGGGCAAGCACAAACTGACCCTCGAGATCACCGGAACCAATCCGAAGGCCAAGAAGGCGTACATGGTCGGACTGGACTGGGTGAAACTGGAGAAGGCGGAATAGGGTCCAAGGTCGCGAGTCCGAGGTCCAAAGTCAAAGGCCAACGGCGCGAGGCCAAACCTGTGTGGCCCGGCCGGTCTTGCCCGGCCGGGAGATTGCCCATGGGGCGTCCGGTGGGGATAGCGCGGTGGGCAGTCTTGCCCACCGCGCTTGAAACGGTTCTTCCGGGGCTGCGCGGCGGGTACGGAGACCCGCCGCGCCCGAGTTGGCGTTGTAGCGCCAAGTCCTATCCGCGGACGTTGACACCCATCGGCTGCACTGCTATCCTACGGCGATTCCGATAGCCGCGGGGCAGGGCACCCATGACGCAGCC
>CAYTJE010000064.1:7791-14889 GCA_964437855.1 uncultured Anaerolineales bacterium | reverse complement strand
CGACGGGGCTCCAGGGGCTTGGGGGCCGTGTTGCGTTTCAGAGTTGAATCCGCACTCCAAATCGTGTATCCTAACTACGCTAAGACAAAGGTCGCTGAAACACTTACGGAAGAGGACTTGAGGAAAGCATCGAAGAACCCACGCCTTGCCTTTGTATTTCAATTTGGGTTCCGATATACGGGCACCAAGGAAGCCTACACGATGCTCCCTCTTGCCATTATATGGATTGACGCGGAGAATGGAAAAGAGCTGGGTGGACTCTAAGCGCCGTTTAACTTGCCTCCCTGCTTGTTCGGTTGCTCGGCAACCATAGGCGTGCGGCCTACGCGGCGGCGGTGTACCGGGCCAGCGGCCGCGGCCGCGATTGTGGGTGGCATCGGCCGGACGGTCGAGTATGGTGGTTGCCGCCGGGTTCGGCATCCGACGCCGGCCGGCGACTCGCACCCGACAGCACCGGGAGGCCTGCATGCAACTTTCCCTGGCGGACCTCGTCGTGCTGGTGGTCTACGTGGCGGGCGTGGTCGGATTCGGATGCTGGTTCATCCGCAAGAGCCGGAGCACCGAGCAGTTCATGGCGGCGGCCCGGTCGCTGCCGGGTTGGGCGGTGGGCCTGAGCATCTTCGGCACGTACCTGAGCAGCAACACGTTCATCGGGTACCCCGGGATTGCCTACGGGGGCAACTGGAACCGGTTCGTCTTCAGCCTGTCGCTGCCGATTGCCGCCGTCATTGCCGTCAAGGTGTTCGTGCCGTTCTTCCGGCGGACGGGCGAGATCTCGGCCTACCACCACCTGGAGGCGCGGTTCGGTCCGTGGGCCCGGACCTACACGGTGGTCTGCTACCTGCTGCTCCAGATCAGCCGCGTCGGGACCATCATGTTCGGCGTGGCGCTGGCGCTGAACGTGCTGACCGGCTGGCCGCTCGTCCCCATCATCATCACCATGGGGGCGCTGATTACCCTGTACACGCTGGTGGGGGGCATCGAGGCGGTCATCTGGACCGACGTGGCCCAGAGCCTCATCCTGAGCGTCGGCATCCTGGTGGTGGCGGTGATGCTGCTCTTGGGCATGCCGGAGGGCCCCGGCCAGGTCTTCGAGATCGCCTCGGCCGAGGGCAAGTTCTCGTGGGGGCGCTTCGGCCTCGACCTCACCACGTCCACCTTCTGGGTCGTCCTGCTGTACGGCCTGGTGGAGAACCTGAAGAACTTCGGCATCGACCAGAGTTTCGTGCAGCGGTACCACACCGCCCGGAGCGACCGGGAGGCGAAGCGAAGCGTCTGGCTGGGGGCCCTGGTCTACGTGCCGGTCTCGGCCCTCTTCCTCTTCGTCGGGACCAGCCTTTACACCTACCACCAGGCGCACCCCGGGGTGCGCGCCGAGGTGGCCCGGATCAAGGCCCGTGAGGTCCTTCGCCAGGAGGACGATGCGTTCACCGAGGCCGACGTGCGGGCCAGGGCCGACGCCCTGACCGACGCCGAGATCGGCGACCGCGTCCTGCCGCACTACATCGTCACGGCCCTGCCGCCGGGCGTGACGGGCCTGCTCATCGCCGCCCTCTTCGCCGCCACCATGAGCAGCATCGACACGAGCCTCAACAGTTCCGCCACCATCGTTCTATCCGACATCTACAAGCGCTACTGGAACCCGGAAGCCGGCGAGAAGCAGTCGATGCGCGTCCTCCACGTCTCGACCCTGCTGTGGGGCGCCGTCGGCACCGGCGTGGCCCTGGCCCTGATCGGCGTCAAGAGCGTCCTGGACGCCTGGTGGACGCTGGCGGGCGTGTTCGCGGGCGGCATGGTGGGCCTGTTTTTGCTGGGCCTCCTGTCGCGACGGGTCCGCAGCGGCGCCGCCGCCATCGGCGCCGTCGTCGGCGTGCTCGTCATCCTGTGGCTGACCCTGTCGTTCGCGACGGCGGCCGCCATGGCCGGCGTGTGCCTCCTCTGGCTCCTGCTGCGCCGGCTCCTCGGGCACCGCGCGGCCGGCGTGGCGGCGGCCGCGGCCACGGCGGCGGTCCTCGGCGGCCATCTCCTGGTGACCCACCTGGACCTCTGGCCCGGGGCGATGACCTTTGCCCGGAGCCCCCTGCACCGGTTCCTGACGAGCGTCATCGGCACTGCCACCATCATCCTGGTGGGCCTGGTGGCCGGCCTGGCCTGGAACCACCGGCCGCCGCCCCAGACCGCGCCGGCCGAGACCGGCCCCGGCGCCCCGGGCGACACCGGCGACCGCAAAATGCAGAATGAGGAGGCCTGAGGATGCACGCCGGCCCCGCCCCACCCGGCCGCACCGAGGGGCACACGACGCCACGCACGGAGGACACGCGATGACCACGGGCAACGCCGGCCCTCCGCCGCCGACGGGCGGCATCATCCCGCCCCTCATCACGCCCCTGGCCGGCCGCGACCGCCTGGACGAGCCCGGCCTGGACCGGCTCATCGAGCACGTCATCGCCGGCGGGGTGCACGGCCTGTTCGTGCTCGGCACGACGGGCGAGGCGCCGAGCCTCAGTTACCGCCTCCGCCGCGAGGTGGTGACCCGCACCTGCCGCCGCGCCGCCGGCCGCGTGCCCGTCCTCGTCGGCATCACCGACACCTCGTGCGTCGAGTCGCTGGCGCTGGCCCGCTTCGCCGCCGACGCCGGGGCCTCGGCCGTGGTGCTGTCGGCCCCGTACTACTTCCCGGCCGGGCAGCCGGAACTCGTTGAATACCTCCAGCACATCGTCCCGGACCTGCCGCGGCCGGCCCTGCTCTACAACATCCCCCTGATGACCAAGGTGGCGCTGGAGCCCGAGACGGTCCGCCGGGCCATGGACCTGGACGGCGTCGTGGGCCTGAAAGACAGCAGCGGCGACCTCGACTACTTCCGCCGCATCCGCGAGATGACCCGCCGGCGCAAGGACTGGACCCTCCTGGTCGGCCCCGAAGCCCTGCTGGCCCGGGCCATGCGCCTGGGCGGCGACGGCGGCGTCGCCGGCGGCGCCAACCTCTGCCCCCGCCTCTTCGTCGACCTGTACGACGCCGCCGTCCGCGGCGATGAGGCACGCGTGGACGAGTTGGACGAGTGGGTCCGCCGCCTGGGCGGGCTGTACACGATCGGCCGGCACGCCTCGGCCGTCATCAAGGGGCTGAAGTGCGCGCTGGCGCTGGGCGGGGTCTGCGACGACTTCATGGCCGAGCCCATGCACCGCTTCCGCCGGCCGGAGCGGGAGCAGGTCCGCCGCCTCCTCGACACCCTCCAGCCGCATTTGCCTCTGCCGTAGCCCGCTCCCGCGGGCGACACTTCCGCGTCTCCGCCGCGGGGACCACCGTTTGTACGGCTGCGCGGCGGGTACGGGCCGCGCGGGAAGTAGCGTAAGTCGAGTTAGAGCATTTTCAGTTCGGATAGGAGCGCGGCAGGTCTCGGCGTACGCCTCCGTATGGACGCACCCGCCGCGCGCATAGCACGACACGGGGTGGCGCGGTGGGTACGGAGACCCACCGCGCCACCACGCCGCGTTAAACTGCTCTAGGCCGGTCCATCGCCGTGACCGTCCCGGCCGCGACGGAGTCCGACCCCCAGCAGTGTCGCCACGACGCCGAGCATCAGCAGGACGCCCGGCCAGGCCGGGAGTTCGCCCTCCAGGCCCACGTCCAGCGGGTTCCGCCCGCCGAAGACCACGATCGGGATCGCCAGCAGGATACCGAGCAGGGCCTCGCCGGTGATGAGTCCGGCCGCCAGGAGCACACCCCGGCCGTGGGGCGCCCCCGGAGCGGCCGACGCCTCCCCCTTTCGCCGGCGGCCCACCGCCCACGCGATCAGGCCGCCCGCCAGGATCGCCGACCCCAACTCCATCGGCAGGTACATGCCCACCGCCACGGCCAACACGGGGGTCCGGAATCCGCTCCGGCACCGCTCCAGCACCACGTCGAGGACGATGACGGCCACCGCCACGCCCATGCCCACGGCGATCATGGTCCAGGGCAGTTTCTGATCGAACACGCCGCGAGCCACCGAGGCCATCAGCGTGGCCTGCGGGGCGGGCAGCGGTTCGGGATGCGCCTCGGTCGCCTCGCCGATGCCGTAGGCGTGGAGCAGCAGCGACAGGATCGGGGCCACCACGAAGGCGGCCGCCAGCACCCCCACCCCCTGCATGACCTGCTGCTTCCAGGGAGTGGCGCCGAGGAGGTGGCCGGCCTTCAGGTCCTGGAGGTTGTCGCCGCCGATCGCCGCCGCGCAGCAGACCACCGCCCCGATAAGGATGGCGGCCGCCGGACCCGTCGCGCTGCCCGTCCCGAGGGCCAGCAGCAGGAGCGACGAGGTCAGGATCGTCGCGATCGTCACACCCGAGACGGGGTTGTTCGACGAGCCGACCAGCCCCGCCATGTAGGACGCCACCGCCGAGAACAGGAACCCCGCCACCAGCATCATCAGCGCCATGAAGGCGGCGGTGCCACCCTCGCCCGTGACGTGGCGAAACACGAAGAACAGCGGTATCACCGACACCGCCAGAACGACCCCGATCCACTGCATCGGCGTATCGCGTTCGGTCCGCGGGAGGGAGGCGCCGCCCTGACGCCGCACCTGCCGGTACGCCGAGAGGCCCGACCGGACGCCCCGAATCAGGCTCGGCCCCAGGCGCAGGACCGCCCACAGGCCGCCCACGATCATCGCCCCGACGCCGAGGTACCGCGTCTGGGTCTCCCACAGGTGTTCGGCCGCCTCCGCCGGGTCGGCGGCGCCGGCGGCCTCGCCGGAGGCCGAGAGAATGGGGATGGCCACCCACCAGTTCAACACGCCGCCCAGAAAGACCAGGACGGCGATGTTGATGCCCACGATGTAGCCGACGCCCACCAGGGCCGGCGCCAGGCTCGCGCCGAGGTAGGCGATCCGCCCGCCGAGGCGTCCGGCCACCTCCGCCGTGGGCGACCAGAGCCTCAGCCCCGTCTGGCCGAACTTGTAGACCGCGCCCAGCCCGCCTCCGGCGGCGATCGGCCACACGCCCGCCCCGCCCCGGTCGCCCACCTCCAGCACCTGGGCCGTGGCCACGCCTTCCGGGAAGGTGAGTTTCCCATCCACGATCAGCGCGCGGCGCAGCGGCACCGTGAACAGCACGCCCAGGAGCCCGCCCAGGCCCGCAATGGTCGTGGTCTCCCAGTAACTGAAGCCCGTCCAGGTCTTCAGCATGACCAGGGCCGGGAACGTGAAGATGACGCCCGCCGCCAGCGACTCGCCCGCCGACGCCGCCGTCTGGACGATGTTGTTCTCCAGGATGTTCGACCGGCGGAAGAGGCGCAGCACCGCCATCGAGAGCACCGCCGCCGGGATCGACGCCGACACCGTCATCCCCGCCAGCAGGCCCAGGTAGGCGTTCGCCCCGGCCAGCAGGACCGACAGCACCACGCCCAGGACCACGGCCTTGACCGTGATCTCCGGCCAGCCGGACCCCTCGGTAAGCGGCGAGCGGTGTTGCGACACGCGCGCTCCTTTCTCGGGCCGGACCCGTGGCGGGCATTGTACCGGGTCGCGGCAGGGAGTCCAAGCGGTTGGTATCGTCCCCAAAGTGGGGGGCAGCGGCACACGGCCCGATCAGCGTGCTGGAGCGAGGCACATCCTGGGGGAGAGTCCATCTCCCCCAGACCCCGTCGCCCCATGCCCAACGCACGAGAGGGGTGACGCGCGACCCGTACGGGCCGCGCATAGCGATTCAGGATTCTTCCCACCCCGGCCCCTCAAGCCCCTGGCGCCCCGTCGCGTCGGCCTCACCCAAGGCCCGAAGCCTGGAGGGCCGACGCCGAGGCGACGGGGCGAAAGGGGCGCCCCTGGCAGTCCCGGAGCCGTGGCCGAGGCCCTCCTGTCGTTGTGCCGTCCCCCACCTTCGGGACGATACCAAGCGGTTTGCCGGGCCTCGCCCCGCGAGGGCGAGAGCGATGTCCGGCGAGATTCGACCCTGGCGGCAGCGCCGGGGTTTCCCTCCGGCGCAGCCCCGTCGCGCCGGGGATTATCCCGGCGCAGCCCCGCAGCGCCGGGGTTGATCCCCGGCGCAGCCCCGTCGCGCCGGGGTTGATCCCCGGCGCAGCCCTCAGTCGCTTTTTTACAGGAAGGCCGGTTCCAGCCCTCCCTGCGAGCCTTTCGGCGAAAACCTGCTTGACAACGCCTCCCACCTGGCCTAGTATTTGATTGAAATAATCACTTCAAGCAAACGTTAGCCCCTGCGGAGACGACCATGCCCACCGAGTCCGGCGACACCGCCGATACCCGCGACCGTCTGCTGGAAGCCGCCCGCCGCACCTTTGCCGAGAAGGGGTACCACCACGCCACGGTCGCGGAGATCTGCGAGCGGGCCGGGGCCAACATCGCCGCGGTCAACTACTACTTCCGCCACAAGGAGACCCTGTACGTGGAGGCCTGGCGGCAGGCGTTCGCCCGGTCGGTGGCGAAGCACCCTCCCGACGGCCGGGTGCCGGCCGACGCCCCGCCCGAGGACCGGCTCCGCGGCCGCATTCGCGCCCTCATTCAGCGCGTTGCCGACCCGGAGAGCCACGAGTTCGACATCATCCACAAGGAACTGGCGAATCCGACCGGCCTGCTCTCCGAGGCCATGTACGAGGCCATCGAGCCGATCCGCCAGGGGATGGGGGCCGTGGTGAAGGCGTTGCTGGGCCCCCGCGCCGATGAGGGGCAGGTCCGCCTGTGCGAGATGAGCGTCCTGACGCCGTGCATCCACTTTGTAATACGCGAGCGATTCCGCCAGTCGCTGCCGGAGGGCACCCGCCTGCCGGGGCCACCGCCGCTGGACGCAGACCTCGATACGATCATCGACCACGTGTTCCGCTTCAGCCTGGCGGGCATCCTGGGCGTTCGACAGCGCACCGAGACCGCCCAGGTTCCCGCGCCGGAGTAACCCGGTGACGACCCGCGCCACGGACAAGACGATACGGCATCCCCGGCCAGCCCGCGTGCCGTACGATAGGCCGCGCGGCGGGTCTACGTGTGCGCCGCGAGGTGGGGCGCCCGGTGTGCCGCGCGGGGGGTCTACGTGTGCGCCGCGAGGTGGGGCGCCCGGTGTGCCGCGCGGCGGGTCTACGTGTGCGCCGCGAGGTGGGGCGCCCGGTGTGCCGCGC